>JAEKKI010000040.1 GCA_019510485.1 Catenulisporales bacterium
CTCCAGCAGCGCCGCGCGCAGCCGGGCGTCGGTGCTGTAGTCCAGGGCCGAGAAGGAGTCGTCGAACAGGAAGATCTCCGGCCGGTGCACCAGCGCGCGGGCGATCGCCAGCCGCTGCCGCTGGCCGCCGGAGACGTTGGTGCCGCCCTGCGCGATCGGCGCGTTCAGGCCCTCGGGCATCCGCTCGACGAAGTCCCGCGCCTGCGCGACCTCCAGCGCCGCCCACAGCTCCTCGTCGGTGGCCTCCGGCCGGCCGTAGCGCAGGTTCGAGGCGATGGTGCCGGTGAACAGATACGGCTTCTGCGGCACGATCGCGACCGCCTTCGTCAGCGCCTCCGGGTCCAGCTCGCGGACGTCGACGCCGTCCACCAGCACCGCCCCGCCGGTGACGTCGGCCAGCCGCGGCACCAGGTTCAGCAGCGTGGTCTTGCCCGCGCCGGTGGAACCGATGATCGCGGTGGTCTGACCCGGGTACGCGGTGAACGACACGTCGGCCAGCACCTGTTCCTCGGCCCCCGGGTAGCGGAAGCTCGCTCCGCGCAGCTCCACCAGTCCGGAGGTCGCCGGCCGCTTCGGCGCGAGCGGCAGCACGATGCTGGAATCGGTCTCCAGCACCTCGGCGATGCGGTCGGCGCAGACCGCGGCTCTCGGCACCATCATGAACATGAAGGTGGTCATCATCACCGACATCAGGATCTGCATCAGATAGGACAGGAACGCCGTCAGCGACCCGACCTGCATGCCGCCGGAGTCGATGCGGTGCCCGCCGAACCAGAGCACCCCGACGCCGGCGAAGTTCACGATCAGCATCACGATCGGGAACATCAGGGCCAGCAGCTTGCCGACCGCCAGCGAGACGTCGAGCAGCTCGTCGTTCGCCCGGCCGAAGCGGCGGCGCTCGTGCTCGTCCTTGACGAAGGCCCGGATCACCCGGATACCGGTGATCTGCTCTCGCATCACGCCGTTGATCTTGTCGATCCGCACCTGCACGATCCGGAACAGCGGCCGCATCCGCGAAATGATCACCCCGATCGTGATCGCCATCGCCGGGATGATCGCCACCAGCAGCCCGGACAGCGGCACGTCCTGGCGCAGTGCCAGGATCACCCCGCCGACCATCATCACCGGCGCCGCGGCGGCCATGGTGAAGGTCATCAGCACCACCATCTGCACCTGCAGCACGTCATTGGTGGTGCGGGTGAGCAGCGACGGCGCCCCGAAGCGGCCCACCTCCCGGGTGGAGAACGCCTGCACCCGGTCGAAGATCCCGGCCCGCAGGTCCCGGCCCAGCGCCGTCGCGGTCTTCGCCCCGAAGTAGACCGCGCCGATCGCGCAGCCGATCTGGAGCAGCGAGAAGACCAGCATGACGCCGCCGGTCTTGAGCACGTATCCGGTGTCGCCCTTGATCACGCCGCCGTCGATGATGTCGGCGTTCAGCGTGGGCAGGTACAGCGCGGCGAGCGTCTGCACGAACTGCAGGAACAGCACCAGCGAGATGGGCCCCCGATAGGGCCGCAGATATTGTTTCAGTAGTTTGACGAGCATGCGGTCGATCCCATCTTTGTCGGCGCGCCGGACGCCGGTGGCGAACACGTGGCCGGTCGAGCACTGTAGGCGAAATCAGGGGTCTGTGTTCGCCGAGCGGACGGGCCCCGGCTCCGGTGGCCTCTTCTCCTGATCATGTCCCGGGTCGTACTCCCTGGTCTGGGCAGCGCTCGGCCAGGTCGGCGGCGGATTCCCGTCTGGCGCAGCACGGCAGTGTAAGGGGCGTTCGGGCTTGGACGCATCTCCTATTCGAGCGCGCGCCCGCGCCGGCGTCCCGCCTGTTCGCCCTCGGCGTTCACCCGTTGGCGTGTACGTTGTACGCACAGGGCTAGCGTACACTGTACACATGGCTGAGCCAAAGGACTCCTTCACCGCCGCCGCCTGCGCCGCCGACGCCGTGCCGCCACTGTGGGAGCGGCTGGAGTCGGCGCCGCGCAGCGGACGCGCCACGCTGACCCACACGCGGATCGCCGAGGCGGCCGTCGCGCTCGCCGACGCCGAGGGCCTGGAGGCGCTGTCCATGCGGCGGCTGGCCATCGAGCTGGGGGTGGCGACGATGGCGCTGTACCGCTACGTCGTCAGCAAGGACGAGCTGCTGGAGCTGATGATCGACGCGGTGGTGGAACCGGACGCGCTGACCGCCGACCCGGCGGACTGGCGCGCGGTGTTCCGGGAGATCGGGCTGCGACGGCGGCGGACCGCGCTGGCGCATCCGTGGCTGATCGCGGCGCAGGCGCAGGTGCCGAGCCTGCTCACGCCGGCCCGCAACGAGGTCGCCGAGCGCATGATCGGGGCGCTGGAGCCGCTGCCGCTGACCGGGGATCAGAAGATGCAGTTCATCCGGGTGGTCGACGCCTTCACGAACGGGGCGGCCGGCGCCGAGGTGAACCGGCGGATGATGATGCGGCGCCGGGGCCACGGGGCGGACGGAGACGTCAGGCTGCTGCTTCGGGAGAGCATGCGCTGGCTGTTGCGCAGCGGGCGGTATCCGCGGATGGCGAAGCTGGTGCAGGAAGGCCTGGCTCCGGTGGATTCGGCGGCGGAGTTCGAGCTGGGGTTGGCGGCCGTGCTCGACGGGTTGGCGGCGCGCTTCGGGGTCTGAGATCCGATAGGGTCCGGGCGTCGGGAAACCTGGGAGGGGATTGGGATGTTGAGGTCACGGGAGTTCGGCGCCGTCGCCCTCGTCACCGCCGTGCTGCTCACCGCCGGCTGTTCCAGCAGCGGTTCGGCGGGCGGGTCGGCAGGTGGATCGTCCGGCGGGTCCTCCGGCTCAGGCTCCGGCGGCGTCCCGAAGACCATCGCCGAGGCGCTCCGTGACGTTCACGCCGCTCCCACCACGAAGACCGATTTCGCGTACGGCCGGTACGGCGCCGCGAAACAGTACCCTTACGACGAAGCCCTCACCCCGGTCATCGGCTTCAGCGCCAAGGCCCCCTTCGTCCTCACCCTCGGCAAGGCGCCGAACGAGGTCACCGTTCTGTACGGCACGTTCGACCCGGCGGCGATCGGCACCAAGCTCCAAGGCCTGGGCTACAAGCAGACCGACCGGGGCCACGGCGAAACCCAGTGGCTGATCCGGGACGACCACCAATTCGACATGAACCAGCAGCCCGAGGCGCTGGGCGCGATGCTGAGCACGCTCAACGTGATCCGGGTGTCCAAGGACCGCATCGTCTACGGCGGCGCCACCGCCGACTTGGACGCCGCCGTGCCGGCGCAGTCGGCGTCGCTGGCCGCCGATCCCGCGGCGGGGGAGATCGCCAAGTGTCTGGGCGCGGACGCCTCGGGCGAGTTCACCACCACCTACTCGGTGCCGCTGGCCGTGGGCATCGGTTCGGACGGCACCGAGACCCTCTGCGTCGCGGCTGAAGGCGACCGTTCAGCGCAGGCGTACGGCGACATCTTCACGACCCAGATCACGAAGGGGGAGTCGGTGGTCAGCCGACTGCCATGGAGCCAGTTGCTCGCCGATCCGAAGGCCGAATCCCTCGGCGGCAAGGCTCACGTGGTGAGATTGACGGCGCGCTCCGTCACCACGGGGCATCTGATTCTGCCGGAGGCGTTGCTCAACGGGGACGTGGCGACGCTGATCGGGCTGCCGGCACCGGCGGGCAAGGCGCGCAGATCCGCCTCGCCGAGCAGCTCAGCAAGCTGATACGGCGCCTTCAGCCCAGCCGCCGCGCCGCCACCTCCGCCGCCGCCTCGCCCACCTCCGTCAGCAGCGGCGGCGCCAGCTTCCACTGCTGCCAGTACAACGGCACGTCCACCGGCCGCTCCGGCGCCAGCTCGACCAGCTCCACCTGGCCGAACTGCGCCGCCTGCACATCCGGGATCAGACCCCAGCCCAGCCCGGACTCGATCGCGTATAAGAACGCGTCCGTGGCCGGGACGTAGTGCCGCGGTCCCGAGCCGGTGCCACCCAGCCGCCGCAGGAAGCCGTCCTGGAGATCGTCCTTGCGATTGAAGATGACGACCGGTGCCGCCGACAGCGCCGCGGCGCTCGTCCCCTCGGGCAGCCAGCGGGCCACGAACTCGCGCGTCCCCACGGCCCGATACCGCATCCGCCCCAACGGCCGGACCTCGCATCCCTGCACCGGCTTCGGCGACGAGGACACAGCCGCCATCACCAGCCCGGCGCGCAGCAACTCGTCTGTGTAGTCCTGGTCCTCGCGGTGCAGATCGAAACAGGCGCCTGACTCGGGGCCGAACCGGGCTGTCACCTCGGGGAACCAGGTGCTCAGGGAGTCCGAGTTCACGGCGATCGACAGCGTCTGCGACGGCGCGCCGCCGGGGGATTCGGACCCGGTCAGGCCGAGCTCGGCCCGCGCGTCGTCCTCCAGCCACGCCAGCTGCCGCGCGAACCGCACCACCGCGACGCCGGACTCCGTCGGTCGCAGCGGCTTGGACCGGACCAGCAAGACCCGTCCGGTGCGTTGCTCCAGCGCCTTGATGCGCTGGCTCACCGCGGACGGCGTCACATGCAGCAGGCGTGCCGCGGCCTCGAAGGTCCCGGCGTCGACCGCGACCAGCAGCGTCCGGACGTGGTCGAGCGGCAGATCTATCATCATGATCTCTAATGATAGTCCAGAAAGTTCAGCTGGCCTGGGTACGCCGCCGTTCCTAGCATCGAGTCCATGACCACCGCCCTCACCGCCGCCGCAGCCGGCCTCGGCACCGGCCTGTCGCTGATCGTCGCCATCGGTGCCCAGAACGCGTACGTCCTGCGCCAGGGGGTTCGGCGCGAGCACGTCGGCACGATCGTCGCGATCTGCGCGGTCTCCGACGCCGTGCTGATCGCGGCCGGGGTCGGCGGCCTGGGCGCGGTGGTGCGCTCGATGCCGACGGCGGTGACCGTCGTGGCCTGGATCGGCGCCGCCTTCCTGGTGACGTACGGCGTCCTGGCGGCCGGGCGCGCGTGGCGGCACAGCGGCGACAACCTGGAGGCCGTCGGCGACGCCGAGAAGTCGCTGCGCACCGCGGTCCTCACCTGCCTGGCGCTGACCTGGCTGAACCCGCACGTCTACCTCGACACGGTCCTGCTCCTGGGAACCGTGGGCAACAGCTACGGCTCCGCGCACTGGTCCTTCGCCGCCGGCGCCGCGACCGGCAGCGTCATGTGGTTCTCAGGACTCGGATTCGGCGCCGGGCGGCTGGGCCGGGTGCTGGCCCGGCCGCGCGCTTGGCGGGTGCTGGACGGGGTTATCGCCGTCACCATGATCACGCTGGGTGTGGCGATGGCCGCCCGCGCCTGATGAGCTTCGGAGCTGGAAACGGAGACCGCTTCCACGCCCAACCCCCGCTCCCGCAAGAACCCGATCTGCACGACGTTGTCCTCGAACCGCCCCGGCAGCCCGATCCGCATCCGCCCGACCGTCTGCCCGTCCACCGCCTCGACCGCGGTGCCGAGGATCGTGACGTCGATCGCGTACGTCTGCGACAGCTGCGAGATCAGCGGTTGCGCGGTGGCCTCGCCATGGAAGGTGACATCGAGCACTGTGGTTTCCGGTAGCACGGTCCGGGTCTGTGCCTCGCCCAGGTGGAACATCATGATCTCTCGAAAGGGGGCCGCACACGCGGGTGCGGCGGGCGCGGCACAGGAGCGCCGCGACGGCTTACAAGGGGAAGGGGCTGTAGGACCAGAGAGGGAGTGTTAACTCAGCAGCCGCACATATGAGACGACGGGCACGCGGGCATCATCCGCGGCGCCGTAATGGCGGCGGGCGTGCGGCGGCTCTCGTTCGTGATCATGCGTACGACTATAGGCGGATCGGCCTTTTCGGGTCTTACCGAGTCCACTCCATGAGACGATGCCGTCTCGGCGGCGTCGCATTCCTCGCGGTGACCTGGGCCGATATCGTCAGCCCATGACGATCGGGCGGGCCCGGGCCGGCACCTGCTGACCGCGCTGGTGTGCGCGGCCTCGCCGGCGCTGGTGGCCATCCTGCTCATCGCTCTGGCGGCGATCTTCGTGCGGCTGGACCGGAAGCTGCCGAGAGCCCCGGTCCAGCCACGAGCGCCGGTATCGGCTATCTGACCGGATACACGACCATGGCCGACCCGACACCCCGGCGCACGGGCTCGGCCGCCGCCTGGACCTGGCCGTTCGGCAGGAATTCCAGTCCGGTCGCCGCGCCGATCTCCGGGGTCGGCCCGAACGTCGGCGTCACGGTCACGAACTTCTCGCCCAATGCCTCCAGCGCCGGCACCTGCGGCAGGCTCAGGAACGCCGGCTCGACATCCGTCACCGACCGGTCGCGCTGCGAGGCGCGCGGCGCCGCGATCGCGTCCGGCAGGCTCATCCCCAGGTCCAGGCGGTTGACCAGGATCTGCAGGACCGTGGTGATGATCGTCGCGCCGCCGGGGGAGCCGACGGCCAGATAGGGCCGGCCGTCCTTCAGGACGATCGTCGGCGACATCGACGAGCGCGGCCGCTTGCCGGCGTCCGGCAGGTTCGGGTCCGGCACGCCCGGGTGCAGCGGCGTGAAGTCGAAGTCGGTCATCTCGTTGTTCAGCAGGAAGCCGCGGTGCGGGACGGTGATGGCCGAGCCGCCGGTCTGCTCGATGGTGAGGGTGTAGGACACCACGTCGCCCCACTTGTCGGCGGTGACCAGGTGGGTGGTGGACACGCCCTCGGTGCCGGCGGCCTCGGTCCCGGCGGGACCGGCGGCCGGACAGGCGGTCCCGCCGTTCGGCGCCGACGGATCGCCGGGCGGTACCGGGCTGGTCAGGGTGCCGGCCGGGCTGATCAGACAGGCCCGGTCCTTGCCGTACGCGGCCGAGGTCAGGCCCTTGGTCGGGACGGCGCTGAAGGCCGCGTCCCCGACCCAGCGGTTGCGGTCGGCGAAGGCGATCCGGGAGGCCTCCTCGTAGTGGTGCAGCGCCTGGACCTGGTCGGCGGAGGAGACGTCGAAGTCCGACAGGATGTTGAGGGCCTCGCCGACCGTGGTGCCGCCGGAGGACGGCGGGGCGATCGAGTAGACGTCCAGCCCCTTGTAGTCGACGTGGGTCGGCGCCTGCACCGGAGCGGTGTACTTCGCGATGTCAGAGGCCTGCAGCACACCGGGCCGGAAGTTCATGGTCGGGTTGGCGATCGTCGGCGGATGCTGCGCCGTGGCGGCGACCTCCTGGCCCAGCACGCCGTGGTAGAAGACGCCGGGGCCGTCCTTGGCGATCAGCTTGTAGGTCGCGGCCAGGTCCGGGTTCTTGAGCACCGAGCCGGCCGGCGGCGGCGCGCCGTTCGGCAGGAACAGTTGCGCGGTCGGGGCGATCTGGGAGAACCGCTGCTGGTTCTGCTGGGTCACCGCGGAGAAGAGCGGGCTGACCACGAAGCCGTTCTCGGCGATGCCGATCCCGCCTTGCAGGGCCTTCCTCAGCGGGATGGTGCCCCACTTGTCCAGCGCGGTCGTCCAGGTCATCAGGGTGCCCGGCACGCCGACCGACAGGCCGGAGTTCACCGCGTCGGTGAACGGCAGCGGCTGGCCGGTGGCCGGGTCGAGGAAGAAGGAGCCGGTCATCGCCGCCGGACCGGTCTCGCGGCCGTCGATCGTCGAGACCTTGTGGGTGCGGGCGTCGTAGTAGACGAAGAAGCCGCCGCCGCCGATGCCGGAGGAGTACGGCTCCACCACGCCGAGCGCGGCCGCCGTGGCCACCGCCGCGTCCACGGCGTTGCCGCCGTGCTTGAGCACGTCCAGTCCGGCCTGCGTCGCGTAGGGGTTCACGCTGGCCACCGCGCCGCCGTAGCCGGTCGCCACCGGCGTGCGGGGCGGTTCGCCGGGGTGGCGGTGGTTGTCCGGCGCGGCCCGCGCCGCGCTCAGGGTCCCGGTCAGGGCGGCCGCCGCGATCAGGGCGACGGCCGTTCTGGAGCGTCTGCGTGCCGGCGTGGGCATGACTGATACCTCCGCGTGATCGTTCCGCTGCCCCCCTGCTGGGTCTCCACTCTGGCAGAGTGCTCATTTCCTGGAAAGCGCCGGTGGAATATGCTCAGGCCGCCGTCGGCTGTTACCAAGGGCTCACAAGCTGGGTTTCACCACAGCCTTCGGCCGATCCATTCGTTGTCTGCTTCTGTTCTCTCAAGGGGGTCCGGTGTCCAAGCGGGGGTGGCTGCTGTTCGCGGCCATGTCGGTGATCTGGGGCATTCCATATCTGCTGATCAAGGTCGCGCTGGAAGGGATGCCGGCGCCGTTCATCGTGTTCGCGCGCACCGCGATCGGGGCCGCGGTGCTGCTGCCGGTGGCGATGCGGCGCGGCCTGGTGGGGCCGGCGCTGAAGCAGTGGCGGTACATCGCGCTGTTCGCCGCGCTGGAGATCGCCGGGCCCTGGCTGCTGCTGGGCGACGCCGAGCAGCACATGACGTCCTCGCTGGCCGGGCTGCTGATCGCGGCGCCCCGATCATGGCCAACCGCCGGCTCACCGACGTGCCCACGATGGCGGTGATCTCGCTCTCGCTGACCGGCGTGGCTCTGCTCTACGCTCCGGTCGCGCTGTTCAGCCACCCCGCGCACATGCCTAAGGCCAACGCCATCGCCGCCGCCGTGGGCCTGGGCCTGGTGTGCACCGCCGCGGCGTTCCTGCTCTTCTTCGAGCTCATCGCCGAGGTCGGCCCGGCCAAGTCCTCGATGATCACCTTCGTCAACCCGGCGGTCGCCGTGGCCGGCGGCGTGGCGTTCCTCGGCGAATCGATCAAGGTCGGAGTGATCGTCGGGTTCCCGCTGGTGATGGTCGGGTTGGTGCTGTCGACGCTTCGTAAGGGCGACGACGCGGGGACGGGTGCCGATGCGGCTGCCGTCATGGAGACGGCGCCGCTGGCGGACGCGGGAATGGCCGGACCGGCTAATCCGTGACGCGATGGACCTTGTGCTGCGCGGCCTGCGCACGAGGCCGCACGATCAGCAGGTCCACATTGACGTGCGCGGGCCGGGTCACGGCCCACCCGACGCAGTCCGCGATGTCGTCGGCGACCAGCGGCTCGGCGACGCCGGCGTAGACCGCGGCGGCCCGGGCCGCGTCGCCGCCGAAGCGGTTGAGCGCGAACTCCTCGGTCTTCACCATGCCCGGGGCGATCTCGATCACCCGGACCGGCTGGTCGAACAGCTCCAGGCGCAGCGTCTCGGCCATCACGTGCGTGCCGTGCTTCGCCGCGGTGTAGCCGCCGCCGCCTTCGTAGACGTTGTGGCCGGCGGTCGAGGACAGCATCACGATCGTGCCCGCGCCGGAGGCGATGAGCTTGGGCAGCAGCGCCTGGGTGAAATGCAGCGATCCCAGGACGTTGACCTCGTACATCGTCCGCCAGTCCGCCGGGTCGGCGACCGCCACGTAATCCCCGCCGACCGCGCCGCCGGCGTTGTTGACCAGCACGTCGCAGGATTCGAGCCCGGCGGCGAACGCCTTCACGGCCTCGGCGTCGGTGACGTCCAGCGCCACCGCCCGCGCGGCGTCGCCGATCTCGGCGGCCAGCGCCTCCAGCCGGTCCTTGCGGCGCGCCACCAGCACGACGCTATAGCCCTCGGCCGCCAGGCGGCGCGCGGTGGCGGCGCCGATGCCGCTGCTGGCTCCGGTGACGACGGCGGTCTTGGTCATGGATGTCCTTCGTTGTCGGTGCCGTCGCGGACAATCATGACTGTGCAGATCGCCGCGACCTACGACCCCGAGGGTTTCAAGGATCGCGGCTTCGTTCAAGCGATCACCGAGGATGGAGACGCCGCCGGTCCGGCGCGCGCCGTCGCCGATCTGGAGGCGGAGATCGGGTCGGCGCGGGCCGAATCGCCGCGCTGGATCTGGCCTTCCACCTCTGACCTGGCCCCGGCCCTGCTCCGCCGCGGTATCCGCGTCGACCGCTGCCATGATCTCGCCCTCACCGAGGCCCTGCTGCTCGCCTACGAGGGCCGCTGCGGCGAGCCGCGTTCGCTCGGCGCCGCCTGGGCCCGCCTGCACGGCCTCGCGGTGCCCGAGGACCGCGCCGAGGGCGCCCTCGACGCTCCCGCCGAGAACCCGACCACCCAGCCCGCGCTGTTCGAACCCGACCGCTCGGGCCTGCCGCCGGACGCCGATCCGCTGCGCGCGGTCCGCGAGGTCTACGCCGATCAACTCCGCCGTGTTGCCGCCACCGCACACCCCGGCCGCTTCCGGCTGCTGGTCGCGGCCGAGTCCGCCGCCGCCCTGGCCGCCGCCGAGATGGCGCACCACGGGCTGCCCTGGCGCGCCGACGTCCACGGCGGGATCCTCGAAGAGGTTCTCGGGCCCCGGCCGCCCGACGGCTCCCCGCCCCGGGAGATGGCCGCCGCCGCTGCCGACCTCGCCGCCGCGCTCGGTGTGCGGACCCTGAATCCGGACTCCGCCCCGCAGGTCACCAAGGCTTTCGCGGACGTCGGGGTGCGGCTGCCCTCGCTGCGCCGCTGGGAGCTCAAGGAGGTCGACCACCCGGCGATCCCGTTGTTGCTGAAGTACAAGGAGCTCTCGCGGCTGTACTCGTTCAACGGCTGGGTGTGGCGCGACACCTGGGTCGTCGACGGCCGGTTCCGTCCGGAGTACACCGTCGGCGGCGTCGTCACCGGACGCTGGGCGGCGCGCGGCGGTGGCGCCTTGCAGATTGCGCGCAGATTGCGCAAAGCCGTCATCGCCGATCCCGGCTGGATGTTCGTGGCCGCCGACGCCGCGCAGTTGGAGCCGCGCATCCTGGCGGCGCTGGCGCGGGACGAGGGCATGGCCGAGGCGACGCAGAGCGATGACATGTACACCGCGCTGGCCGACGTCTTCGAGGGCTCACGGGCCCAGGCCAAGATCGGCCTGCTCGGCGCCATGTACGGCCAGACCGGCGGCGGCGCCGCCGCCCCGCTGGCGCTGATGCGGCGGCGGTTCCCGAAGGCCACGGCCCTGCTCGACGATGCCGCGCGCGAGGGCGAGCGCGGGCGGCTGGTGCGCTCGCACCTGGGACGTACGTGCCCGCCGCCGTCGCAGCGCTGGCAGGCCGCGATCGCCGGGGATGCCGAGGCCGACGCCGCCGACGACAGCAACCGCCGCTCCGGACAGGTGGCCCGGGCCCGGGGCCGCTTCACCCGGAACTTCGTCATCCAGGCCACCGCCGCGGAGTGGGCCGAGGTGCTGCTGGCCTTGCTCCGGCAGCGGTTGCGCGAGCTGGACGGCCCGGAGTTGGTCTTCTTCCAGCACGACGAAGTCCTCGTGCACACTCCCGGCGAACACGCCTCGGCGGTGGCGGAAATGATCGGGGAGTGCGCCGCGCGCGCCGGCCGGCTCATGTTCGGCTCGAGTCCGGTGCGTTTCCCGATGAGCGTCCACTCGGTCGAGTGTTACGGCGATGCCAAGTAAGGGGACGGACGATCACAAGTGGGTATAGCCTTGGGCATGCGCGACATCGTTGAAGTGGAAGAGGTCGTCCTGCTCGCCGAGGACGGCACGCCGATCGGCACCGCTCCCAAGGCCGAGGTACACACCGAGCGGACCCCGCTCCACCTGGCGTTCTCCTGCTACGTCTTCGATGACGAGCACCGCCTGCTGGTAACCCGCCGCGCCGAATCGAAACGCACCTGGCCGGGTGTGTGGACCAACTCCGCGTGCGGCCATCCGGCTCCTGGCGAGGAGGTCGCGGACGCCGTGCTCCGCCGGCTGGACACCGAGCTCGGGCTGAGCGTGGAGCGCGTCTGGCCGATCCTGCCCGACTTCCGCTACCGAGCCGTGATGCCGAACGGCGTGGTGGAGAACGAGGTCTGCCCGGTGTTCCGGGCGAGCGTGCCGACCGGGACCGAGCCGTCCCCGGCCGCCGACGAGGTCGCCGAATACGTCTGGATGCCCTGGACGGACTTCTCTTTCCGGGTGCTCTCAGGGCGTTTCGACGTATCGCCGTGGTGCCGATTGCAGGTCGAACAACTCACTGAGCGCGATTTCGGCACGTGGATGTACTGACGGCCGCTTGGCGATCGGTAAATCGCACAAGGGCTTGTTCGATCCGTGTGAAGTCGGGCATCATTGCGCGGTGCCCGAACCCATCGCGTGGTCGCGGGATACGCGCAGAGTATCCGCGCTGTCCCACCCCCTGCCCCACGCCGCCCCCCGTTCGCCATGAGCGCCGACTTCAAACCCGTCATGCATCCGGCGGGATTCGACGAGGCGCTCGCCCGGATCCTGGGGGAGGTCCGGACCGGCCACTACTTCTCGATGGCCGAACTCCTGGCGGCGCCTGGCCAGGACAAACAGCTGCGATGCTCGCGCACCGCCCTGCTGGCCCAGGTCGCGGCCGGCTCCAACGCCGTCGACCAGTGGGTCGTCGAGCGCCCGCGGGACCCGATCGCGATCACCATGGCCGCCCGGGTGGCCGTGGAGCGAGCGTGCCGGGCCGCGGCCAACAACGCGCCGCAGGCGCAGTCTCTCGGCCATCGCGCCGCGGAGTTGTGCGCTGAGGCCGCGTCCCTGACACCCGGCGATCCCGTGCCCTACATCGGGCGGCTGGCGCTGGCCACGGGCTTCGACGAACGCATCGACGGCCCGGCGTCCTGTCCGGTGCCGGGGCCCTGGCACGCGTTCCGCGACCTGTGGCGCGTGGACCCGGCGAACCGCGAGGGCTGCCACCGCATGCTCTCCGCCGTCGGGAACGGCGCCGCGCCCAGTCCGGCCGACGCGCAGCTGTTCGCCGCCAGCATCGTCGGCAGCGTCGGGTTGAGCAGCCTGTCGCCGTTGCAGTTGCTGCCGTTGTACGCCCTCGTCGTCGCCTACGAATACCGCAAGGCCCAGCGCGACACCCTGGCGCACCTGATGTGGAGCACCGACGCCGCGCGCGCCGAGATGGCCCGCGGCTGGAGCTGGTTCACCAACAGCAGCAAGGAGGACTGGCTGGTCGTGGACCTTTCGCATTTGGCGCACGCGCTGGTCGCGGGGGGCCGCTCCGACCTCGCCGCCGACGTGTTCCACGCGCTCGGGCCCTATGGCGCGACCAAGCCGTGGGCCTCGGTGTCGTCGACCGGCGATGCCGTGGAGGAGTTCGTGCGGGCCCGCTCGACCGCGCTGTCGGCGGCGCGGCGCAGGGACTCGCAGGGGCGTCCGCGCGGGGCTCCGTAGACGCATAGTGGCGAATGTTGTCCTAACCGTTGCGTGATCCATCTGGTCTTAGTCGCAGTTGTCTGTTGCAGTTGTCCTTTCGTATTTGGTCGGCACCACAGCACGACCATCTCGTCCACCCCCCATCGGGCCCCGGCACGGGCCCTGTAGAGAACCGGAAACGACTCCATGTCGATGACTGAAAGCTCGACCGATCCCACCTGGAGCGATGCCGACTCCGCCGACGCCGCGCAGCTGCGCGCGATCGGCTATGAGCCGGTGCTCGCGCGCCGGATGTCGGGGTTCGGCAACTTCGCGATCAGCTTCTCCATCATCTCCATCCTGTCCGGCTGCATGACCCTGTTCGGCTTCGGCATGATCACCGGCGGGCCCCGGGTCATGGTCTGGGGCTGGGTCGGCGTCACGCTCGCCGTCCTGCTCATCGGCCTGAGCCTGGCGGAGGTCACCAGCGCCTACCCGACCTCCGGCGCGCTGTTCTTCATGGCCCACCGGCTCGGCGGCAAGGGCTGGGGGTGGACCACCGGCTGGCTGAACCTGCTCGGGCTGTTCGGCATCATCGCGGGCATCGACTACGGCGCCTCGGAGTTCATCGGGGCGTTCACCGGCATGGCGTTCGGCTTCACGCCCGACAAGTGGGGGCTGATAGCCATCTTCGCCGGCGTGCTGTTGCTGCACGGCCTGCTGAACACCGCCGGCGTGCGGGTGCTGGACCTGTTCAACCGGGTCAGCGTGTGGTGGCACCTGCTGGGTGTGGCGTTCATCGTCGCGGTGCTGTTCCTGGTTCCCGCGCATCACCAGAGTGCGTCCTTCGTGTTCACGCACTACGCCAACGGCACCGGGTTCAAGAGCGCGATCTACGTCAGCGCCATCGGTCTGCTGCTCACCGGCTACACCCTGACCGGCTATGACGCCTCGGCTCACATGTCGGAGGAGACCACGCAGGCCTCGGTGCTGGCGCCGAAGGCGATCGTGCGGTCCATCTGGGTGTCGGGGGTCGCCGGCCTGGTCCTGATCATCGCGTTCCTGTTCTCGATCCAGGGCGATGCGGAGCAGTACGCGACCGAGGCCGCCGGCTCGGGTTACGGCGGTACCGTCACCGCGCCGTCGCTCATCATGATCGACGCGCTGGGCCAGCACTGGGCTGAGGTGCTGACGCTGGTCATCATCGTCGCGCAGCTGTGCTGCGGGCTGGCCGCTGTCGGCTCCACCGCGCGTATGGTGTTCGCGTTCTCCCGCGACGGCGCGCTGCCCGGCTCCCCGACCTGGCGCAAGGTGAACAAGCGTGCGGTGCCGACCAACGCGATGTGGCTGGCGGTGGTGGTCGCGTTCATCCTGGCGCTGCCGTCGCTGTGGACGATTCAGGCCTACGCCGCGGTGACCGCGATCGGCACCATCGGCCTGGCCCCGGCCTACGTGATCCCCGGCTTCCTGCGGGCCCGGCAGGGCAAGAGCTTCCAGAAGGGCGTCTGGAACCTGGGCAAGTGGGGTCCGGTCATCGGTTACGCCGCCTCGGTGTGGGTGGTCATCGAGGTCATCCTGTTCTGCCTGCCGCAGGGCTCGCCGGTCACCGCGCTCAGCTTCAACTACGCGCCCATCGCCTTGGTCGCGGCGCTGGCGCTGTCCGGGGTGTGGTGGCTGGCGCGCGGCCGGGCTTCGTACGCGCCGCCGGCGGGTTCGGTCGAGGCGGAGCAGTTCGCTGATCTGGACGTGATCTGAGCTCGATGTGATCTGAGCGTTTTCGCTCCATCAGGCGGCGCGTCCCGGCACGGTCCGGGGCGCGCCGCTTCACTGTGTCCAGCGGTGGCGGGAAGATCGGGACATGTGACATAGTACTGTCGTGAGCGCTGCTGGGGTCGCTGCCGGGCGCCCGGACGTCGTGGTCATCGGCGCGGGTGTGATCGGCGCCGCCTGTGCGCTGTATGCGGCGCGTGCGGGATTCACGGTGACTGTTGTCGACAGCGGGCCGGTCGCCGGTGGAACCTCTGGCGCGGGCGAGGGCAATCTGCTGGTGTCGGACAAGGAGCCGGGGCCGGAGCTCGAACTGGCGATGCGGTCGCAGGAATTGTGGCGGTTGTTGGCGGCGGAGGGTTTGGGGGAGGGCTTCGAGTACGAGGCCAAGGGTGGTTTGGTTGTCGCCGCTACGGCCTCGGACTTCTCCGCGCTGCGTGCTTTTGCTGCTGCTCAGGAGGCTGCGGGCGTCATCGCGGATGAAGTGGCCGCAGACTCCCTGGCAGAGTTCGAACCGTATTTGGCTCAGGGGTTCGCGGGCGGGTTCTGGTATCCGCAGGATGCTCAGGTGATGCCCGCGTTGGCGACGGCGCGGATGTTGCAGGCGTCGGGGGCTGAGTTGTTTCTGGGTTCGGCGGTCACCGGCCTGCTGACTTCCGGTGACGGTGCGGTCCGGGGAGTGAGGACGACGCGGGGTGAGATCCCGGCGCGGTACGTGGTCAACGCTGCGGGGCTGTGGAGTGCGGCGATTGCTGCGATGGCCGGCTCGGCGTTGCCGGTGCAGCCGCGTCGCGGGTTCGTGCTGGTGACGGAGCCGTTGCCGGCTTTGATTCGGCACAAGGTGTATTCGGCGGCGTACGTCTCCGACGTAGCCAGCTCCGATGCCGCGTTGCAGTCTTCCGCGGTGGTCGAGGGGACACCGTCGGGGCCGGTGCTGATCGGTGCCAGCCGGGAGCGGGTCGGCCTGGATCGGACGCCGTCGTATGAGGCTTTGCAGCGGTTGGCGGCTCAGGCTGTGGAGATGTTCCCGTTTCTAGAGCGGATCGATGTTCAGCGCTATTACTGCGGCTTCCGGCCGTACCTGCCGGACCACCTGCCCGCGATCGGACCCGACGCCCGTATCGCGGGACTCTTTCACGCCTGCGGCCACGAGGGCGCCGGCATCGGCCTGGCACCGGCCACCGGCGAGCTGATCGCGGCGCTGCTGGTGGGGGAGAAGCCGCAGGTGGATGCCGAGCCGTTCCGCCCGGCCCGATTCGAGGAGGTGGAGGCGGCGTGAGTGTGGAGTTCAGCTTCGACGACCGCTCGATGACGGCCCACCCCGGTCAGAGCGTTGGCGCGGCGCTGCTGGCCAACGGCGTGCGGTCGTGGCGGACGACGCGCTTCGGCGGGAGGCCGCGGGGACTGTTCTGCGGTATCGGTGTGTGCTTCGACTGCTTGGTGACGGTGAACGGTGAGCCGAATGTGCGGGCTTGCCTCGCGGCGGTCGCCGATGGGGATGTGGTGAGCACGCAGGTCGGCGACGGGCACGTGGCCTCGGCGACTGAACGCGGCGCTGATCTGACGAGCGATGGCCGCGGTGATGAGCGTGACTGATCCCCACTTCGACGTCGCCGTCATCGGAGCCGGTCCAGCAGGCATGTCCGCCGCCGCGACCGCCGCCGGACACGGCCTGCGGGTCGTGCTGATCGACAGCGGTCGTCAACTCGGCGGCCAGTACTTCCGCCACCCCGCACCCGGGCTGACCGCTCCCTGGCTGTCGAAGCTCCGCCACGGCTGGTCCCACTTCGAGCAGCTGGCCGCGCGCATCGAGGCGTCGCTGCGTATCGATGTGCTGTTCGAGCACCAGGTGTGGGCGATCGAGCCCGGATTCACCGTCCGCACCGATCGCGGCCCGATCGCCGCCGCCAACGTGGTCCTGGCCACCGGCTCCTACGAACGCGTGGTCCCGTTCCCCGGCTGGGACCTGCCCGGCGTCGTCACCGCCGGCGGCGCGCAAGCCCTGCTCAAGGGCAACCTCGTACTCCCCGGGCAACGCGTGGTCGTCGCCGGAACCGGCCCGTTGTTGCTGCCGGTCGCCGCCGGGTTGTCCGTCGCCGGCGCGAAGGTACTCGGCCTGTTCGAGGCCAACCCCCTGCGCGGCTACGCCAAGCACCCGATCCCCCTGCTGACCAACCCCTCGAAACTCCTCGAAGCCGCCGACTACGCCCGCCGCTTCGTCGGTAACCGGGTACCCGTCCGCAGCGGCTTCATCGTGATCGAAGCTCAGGGCGCGGACTCCCTGGAAGCAGTGGTCGTCGCCCGCCCCGACGGCACCGGCCGCCGCCGCATCCCCTGCGACGCCCTCGCCATCGGCTACGGCCTGGCCCCGCAGATCGACCTCGGCCTGACCCTCGGCTGCGACCACACACTCCTCGCCGACGGCACCGTCGCCCTCCGCGTCGACACCGACCAGCGCACCAGCATCCCCGACTTCTACGCCGTCGGCGAGACAGCAGGCATCGCAGGCGTTCAGACGTCGATCGCCGAAGGCGCGATTGCCGGTCTGGTCATAGCTGGTGACAGAACTGGTCTGAAAGCGCTCCGCCGCCGCCGCGACCGCCAACGCACCCTCGCCGACGTCATCCGCACCCAGCACCCCATCCCGCCCGCCTGGCGCGACCACCTCACGCCCGACACGGTCGTCTGCCGCTGCGAAGAAGTACCCGCAGGCGCTATTACCGAAGCCGTAGAGCACCTCGGCGCCACCGACACCCGCACCGTCAAACTCCTGACCCGGGCCGGAATGGGCTGGTGCCAGGGCCGCGTCTGCGGCTACGCCATCGCCTGCCTGGCCGGCGGCGGCACCCCCACCGACCTCCTCGCCGCCGCGAAACGCCCGCTGGCACGCCCCGTCCCGCTCGGCGTCCTGGCCGGCCAAGACCAAAGGAACAACTAATCCATGCTTCGCAAGACTTGGCACGGCGTGATCGTCGCCACCGCCCTCCCGTTCCGCGACGACCTGTCCGTCGACCACGACGCCTACGCCGAGAACCTCCGCACCCTGATCGAAGCCGGCTGCGACGGCGTCTGCCCCAATGGCTCCCTCGGCGAGTACCAGACGCTCACGCCCGAGGAACGCGCCGCAGTCGTCCGCACCGCCGTGGAAGCCGTCGGCGGCGACCGAGTCCTGGCCGGAGTGGCGGCCTACGGCTCCCTGGAATCCAGCCGCTGGGCCGAACAAGCCGCCGAGGCCGGCGCCGGCGCCGTCATGCTGCTACCACCGAACGCCTACCGCGCCGACGACCGCTCGGTCCGAGAGCACTACCGAGCCGTCTGCGAGGTCGGCCTCCCGGTCGTGGCCTACAACAACCCCATCGACACCAAAGTCGACCTCGTCCCGGAACTCCTCGCCGAACTCCACGCCGCCGGCTACATCCAGGCCGTCAAGGAATTCTCCGGCGACCCCCGCCGCGCCTACCGCATCCAGGAACTCGCCCCCGACCTGGACCTCCTCATCGGCGCCGACGACGTCCTGCTGGAACTGGCGCTGGCCGGCGCCGTCGGCTGGGTCTCCGGCTACCCGAACGCCATCCCGTACGTCTGCAACGAGCTCTACCACGCCGCCACAAAAGGCGACTACAACACGGCACTGACCCTCTACCGCGAACTCCACCCGCTCCTGCGGTGGGACTCCCGCACCGAATTCGTCCAGGCCATCAAGCTGTCCATGGACCTCGCAGGCCGCCACGGCGGAGCCTGCCGCCCGCCCCGCCTCCCCCTGCTCCCGGACCAGTACGAGACCATCAGGACCGACACCCTCCGCGTCCTCCCGCTGGAGGAGAAGGCGCGCGAGCAAAAGGAAGCGTGATGCGGACCAAGCACGTCTACCACGCCGTCGACTCCCACACCGAGGGCATGCCGACCCGGGTCATCACCGGCGGCGTCGGCGTCATCCCCGGCGAGACCATGATGGCCAAGCGCGGCTACTTCATGGAGCACCTGGACGACCTCCGCACGCTCCTGATGTACGAACCGCGCGGCCACGCCGCCATGTCCGGCGCCATCCTGCAACCGCCGACCCGCCCCGACGCCGACTACGGCGTCCTGTTCATCGAGGTCTCCGGCCTGCTGCCGATGTGCGGCCACGGCACCATCGGCGTGGCCACCGTCCTGGTCGAGACCGGCATGGTCCCGGTCGTCGAACCGGTCACCACCGTCCGCTTGGACACCCCGGCCGGCCTGGTCCTGGCCGACGTTCAGGTGCGGGACGGCGCGGCGCGCGAGGTGACCATCCGCAACGTCCCCAGCTTCGCCGAACGCCTGGACGCCGAGGTCGACGTCCCCGGCTTCGGCCGCATCCGCTACGACCTCGCCTACGGCGGCAACTTCTACGCCATCGTCGACCTGGACGCCTACAAGCTCCCCTTCGACCGCGCCGCCAGGAACGAGATCATCGCCGCCGGCCTGGCCACCATGGACGCCGTCAACGAGGCCGACGAACCCGTGCACCCCCTCGACGACGGCATCCGCGCCGTCCACCACGTCTACTTCCGCGCCCCGGGCTCCACCGGGCAGCACTCCCGGCACGCCATGGCGATCTTCCCCGGCTGGTTCGACCGCTCGCCGTGCGGCACCGGCACCTCGGCGCGCATGGCGCAGCTGCACGCCCGCGGCGAGCTCGCGCTGGACGCCGACTTCGTGAACGAGTCCTTCATCGGCACCCGCTTCGTCGGCCGGCTGGTGGGCGAGACCGAGGTGGCCGGCCGGCGCGCGGTGCTCCCGACGGTGACCGGCCGGGCCTGGATCACCGGGACCGCGCAGTATTTCCTGGATCCCACTGATCCATTCCCTGCTGGGTTCCTCCTCTGATCAAGGGATAGGGTTCGGGCATGCCAGACAGGAGTACCAGCGGCGCCGGCGTCATGAGCGGGCCGCCGTCCGGCACGCCCGCCGCCGCCGACCGGAGCCCGGCCCTGAACCTGCCCCGCGTCCTGGGCCACCACTCGCTGCGCGAGCAGGTCTCGCACGCGCTGCGCGCCGCGCTGATCGCCGGCGAGCTGCGCCCCGGCGTGGTGTACTCGGCGCCGGTGCTGGCCGCCGGCTTCGGGGTCTCGGCCACGCCGGTGCGCGAGGCGATGCTCGACCTGGCCAAGGAGGGACTCGTCGAGGTCGTCCGGAACAAGGGGTTCCGGGTGACCGAGCTGTCCGAGGCGGACCTGGACCAGTTCACCGAGATCAGGGCCCTGATCGAGGTGCCGGTGGTGACCGGGCTGGCCCGCACCGCCGCGATCGAGGACCTGAAGGCGCTGCGGCCGGCCGCCGAGGCCATCGTCACCGCCGCCAAGGCCCGCGATCTGATCGCGTATGTCGAGGCCGACCAGGCGTTCCACCTCGGCCTGCTCGGCCTTTCCGGCAACCCGCACCTGGTGGCGGTGGTCAGTGATCTGCGGAACCGGTCGCGGCTGTACGGCCTGCCCTCTCTGGCCGACGCCGGCGCGCTCGCCGCCTCGGCAGAGGAGCATGTGCAGCTGGTGGATGCACTGGTCGCACGCGATGCGGCGGCCGTCGAAGAACTGATGCGGACCCACCTGACGCACGTGCGGTCGCTGTGGGCGGGGCGGGACTGAGTCACCTCTGAGCCACCGCCCCTTCTGGCGACAACTCAGCCCGCGTGCTCGGCCATCCACGCCTCGACCTCGTCGGCCGCCCGCGGCAGCGCCGCCGACATCAGCACCGAGCCGTCCTCGGTGATCAGCAGGTCGTCCTCGATCCGGATCCCGATTCCGCGCAGCTCCGCCGGCAGCGTCAGGTCGTCGGGCTGCAAGTACAGGCCCGGCTCGACCGTCAGGATGTTGCCGGCCGACAGCGTGCCGTCCACGTATTCCTGAGCGCGGGCCTTGGCGCAGTCGTGCACGTCGATCCCGAGCATGTGCCCGCTGCCGCACAGCGTGTACCGCCGGTACACCCCGACCGCGGGATCCATCGCCTCGTCCAGCGACACCTTCAGCACACCCATGTCGATCAGCCCGGCGGCGATCGTGCGCATCGCGGCCCAGTGGAAGTCGCGGAACTTCGCCCCGGCGCGCAGCGTCGCGATGCCCGCGGTCTGCGCCGCCAGGACCAGGTTGTACAGATCCCGCTGCAACGGGGTGAACGTGCCGGAGATCGGCAGGGTCCTGGTGATGTCCGCGGTGTAGAGGCTGTCGACCTCCACCCCGGCGTCGAGCAGCAGCAGCTCGCCGGCGTTCAGGGTGCCGTCGTTCGCGGTCCAGTGCAGCACGCAGGCGTGCGAGCCGCCGCCGACGATGGTGTTGTAGCCCACGTCGTTGCCCTCGATGCGGGCCCGGGAGTTGAACGCGCCCTCCACCCACCGCTCGCCGCGCGGCTTGCCGATGACGCCGGGGACGGTGCGCGCCACGTCCTGGAAGCCGAGCGTGGTGGCGTCGATCGCGGCCTGCATCTGCTCGACTTCCCAGGCGTCCTTCACCAGCCGCAGCTCCGACAGGAAGGCGGTGAACTCCGCGTCGGCCTCGGGACGTTCGGCCACCAAGGCGTCGACGCGCGGGTCGACGCCGCGCACCACCCGCGTCGGCACCGCCGCGCCGGACAGTTTGTCCGCCAACCGGTTCAGGTTCTCGGTCGGCATCCAGTACAGCTCGCCGGTCTCGCTCAGCGACGGCCGCCGGCCCTCCCACATCTCGCCCAGGCGACGGTCGCGGAACGCCTCGCCGTTGTCCCGCGAGGAGCGGTCGTGCGCGAACAGGATCGCGTCGTGCCCGGAGCCGTTCGGCTCGAAGACCAGCACACCTTCCAGTGCCTGGCCGCCGGTGAGGTGCGCGAACGCGCTGTGCGCGCGGTAGCGGTAGAACGTGTCGTTGCTGCGCAGCCGCTCCACACCCGCCGGCACGATCAGGCGCTCGCCGGGGAAGCGGTAGGAGACGGCGGCACGGCGGCGCGGTGTCCAGGCCGCCGCCGGGATCGGGCCCAGGTCCGGCAGCGGAGTGGGAGCCCACTGCGTCGCCATGAACGCGGCCAGGGCGTCGGTGATCGGGAGGTCGTGGCTGCCGGTGGCGAACTTCGACAGGTTCGGATCGCTGGACACTGCGGCTCCTCCAGGTGCGCTGCGGCTTCGGGCGGACTGGTGCGATGTTACATACCATCGGGTGTGCGGTAACCCGTGAACACCCGGGACGAACGCTACGCCGTCCCGGGTGTTCGAGTCTTCAGCGGCTTCGCCGGCTACGGCGTGAGCCGGTGCAGGTCCCTGGGGAACAGCGCCGTCCGACGCAGGTTGTCCGCCTCGGTGAGGCGCATCGTCCAGCGCTCCAGGCCCAGGGCGAAACCGCCGTGCGGCGGCATGCCGTGCTTGAAGGCGGCGAGGTAGCCCTCGTACGCCTCCGTCGACTCCCCACGCGCGGCCAGCGCGGCGATGTAGTCCTCGTACTTGTGCAGCCGCTGCCCGCCGGTGATCAGTTCCAGTCCGCGGAAGAGCAGGTCGAAGCTGTTCGAGAACCGCGGCCGGCCCGGTTCGGCGTGGGTGTAGAACGGCCGCTTGGCCATCGGGTAGCCGGTGACGAACAGGAACTCGCTCCCGAATTCGCGCAGTGCCCAGGCGCTCAGCTCGCGTTCGTGTGACGGCGACAGGTCCCGCTCGTCGGCGCCGAGCATCGCCATCGCGTCCGCGAAGTGGATCTCCGGGATCTGCTGCGGCACCGCCGGCAGCTTGACGCCGAGCAGGTCCACGGCCGGCGCGGCCCGCTCGGCGACCGCCGCGACCATGCCGGCCAGCGCCTCGCGGACCACGGCCATCACGTCGCGGTGGTCGGTGATGAACCCGAGTTCGGCGTCCAGGCTGGTGTACTGCGCGAGGTGGCGCGCGGTGTCGGAGGGCTCGGCGCGGAACACCGGGCCGGTCTCGTAGACGCGCTCGAACACGCCGACCATCGCCTGCTTGAAGAACTGCGGCGACTGGGCCAGGAAGGCCGGGCGGCCGAACCAGTCCAGGGTGAAGACGTCGGCGCCGGATTCGGTGGCCGAGCCGACGATCTTCGGAGTGTGGATCTCGGTGAAGCCCAGGGCGTCCAGTGCGGTGCGGAAACCCGCGATCGAGGCGGCCGTGAGCTGGAACGGAGCGCTCAGCTGCGGATGGCGCAGGGTGACGGGGGAGCCGTCCAGGATCGTCGGCAGTGAGGCGGTGACCGTCGGCCGGTAGATGTCCAGCGGCGGTGCCGCTGCCAGGGTGGACAGCACTTCGATCTGTGGGCCGTCCGTGGGCGCCACCAGTTCCACGCCGCCGGGCGCCTGTTCGTTGGCGGTCACGGTTCCGATGAAGGAGAGCACTGTCTCCTCGGGGACGTCCCGGACCTGCCCGGCGACGGGGCCCGGCAGCACGGCCTGGGTCAGGCCGGACCGGTCGCGCAGGATGAGGAACGTGACGTTCTTCAGTTCTCGGCGGCGATGGAGCCAGCCGGAGACCTGGACGGTTTCACCTACGTGGTCCGAAAGCTCGGACGCCAACACGCGGTGGATCATTTTTCGGCCCTCCAAGGGCGTCGAAGTGATCCCTTGGGGGTGCGGGCGATAAGGGAATCGCGGTACCACCGCACCTTCGCCGCGGCTTGACCGGCGAGTCGCACCGGCTTCGGCCACGGCCTCGTGGCGGCCCGGTGACGGGGGCCAGGCGGCGGGGCATTTCCTCCCCGCACTCGGGAGTGTCTTCGCTCCGGGGCACGGGACCGTCTTCGCAGCTGCCGACGGCTCTCTGGACCCGCGCGGCCCGAGGCTACTCGTCTCCTTCATCGCGTTACCGCAGATGGTAGTGCCGGGCCCGGCACTACGCGCAAGCGAATACTTTCGCCGCGCCCGCGAATCGCGGGACGCCACGGCAGTGTCCGGCGACTCAGCTGTAGTGCGCCGCGGCCACAGCGCCCCGGCCGCCCATGCGCTGGATAACAAGCCCCTGCGAACCTCCGATGGTCGTTCTTGCTCGTATTCTGCGCGAACGAGCATCTCTGTGCGCGGTCGCGCGCTACTGTGTTCGCATGCGCCAAGAAGACCGCCTCGGAGCCATCCTCGCCCTGCTCGCCGACCACGGGTCGGTCGGCGTGGTGGAGAGCGCCGACCGCCTGGGCACATCCCAGGCCACCATCCGCCGCGACCTGCAAGCCCTGGAGGAGCAGGGGCTGGTCAAGCGCACGCATGGCGGCGCGGTGCCGGCCGGCGTCCTCTATGAGCTGCCGATGCGCTATCGCGGTGCGCGGCAGCAGGAGGAGAAGGGGAAGATCGCCGAGCTGGCCGCCGGGCTCATCGACGAGAGCGCGGCGAGCGTGGGGCTGTGCGGTGGCACGACCACCAGCGAGGTGGCGCGGTACCTGGGCATGCGCGGCGGTCTGAAGATCGTCACCAACGCCCTGAACATCGCCGCTGAGCTGGCGTTGCGGCCGGCGGTAGACCTGGTGGTCACCGGTGGCACGGTCCGCACCGAGTCCTACGAGCTGATCGGTCCGGTGGCCGAACGCGCGCTGGAGGGCTTCAACCTGGACGCTTCCTTCCTGGGCGTGGGCGGGGTCAGCGCGTCGGCCGGAGTGACCACGCACCATGAGGTCGAGGCGCAGACCAACCGGGCGATGATCCTGCAGTCGGCGCGGGTGATCGTCGTCGCGGACGGTACCAAGGTCGGCCGCCGCGCCTTCGCCCGCATCGCCGAGGCCGCGCTGGTCTCCGACTTGGTCACGGACCCGAGCGCGGATTCCGCCGAGCTGGAAGCGCTGGCCGAGCTCGGCGTCCGGATCCATATCGCGAAGTGAGCTTAGCGATCTCTGCTTGATTCTGCTCGACTTGTCTGGCTATCTTGCATATGCAAGCACGACCGCCGCCAGCCTGGAGAGTGACGATGTCCGGATCCGCGTATGTCGAAGCCGAGATAGCCAGTCAGCCGGACACCTGGCGCCGGGCGGCCGCGCTCGTCACCGACTCGTCGATCGGCTCGACCGGCTCGATCGGCTCGGCCGCCGCCGCGTTGCCGCGTCGTGGCGAGCGCGTCGCGGTCGTCGGCTGCGGCACGTCCCTGTACATGGCGCAGTCCTACGCGGTCCTGCGCGAGCAGGCCGGACTCGGCGAGACCGACGCCTTCGCCGCCTCGGAGTTCCCCTTCGGCCGCCGCTACGACCGGATCGTGGCGCTGACCCGCTCGGGCACCACCACCGAGGTCGTCGAACTCCTGGAGCGGCTCAGGGGCCTGACGCCGACCGTGGCCGTGATCGCCGACCCGGACACCCCGGCGCCGGCCTTGGCCGATGCGGCCGTCGTCCTGGACTTCGCCGACGAGAAGTCGGTCGTGCAGACCCGGTTCGCCACGACCGCGCTCACCCTGTTCCGCGCGCACATCGCCGCGCAGTCCGGCACCGTGTTCGATATCGACTCGGTCGCCGCCGACGCGCAGTCCTGCGTCACCGAGCCGCTGCCGGACGGCATCCTGGACCGGACCCAGTTCGCCTTCCTCGGCCGGGGCTGGACCGTCGGCATCGCCAACGAGGCCGGCTTGAAGCTGACCGAGGCCTCGCTCGCCTGGACCCAGTCCCACCCGGCGATGGAGTACCGGCACGGCCCGATCAGCATCGCCGCGCCGGGCACCGTCACCTGGATGTTCGGCGACGCCCCGCGCGGGCTGGCCGGGCAGGTGGCGGCCACCGGCGGCGCATGGGTGGACGCCTGCGCCGCCGGCCGCGACCCGCTCGCCGAGCTGATCCGGGTCCAGCGGGTGGCGGTCGCGCTCGGCGGTCGCAAGGGGCTGGAGGTCGACAGTCCGCGCAACCTGACCCGCTCGGTCATCTTGTCCGAGGTCTGAGATGCCCGGCGGCACTTCTCATTCTCCGTTCCCCCCTCCCGGAGCCGACTATGAGGACGAGGCATCTGGCCTGCGGAAACACGTGCTCGCCCTCGATGTCGGCGGCACCGGCATCAAAGCCGGGCTGGTCACCGGCGACGGCGAACTGACCCGCACGTGGCGCCGGGCCACAGATCTCGAACGAGGCCCGCGGGCGGTGATCGACACGATCATCGACTTCGCCGCCGAACTCCTCGTCCGGGCCGCCGCCGACGGCCCACCGGTCGTCGCCGCGGGCTTCGCGCTGCCCGGGATCGTCGACGAACAGACCGGCACCGGCGTGTTCTCCGCGACCATCGGCTGGCGCGACGTGCCGTTCCGGACGCTGCTCACCTCGCGCCTGGGCGTGCCGGTCGCGATCGGCCACGACGTGCGCGCCGGGGGAGTGGCCGCTGCCGCTCGGTACCAGCATCGGCGGCGTGATCATGATCGACGGCCGGCCGGATCTGGGACCGCACGGAATGGGCGGCGAGTTCGGGCACATCATCGTTCGGCCCGGCGGCACCCCCTGCGGCTGCGGCCTGAACGGATGCCTGGCGCAATATGCGTCGGCCGGCGCGGTCGCCGCCCGCTACGCCGCGGTGACCGGAACGGCCGTCACCGGTGCGCGGGACGTCGTGGCCCGCCTGATCGCCGGCGACCCGATAGCCGCCCGGGTCTGGGACGAGGCGATCGACGCGCTCGCCGATGCGCTGCTGACGGCGGCGGCGCTGTTCGATCCGGGCCGGGTGGTCGTCGGCGGCGGGCTGGCCGAGGCCGGCGACGTGCTGATGGTGCCGCTGGCCGAGGCGCTGACGGCGAAGGCGACATTTCACGCGCTGCCCGAGCTGGCCACAGCTGAACTCGGGGATCTCGCCGGCTGCCTCGGCGCCGGGCTGTCGGCTTGGGATCTGGTGCCTTGATAGTCACGGTCACGCTCAATCCGGCTCTGGACATCACGTATTCGGTTCCCGAGCTGAGAACGGGAACCACGCACCGGCCGCGGGTCCTTGCCCAGGCCGGCGGCAAGGGTGTGAACGTGGCGCGGACGCTGCACGCTCTGGGCCGCGAGACCGTGGCGATCCTGCCGCTCGGCGGGTTCGACGCCGCGGCGATGCGCGCGGAGATGGAAACCGGAGGGGTGCCCCACCACGTGATACCGATCAGCGGTGCGACACGCCGTACGGTCACGGTGGTCGAAACGGGGTCGGCGGACGGTTCGGCGACCGCCTTCAACGAATCAGGGCCCGAGATCACTGGTGCGGAGTGGGCTGAGATCCGCGCTGCTGTGTCGTCGGTGCTGGAAACGGTGGACTCGGCGTCAGCCCTCGTACTTTCCGGCAAGTTACCGCCTGGTCTGCCCGACGACGCCTACGCCGACCTGATCACGCTCGCCGACGGCTTCGGCGTCCCGGCGATCCTGGACACCGAGGGCCCGGCGCTGCTCGCGGCGCTGGCCGCGCGTCCGGCGATCGTGAAGCCGAATGCGCACGAGTTGCTCGACGCCACCGGCCTGTCCGACGCGGCGCAGGCCGCCGCCGAGTTGTTGCGGCGTGGCGCACGCGCCGTCGTCTCCTCACACGGCCCCGACGGACTCACAGCCTCGCTCGCCGCCGGCACCTGGTTCGCCCGCCCTCCGCGCATCGCCGGCGGCAACCCGACCGGCGCCGGCGACGCCGCGGTCGCGGCCCTGGCCGTCGGCCTGGCCGACGGAACCTCGTGGCCCGACACGCTCGCCGACGCCGCCGCGCTGTCCGCCGCGACCGTCCTCACCAACCGCGCCGGGGTGTTCGACGCCGAGGCGTATCGGCGGTTCCGCGCCGAGATCACCGTCTCCTCCCAGAACCAAGGACCCCCATGCCCCTGAAGCCGACCGCCGACCTGATAACCGCCGCCCGCGCCGAGCACCGCGCCCTGGCCGCCTTCAACGTCATCACCCTGGAACACGCCGAGGCCATCGCCGCCGCCGCCGAGACCGCCGGGACCCCGATCATCCTGCAGATCTCCGAGAACGCCGTGAAGTTCCACCACGGCCGCCTCGCCCCCATCGCCCGCGCCGCCGCCGGCGTCGCCGCGGCCGCCGCCGTCGACATCGCGCTGCACCTGGACCACGTCGAGGACCCCGGACTGCTGCGCCAGGCCGCCGACCACGGCTTCAGCTCCGTCATGTTCGACGGCTCCCACCTCGACTACGCCGCCAACGTCCGCGCCACCCGCGCGGCCGCCGAGTGGGCCCACGAGCGCGGATTGTGGCTGGAGGCCGAACTCGGCAGGGTCGGTGGCAAAGACGGCGAGGCACCGCTGTCGGCGCACGCTCCCGGAGCCCGCACAGACCCCGGCGAGGCTCACGCTTTCGTCACCGCGACCGGCGTGGACGCTCTGGCCGTGGCGGTCGGCAGCTCCCACGCCATGACCGACCGCAGCGCGGCTCTGGACCACGACCTGATCGCGCGGCTGCGTGACGCCGTAGCGGTGCCGTTGGTGCTGCACGGTTCCTCCGGCGTGCCGGACACCGAACTGGCGCGCGCCGTCGCCGCCGGTGTGGTGAAGGTGAACATCGGCACAGCGCTGAACATCGCGTTCACCGGTGCGGTGCGCGAGTACTTGGAGCAGGCTCCGGCCAGCGCCGTCGACCCGCGCGAGTATCTGGTCTCGGCCCGCGAAAACATGGTGAAGACCGCGGCGCACTTCATCGGAGTTCTCGGCTGATCCCTCGCCGGGGCCGGATGGACGTCGACCAGGACATCAGACCTCGCAGGTCAGTACCCTGATGTACGAAACGCATCCGCGTCAGCGGCGTTCGCCGGCCGGCGGGGGGCGAGGGCGCCGGCTCACCGCCGTACAGGAGGGGTCCTGCCATGATTCGCACTGCCGTCTGTCCGAGAATCCTCATCGTCGGCGCCGGACTGGCGGGCACCGCCACGGCGATCCGGCTCCTGTGCTTCGCCCGAGGCCCGCTGGAGGTCATCCTGCTGGAGCGGCGCGCCGACTACCGGTGTGCCGGCGTCGCCTACCATCGCGACGGCAATCCCTGGGACCACGTGTTCAACGTCCAGGCGGGCCGGATGTCGGCGTTCCGGGAAGACGTGCTCGACTTCGTCCGCTGGGCCAACACCGAGGCCGACCGGGACGGCTGGCCGGCGCCGTGGGCCGACTTCGAGTTCGTGGAACAGGGCCCCGCGCCGCGGCGGATCTTCCAGGACTACCTGACCGAACGGCTGGAGCAGGCCGGCCGGGAGGCGTATCCCGGCGTCGTGCTGGCGCAGGCCGATGGCGAAGCCGTCGATCTGGACGTGCGTGCGGACGGGGTCGAGGTGACGGTGCGGCGGTATGCCCCACACGGGCAGGAGCCGGAGCCCGGCGCGCAGGCCGTGGTTCTGTCGGTCGACGAGGTGATCCTCGCGACCGGGCTCGAACTGCGGGATCCCGCCTTCGCCGCCGGCGTGCTCGGCCACCCGTCCTTCGTGCGCGATCCGTACTCCGCGGCCGGTATCCGCACGTTCGCGTGCCTCGCGCCGCAGGCGACGGTCGCGATCGTCGGATCCGTACTGAGCGCATACGACTCGGCCGCCCTGCTGCTGCGCCAGGGCCATACCGGACCCATTCATCTGATCTCCGGCAGCGGGACCATCTTCCGGACGTACCCCGAGGACCATGAGCACGCCGTGGTCCGGCTGCCACGCCCGGGTGCGCTGCTGGAGCCGTACCGCGACCGGGAGGATTTCCTCGCCCGCCTCCGGTCCGAGTGGGACGCGGCGTGTGCCGCCCTGGCCCGGGACCATCCGGAGATCGATCCGGCGGTGGTCGCCGAACGGGTGATCAAGGCCTGGGAACCGTACTGTCCGGAGGTGATCGAGCAGATACCCTCCGCCGAACTGCGCAGCCTGCTCGACGAGTTCGGCACGACGATATCCGCGCTGCGGGTGTGCGCCGTGGAGTACACGATGTCCGTCATCGAACAAGCGATGCGGCCCACGGACGGGCGGGTGAGGCTGGTCGTCGGCCGGGTCGAGGCGATCGCGCCGACGGAGTCGGGGCGGCTGGCCGTCACCGTCGCCTCGCCGCGGGATCCGCGGGTGATCGAGGCCGATCTGGTGGTGTCCAACTTCGCCAGGGAACCGGACTACGGTCGCGTGCGGCAGCCGCTGTGGCGGAATCTGCTGGCGAAAGGGCTCGCGGTCCCGCATGGGCGCACGGGCCGGGGCGTGGAGGTGGACGAGCACGGGAGGCTGCTCGGCCGCCGGGGCGAGCCGATCGGCCCGGTCTTCGCGGTCGGCGTGCTGCGGGAGGGCGACGAGATCGTGCGCAACGGCCGGACCGGTGCGTTCGCCTTCAACCTCGCGACCATCAAGAACCAGTCGATCACGGTCGCCGCGCACGCCCTTGAGCTGCTGGAGCTCGGCGACCTCGTGGGCGCCCGGGGTGCGGAGGCGGCCGAGCCGGAACTCGGCACTATCGGACAACCCGGCAAGCTCGGACAAGCGGACCGGACCGGATTCGAGGAAGCTGTAGTACTGGAGGTGAGGAGGTTGGCGACACGGGCGCGCGGTGAGCGGGAGCTGCTCGATGCGCGGCTGGACGCCGTCATCCAGTCCCTGGGCGGTGCGCACGCCGCCGCGGTGAAGACCTCCCGGCGTGAGAACCTGGCCAGGGCGGCCGTGAACCGGGCCGCCGTCGAACGGCTCACCGACGTCTCCATGACTCCCAGGCAGCTGCGCCGAGAACTGGGTTTGACAGGTATCGATCAACCGGAGGGCTGATTGAACGGGCGGCGTATCCAGGGATCCCTCCTGTCCGGCGGCACACAGAAGGTCGTGCGAGGATTCTGCAACCGCACCGGGCGGCCGATCGAGGGATCCGTCCTCGTCGCCCCGGCGCTGGAAGCAGGCCTCTACGACGCGATCATCTCCGCCCGGGCGGTGGTGTGCAGTTCGGGCGGCCGCACCGGCCACATGCAGTCCATCTGCCGCGGCCGCGGCATCCCCGTGCTCAGGATCGACCCCGCGGATCTCGCCCGGCTCGACGGCGAGGTCACGCTGCATGTGGAGAGCGAGTCGATCGTCCTGGGCAGCGGGCCCGACGCCGAGGTGACCGTCGCGCGAGACGAACGTGCGGTGCTGGACGAGCTCGGCTCGGTGTGCGTGGTCATCGCGGACCTGCAGGACATCGAGACCGTGAACGCCTTCGGACCGGACGCCAAGCGCGTCGAGTCCTTCTTCATCCGCGAGGAGTTCCTGTGCCTGGCCGCCGGCCTGCGTCCGCTCGACGCCCTGCACGGCGGGCCGGGGCAGGCCGCGGCCTACGGACAGGCCCTCGCGAACCGGCTGTGCGGCTTCACCGCCGCCCTGTTGCCCGGCCAGCGGATCGTGCTGCGGCTGCTCGACCTCCGCTCCGACCACGCGGCCCACGTGACGACGGCCCCGGTGGCGACCGAGCCGAATCCGGAGATGGGCCTGCACGGAGCGCGCTGGCTACTCGGCTCCGGCGCGTACAAGCACGCGCTGCACGCCGCGCTCCGCTCGTTGCGCGACCGTCTCGGCGACGGAGCGGACCGGATCCACCTGTCCGTTCCCTTCCTCACCGACGAGCACGAATACACCCAGCTCCGAGAGCATCTCGACATCCCGGCGGACGTGCCGTTGGCCGCGTTCATCGAGACGCCGGCGGCGGTGCACGCGGCGCGGGCGATCTGCGCCGCCGGTGCCAGCGAGCTGTTCGTCGGCACGAAGGACCTGGTGCAGTTCTATCTGGCCGCCGACCGGAACAACCATCTGGTGGCGGAGTCCTACCAGACCCGGCACCCGGCCGTCCTCGCGGGCGTGCGCGGCGTCGTGGAGGCGGCTCGTGCGGCCGGCACCCCGGTACGGGTGTTCTCGCTGCGCGCCGACGTCGACCACTACCTCCGGCACCTGCCGTCCCCGGACGGCTACATGATGTGCACGGCCGAACTTCAGCAGTTGTTCGCAGCGGTCTGAACGGGAGCCGACGGCGCGACGCCTTCCGGCGAGTTTTCTTCCAGTACTCCGGCGACCAAGTGGCGCGCCGGCCCTCAGCTACGCCAGCATAAGCGGACACCAGAACACGGCGATCCCAAAGAACGGCGACTAATGGCGAACCCTGAGATACCCGGCGTACAGCAGCAGGACCTCGGGGCGGCCGAGTACTCAGAGCGCCAGCACCCAGCCGAAGCGTCCCGCACCGGACTGCCGCTGCTCGCCCGCGTCCTGCTCGCCGACCTCGGCGTCGTCATCGTGGCGCTGGTCGTCCTGGTCATCGTCGAAGTCCAGCGCCTGGGCAGCGATGCCGGCCTCCACCTCCGCCGCCAGGCCTACGCCGAAGACCTCGCCGTGCTGTTCCTCGTCACGGCCGTCTTCGGCGTCGTCGCCTACCTGCTCTTCCGCGCCGGCCACACCAAAGTCGCGATCGTCCAAGCCGCCGTGACAGCCCTCGTGCTCAGCGTCGCCATCACCTCGGCGGCCGCCGGGAGCCCGAAGCCGTCGCCGGTCACGCCGATCGAGCAGGATCAGTAGCCGCCGAACCCGAACCGTCTCCCGGCACCAGCCGCAGCAGCAGATCCCGCAACGTACGCCGTTCCACCACACTCAGCGCGCTCAACGGCTCGGCGGCGAACGTCAGGCCCGACCACACCGCCTCGAAAGATTCGCGGCCGAGGTCGGTGGCTGTGATGTTCTTCACGCGGCGATCCTCCGGATCCGGCTCCCGCGTGACGAGCCCGCGCGCCTCCATGCGGTCCACCAAGCCGGTGATGTTGGACGGCTCGCACTTGAGATGCTCGGCCAAGAACCGCATCGGCTTCGGCCCGGACAGCAGGTTGGCCAGCACGAACGCCTGCATGCGGGTCAGGTCGTGGCGGGCGGCGGCCTCGTCGTAGTTGTCGTAGAACGCCTGCGACACCGCCCAGAACAGCTCCAGCACCTGGGCGGTCAGCGGGTCGCGGCGGTCCAGGGAAGCGGGGCGTTCGGAGCGGGTCACGAGGTCACCGTACGCACGCTCCGGCGAGGGCTCAACCAACCGCCTGCCGGGAGCTGTGGTTAAATACTTCATGAGATTAACTGTAGACCAGTGAAAGCATTGGAGCACCGCATGTCCCAGCAAGCGCGGCGATCACGGGGAGTGCTGCCCGCGCTCGTCCTGTCCGTCCTGGCCTTCTCCCTCGTCCAGACCTCAGTGGTCCCGATCCTGCCGACGCTGCAGAAGGACCTGAACGTCGCCGGCGGCGGCATCACCTGGCTGATGACCGCCAACCTGCTGTCCGCCGCGGTGCTGACCCCGCTGCTGGCGCGCATGGGCGACCTGCGCGGACGCAAGCCGATGCTGGTGGTCGCGATCGCCGGCGTGCTGGTCGGCGGGGTGCTCGGCGGTATCGGCGGGTCGTTCCCGCTGCTGCTCATAGCGCGCGTGGTGGCCGGTACCGGCGGCGCGATCCTGCCGCTGGCCGTGGCCGTGGTGCGCGACGAGCTGCCGCGCGAGAAGGTGACCGGCGGGGTGGCGCTCATCTCCGCCTCGCTGGGCATCGGCTCGGGGCTGGGCCTGGTCGCCACCGGCGCGGTGATGGAGCACTTCTCCTACCAGTCCGTGTTCTGGATGGGCGCGGTCCTGGCGGCCGTGGCCTTCGCGCTGGTGCTGTGGCTGGTCCCGCACGACCCGGTGACCGCCGAGGGCAAGGCCGATCCGTTCGGCGCGCTGCTGCTGGCCGGCTGGCTGTCGGCGTTCCTGATCGCGGTGAGCCAGGGCAACGCCTGGGGCTGGGCCTCGACGCGCACGCTCGGCCTGTTCGCGCTGGCCGCCATCACGCTGGTCGCGTGGGTCGCCGTCGAGCGCCGCGTGGCCTCCCCGCTGGTCGACATCTCGATGCTGGCCAAGCCCGCGATCGCCGTCACCAACACCGCCGGCGTCCTGATCGGCTTCGCGATGTACGGGTCCTTCCTGTTGATGTCGGACTTCACCCAGACCCCGAAGGCGGTCGGCTACGGCTTCGGCGCGTCGGTCCTGGCCTCCGGCTGGATGCTGTTCCCCTCCGCGGTCGGCTCGTTCGCGGCCGCCCCGATCGGCGCCGCCCTGATCAAGCGCGGCGGCCCCCGGCTGCCGCTGGTGCTCGGCGGCGGCTTCGCGGCGGCGGGCCTGGGCATGCTGGGCTTCGCGCACAGCGCGCCGTGGCACGTCGTCGTCGCCTCCGGCGTCATGGGCGTCGGCGTGGGCCTGGCCTACGCGGCGATGCCCGCGTACATCAACGCCTCGGTCCCGGTGCAGCAGTCCGGCATCGCCAACGGCATGAACGCGGTCCTGCGCACGGTCGGCGGCGCGGTCGGCTCGGCGGTGATGGGCGCGGTCCTGACCGGGAGCATGACGCAGGTCGCCCCGGGCGTGAAGCTGCCGACGGTCGACGCCTACACGCACGGCTTCATGATCGCCGCCGTGCTGGGCCTGGTCGCGGCCGTGGTGCCGTTCCTGGTGCAGGCGCCGAAGATGACGGGGATGACGACGCCGGAGACCACTGAGCACACGGACGTGGACGCACCGCGCAAGGAGATGGCCGCAGCGAACGCATAACAGCCTGGAAGTCTCAACCGCCAGTCCCTACCCTGCGCCCATGACCGGACGCTGGAACACCTCCGTGGCCGAGCTCCTCGCCGCCCGGGTCGGCGACCACCGATCCGGGCTGGCCTGGGCCGGCCACGACGGCGACGTGCGACGCGTCTCATGGGACGAACACGTCCGACGCAGCGCGGCGCGCGCCGCCTGGTTGGACGCGCGACTGCCGGCGGCGGGACGGAGTCCGCGGCATGTCGGCGTGCTGATGGAGAACGTGCCGGAGTTCTCGTTCCTCCTCGGCGCGGCGGCGATCGGCGGCTTCACGCTGGTCGGCCTGAACCCGACGCGGGGCGCCGCGGAGGTGGCCCGGGACGCCCGGCACACCGACTGTGCGCTGATCATCACCGAATCCCGGTTTCTGGCCCTGGTGCGCGGCTGCGGGATCCCGGTGGTGAACACCGATTGCCGGCACCCGGAGCCGGAAGTCGGGAAGAAGACCGATCCGATGACCGCAGCGGACTTCGACAAGGCCCCCGACCTGCCGTTCATGCTCATCATGACGTCCGGCACGACCGCCGCCCCGAAAGCCGTCATCTGCTCCCAGGGCAAGCTGGCGACTCAGGGTTCCACGTTGGCGCGGCAGCGCGGACTGACCGAGGCCGACGTCCTGTACTGCGCGATGCCGCTGTTCCACAGCAACGCCGTGATCGCCGCGTGGATCCCGGCGGTGGCCGCCGGGGCCACGCTCGCGCTGCGCCGCCGCTTCTCCGCATCGGGCTTCCTGCCCGACGTCCGGCGCTTCGGAGCAACGTACGCGAACTACGTCGGCAAGCCGCTGGCCTACATCCTCGCCACGCCCGAGCAGCCCGACGACGCCGACAGCACCCTGTGCCAGGTGTTCGGCAACGAGGCGGCGCCGGCGGACGTCGAGCGATTCGCCAAACGCTTCGGCTGCACGGTGACCGACGGCTTCGGCTCGACCGAGGGCGGGATCTCGTTCCACCGGCGGCCGTCCACGCCGCCGGGAGCGCTCGGCACGCCGGTCGGCGACGTGCGGATCGTCGATCCGGACACCGGCGCGCAGTGCGGGGTCGGGCAGGTCGGCGAACTGGTCAACTTCGCCGGCGCCGGCGCGTTCGAGGGCTACTACCGGCATCAGGAAGCCGACGCGGCCAAGCTGCGCGACGGCCGGTTCTGGTCCGGCGACCTCGCGTATCGCGACGAGCACGGCGACTACTACTTCGCCGGGCGCTCCGGGGACTGGATCCGGGTCGGCGGGGAGAACTTCGCCGCCGGGCCGATCGCGCGGGCCGTCGAGGAGTGGCAGGGGGCGGTGGCCGCGACCGCTTATGGTGTGCCGGATGCGGCATCCGGAGACCAGGTCATGGTGGCGCTGGAGCCTTCCGGCCGCGGCCGGGACAGCGAAACCGGCGCCGCGCCTGCTGAATCGGAGTCCTTCGACCCGCAGGCGTTCGCAGCGTACTGGGACTCCCGTTTCGACCTCCCGGAGCTGTGGCGCCCGCGCTACGTCCGCATCGTGACCTCCATGCCCCGCACCGCCACCAACAAGATCGTGGTCCGCGATCTGGTCGCCGAAACCTGGCTCACCTCCGATCCGGTCTACATCCGCGACGGCAAGAGCGCGGCCTACCGGCCGATGACCGACGCCGACCGGGCGGCGTTGGCCCGCGAGTTCGCGAAGCATGGCCGGACACCGCCCGCCAGTTCTTAGATCATTGTTACGCTGCTTCCTTCCGGGTCAGGGGAATCTCGAAGGAACAGGTGAATCTCGCGCATGAGCGCAGGTGGCAGTAACAAGGCGGTCATGGCGGCGCTGGGTGCCAACTTGGGCGTCGCGGTGTCGAAGTTCGTGGCGTTCGCCTTCACGGGCTCGGCCTCGATGCTGGCCGAGGGCGTGCACTCGGTGGCCGACTCCGGCAACCAGCTGTTGCTGCTGGTCGGCGGCCGGCAGGCCAGGAAGAAGGCCGACGCCGAGCACCCGTTCGGCTACGGGCGCGAGCGCTTCGTCTACGCGTTCATCGTCTCGGTGGTGCTGTTCAGCCTCGGCGGGCTGTTCGCCTTGTACGAGGGCTGGCACAAGGTCACCCATCCGGAGAAGGTCGAGAGCTGGTACTGGGCCGTCGGGGTGCTGCTGGCCGCGGTCGTGATGGAGGGCATGTCGTTCCGGACCGCCGTCAAGGAGTCCAACCACCTGCGCGAGGGCCGTTCCTGGCTCGCGTTCATCCGCCACGCCACCACCCCGGAGCTGCCGGTGGTGCTGCTGGAGGACTTCGGCGCGCTGATCGGCCTGTGCCTGGCGCTGTTCGGCGTCGGCATGGCGGTGGTCACCGAGAACGGGCGCTGGGACGGCGCCGGCACGCTGGGCATCGGCGCGCTGCTGGTGTGCGTCGCGATCGTGCTCGCGGTGGAGATGAAGAGCCTGCTGGTCGGCGAGGGCGCCGGCAAGCACGACGTGTCCGCCATCCGCGCCGCGGCGGTCGACGGCCACACCGTCACCGACGTGATCCACCTGCGCACGATGTATCTGGGTCCGGAGGAGCTGCTGGTCGCGATGAAGATCGCGGTCCAGCACGACGACACGGCCGAGGAGGTCGCCAAGGCGATCGACGCCGCCGAGGCGCGGATCCGGACCGCGGTGCCGGAGGCGCGGCTGGTCTATCTGGAGCCGGATGTGCGGCGGCCGGGACCGCTGCCGCAGCCCACGACCGGGTGACGGCGCGCGGCCGGTCTCTGATCTGCCCCGGCCCGGGTGCCGGTGCCCGCGTCCATGACCATTGCATCCGACAGTAACGTGTTCTAGTTTGCCGGGGACAGCGGTCGACCACCGAAGGGACCGGCGCATGCCCATCGACCCCGGCAAGGCCCTGGCCGCCCCGGCCACCACCGCCGAGCTGGCCTGGACGCCCAAGGACGTCCAGCTCTACCACCTGGGCCTGGGCGCGGGCGTCCCGGCGACCGATCCGGGGGAGCTGGCCTACGTCTACGAGAAGGGCCTCAAGGTGCTGCCCTCGTTCGCGGTCGTGGCCGGCGGCGCGCTCGGCTTCTCGCTGTTCTCCAACCCCGGCCTGGACATCCAGCTGGTGAACGTCCTGCACGGCGGCCAGTCCGTCACGCTGCACCGCCCGATCCCGGCGACCGGTGCGGCCACCGCCACCAGCCGGGTCACCGACGTGTGGGACAAGGGCAAGGCCGCGGTGATCCGCACCGAGAGCGTGATCGCCGACGCCGACGGGCCGCTGTGGACCAACCACTCGCAGATCTTCGTCCGCGGCGAGGGCGGATTCGGCGGCGAGCGGGGGCCCTCGACGGTCGACACCACACCCGAGCGGAAACCCGACCACGTGATCGAGGTCCGCACCCTGGAGCAACTCGCCTTGATCTACCGCCTGTCCGGCGACTGGAACCCCCTGCACGCCGATCCCGGGTTCGCCGCGCAGGCCGGCTTCGACCGCCCGATCCTGCACGGCCTGTGCTCCTACGGCATCACCTGCAAAGCCGTCGTCGACACCGTCCTGGGCGGCGACGTGACGCGGGTGACCGAGTACTCGACCCGCTTCGCCGGGATCTTCTTCCCCGGCGAGACCATGCGCGTCAGCATGTGGGACGACGGCGCCGGGCGGGTGGATATCGTCTCCACGTCGGCCGAGCGCGACGACGCCGTCGTGCTGGCCAACACCGTGTTGGCGTACCTGAGCTAGAAACGGGTGAGGACCACCATGCGCGCAGCAGTCCTGTTCGAAACCGGAGCCGAGACTCTGACGGTCCGCGACGACCTCACCCTCTCCGACCCGGGCCCCGGCCAGGTGAAGATCCGCATCCGGGCCACCGGCGTGTGCCACTCGGACCTGTCGGCCATGACCGGCGTGCTGCCGCAGCCCGTGCCGTTCGTGCCCGGCCACGAGGGCGCCGGCGAGGTGGTCGCGGTGGGCGAGGGCGTGACGCGGGTCTCGGTCGGCGACCACGTCATCGTGTGCTGGAACCCGCCGTGCGGCCAGTGCGCCGCCTGCCGTCGCGGCGAGGGCAACCTGTGCGTCGACATCTTCTTCGGCATGACGTTCCAACCGCACTTCCAGCTCGACGGCGCCGACGTCTACGGCTTCGCCGGCAGCGGCACCTTCGCCGAAGAGATGGTCGTGCCCTGGCAGTGCGCGGTGAAGATCCCCGACGACGTGCCGTTCGACGTCGGCGCGCTGCTCGGCTGCGGCGTGACCACCGGGGTCGGCGCCGTGTTCAACACCGCGCGGGTGCAACCGGGCTCCTCGGTCGCGGTGATCGGCGCCGGCGGCGTCGGCATCGCCGTGATCCAGGGCGCGCGCATCGCCGGGGCCGCCGAGATCGTCGCCATCGACCCGGTCCGGAGCAAGCACGAGGCCGCGCTGCGGTTCGGCGCCACCCGCGCGGTGGGTCCCGAGGACGCCGACGCGGCCAAGGCCGAGGTGACCGGCAAGGCCGGCTTCGACTACGTCTTCGAAGTCGTCGGCAGGTCCGCGCTGGTGCAGCAGGCCTACGCGCTCACCCGGCGCGGCGGCACGGTCACCGTCGTCGGCGCCGGCAAGAACGACGACGTGGTCGGCTTCGACATGTTCCAGCTCTTCTTCGACAGCAAGAAGATCCTCGGCTCCTACTACGGCGGCACCGACCCGCGCCGGGAGTACGGCCGCCTGCTCGCGCTGTGGCGGGCCGGCCGCCTGGACCTGGAGGGCATGATCACCGCCCGGCTCAAGCTCGACGACATCAACCAAGCCCTGGACCTGCTGCGCTCCGGCGAGGCGATCCGGACGATCATCGAGGTCTGATCTGTCATGACGACATCCCTTGCCGGCCGCGCCGCGATCGTCACCGGCGCCGGCCGGGGCCTGGGCCGCGCCGAGGCGCTGGAGCTGGCCCGCCAGGGCGCGGCGGTGGCGGTCAACGACCACGACCGGTCCACCGCCGAGGCGACCGCCGCCGACATCGTCAAGGCCGGCGGCCGGGCCGTCGCCTCGGCCGGCGACGTCTCCGACTTCGGCTACGCCGAGTCGCTGACCCGGCTGGCGATCGAGGAGTTCGGCACGCTGGACATCCTGGTCAACAACGCCGGCATCCTGCGCGACCGCATGGTGTTCTCGATGTCGGAACGGGAGTGGGACGACGTCCTGCGGGTGCACGCCAGGGGCCACTTCGCACTGACCCGGCACGCCACCGCGTACTGGCGCGACAAGTCGAAGGCGGTCGGCGGCCCGGTCTATGGCCGCATCGTCAACACGTCCTCGGAGGCGTTCCTGGCCGGAGCCGCGGGCCAGGCCAACTACGCCGCCGCGAAGGCCGCGATCGTGGGGCTGACCACCGCGACGGCCAACGGCTGCGCGCGCTACGGCGTGCGCGCCAACGCGATCTGCCCGCGGGCCCGCACCGCGATGACCGAGGACGTCTTCGCCGGGTTCGACGTCCCGGCCGAGGGCATGGACCCGCTGGCCGTCGAGCACGTCGCCCCGCTGGTCGCCTACCTCGCCTCCCCGGCCGCCGACCGGGTCACCGGGCAGGTGTTCGTCGTGCACGGCGGCATGGTGCTGCTGATGCAGCGTCCTGTCGTCGAACAGCGCTGGGACTCCACGCAGGAGACGTTCACCGTTTCAGAGTTGGAAACGGCGCTCGGGCCGTACTTCGACGCCAAGAAGCCCGGTGAGGGTTTCTCCGCTACCGAGGTGTTGTCTATGCGTCGTCACTGAGCCCTAATATTTTCCCCAAGAAAACAGTTCGCTTGGGGGGTTCGGGCCTGTGGCCGACACACTGTGGTTCAGCGGCAACCATCGTGACTATTCAGTCCAGTACGGCAACGACGCCGGCTTCGAGTTCGAGTTCTACTGCCAGCGCTGCAGCGACACCTGGCGCAGCGGGTTCGAGCCCTACAAGGCCGCCCGCGCCGCCGGCTGGATCCGCCGCGCGGCGAACATGGCAAACGGCGCGGCCTCCACGGTCGGCTGGGACGTCGCCGAGGGCGTGGACGGGTTCGTGCAAAGCGGCTGGCACAAGGCCCGCGACGCCTCGTTCAAGGTCGCCATCGATGCTGCCGAGGAGCACTTCCACCGTTGCGGGCGTTGCACGTACTACGTGTGCGAACGCTGCTACAGCGCCGACCGCGGCCTGTGCACCTACTGCGCGCCCGACCTGGCCGCCGAGGTCGAGTCGGCCCGCGCGCACGGCCAGGTCGACGCCGCCACGTCCCGGGCTCGGGAGGTCGGCGCGGCGCTGGCCGCCGAGGTGGACGTCACGACGCAGAAGCAGCTGGTGTGTACCGCGTGCGGACACCAGACGCACGGCGCGAAGTTCTGCCCGGAGTGCGGTGCCAAGCAGGCCGGACCCGGGGAGTGCGGCGGGTGCGGGACGCAGGTGCCCACGGGGTCGAAGTTCTGTCCGGAGTGCGGCGCGTCGCAGTGACGGAGCCGGCGCCCGCAGCTTGATCGGGGAAGCACCGCGGAGCCCGGTAACCTACTGGGATGCCACAGCCCCCGAACACGCCCGCCGCGCCGTCGGCTCCGACGCTGCGTGACGTCGTCGCGGTCCTGGAGCGTGTCTACGACCCGTCCTGGGCCGAGCCGTGGGACGCCGTCGGACTGGTGTGCGGGGACCCGGACGACGCCGTGCGCACCGTCGCGTTCGCCGTGGACCCGGTGGCCTCCGTCGTCGACGAGGCGATCGAGCGCGGCGCCGACCTGCTGGTGACCCACCACCCGCTGTTCCTGCGCGGCGTGCACGGGGTGCCGGCGACCGACTTCAAGGGCCGGCTGGTCCACAAGCTGATCCGCGGCGGCGTGGCGCTGTTCACCGCGCACACCAACGCCGACTCCGCCGACCCCGGCGTGTCCGACGCGCTGGCGCAGGCCCTGGACGTGCGCGAGCTGCGGCCGCTGGAGGCCCGGGCCGGCAGCCCGGAGCTGGGCGTCGGCCGGGTCGGGGAGCTGGCCGCGGCCGAGCCGCTGGCCGCCTTCGTCCGGCGGGTGGCCGCCGCCCTGCCCGCGACCTCCGGCGGGGTGCGGGTGGCCGGGGACCCGGAGCGGCCGGTGCGCCGGGTCGCGGTGTGCGGCGGGGCCGGCGACACCTTCTTCGGCGCCGTGCGCGCGGCCCGGGCCGACGTCTACGTCACCGCCGACCTGCGGCACCACCCGGCCTCCGAGGCGCTGGAGGCCGGCGGCCCGGCGCTGGTGGACGTCGCGCACTGGGCCAGCGAGTGGCCGTGGCTGCGGCATGCCGCGCATACTTTGCGTTCCACGCTCGGCGCCGCCGGTACTAACGTGGAGACGTACGTTTCCACGCTGGTCACCGATCCGTGGACCGCGCACGTGGCGGCCGGCTGAGACGTCGACGAGCTCCACAAGAGAAGAGAGAGGCACTGCCCTGAACGCGAACCCCGCCGACCAACTCCGCCTGCTGGAACTGCAAGGCCTGGACGTCCGGCTCGCGCAGCTGGCGCACAAGCGGCGCAACCTGCCGGAGCTGGCCGAGGCCGAGAAGGTGGACCAGCGCCTCGCCGATCTGCGCGACGTGCTGGTCGCCGCCCAGACCGCCGAGGGCGATGTGGCGCGCGAGCTGAAGAAGGCCGAGGCCGACGTCGAGCAGGTGGTGAACCGGGCCGTCCGGGACCGGCGGCTGCTGGAGTCCGGCCGCGGCTCGGCCAAGGACCTGGAGAACATCCAGCACGAGCTCGCGACCCTGGCCCGGCGCCAGTCCGACCTGGAGGACGTGGTCCTGGAGGTCATGGAGCGGATGGAGACCGCGCAGGCCCGGGTGGCCGAGATGTCGGCGCAGCGCGACGAGGCGCAGGCCCGCCGCGACGAGGTCGGCGCGGCCCTGCTCGCCGCGCAGTCCGAGATCGACGCCGAGATCGGCAAGCTGACCGCCGAGCGCGCCACCGCCGCCGGCACCATCCCCGAGGACCTGCTGGCGCTGTATGAGCGGGTCCGCGCGGCGAACGGCGGCGTCGGCGCCGCGGCGATCCGCCAGCGCCGCTGCGAGGGCTGCCGCCTGGAGCTGGACATCAGCGAGATCAACGCGATCAAGGCGGCCCCGGCCGATCAGGTCGTGCGCCACGAGGAGTGCGGCCGCATCCTGGTCCGCGTCCCCGACTCCGGGCTGTAGGGCTGCCCTCGCCCATGGCGCGCACGCTCATCGTCGAGGCCGACGGCGCCTCCCGGGGCAATCCGGGCCCGGCCTCCTACGGCGCGCTGGTCGTCGACGCCGCCACCGGCGAGGTGCTGGTGGAGCTGGCCGAGAGCCTCGGCGTGGTGACCAACAACGTCGCCGAGTACAGCGGCCTGATCGCCGGCCTGCGCGCGGCCGGCGCCCTCGACCCGGACGCCGAGGTCGAGGTGCGGATGGACTCCAAGCTGGCGGTCCAGCAGATGAGCGGGACGTGGCAGATCAAGCATCCCGCCATCCGCGCGCTGGCGGCCGAGGCGCGCACGGCGTTCCCGCGTCCGGCCGCGGTGCGGTACACGTGGGTGCCGCGGGAGCGGAACAAGAGGGCTGACGCGCTCGGGAACCTGGCGCTGGACGATCCGGTGGCCGCCGCGGCGAAGACGGCCGAGGCGAAGGCGAGGATCGAGGCCGCGGCCACGATCGCGCAGCCGACCTGGTCCGCGGCCCCCGATCTGGGTCCGCCGACCACGCTCATCCTGCTGCGCCACGGCGCCACCGCCCTCACCGCCGAGAAGCGCTTCTCCGGCGCGGGCGACCCGGAGCTCGTGGACACCGGACGCGCCCAGGCCGCAGCCGTGGCCCGGCGGCTGGCCGCGCGCGGCGGCATCGACGCCGTCGTCGCCTCGCCGCTGGCCCGGACCCGGCAGACCGCGCAGACCGCCGCCGACGCGCTCGGGCTGCCCGTCTCGCTGGACGAGGGTTTCCGCGAGACCGACTTCGGACTCTGGGACGGCCACACGTTCGGCGAGGTGCGCGAGCGCTGGCCCGCCGAGATGCAGGCGTGGCTCAACTCGCCGTCGGTGGCTCCCCCTAAGGGTGAATCCTTCGACGCCGTTACCGCGCGCGTCCTGGCGGCCCGCGACAGTCTGCTGAAGCACTACGCACGCCGCACGGTCCTGGTGGTCTCGCATGTCACGCCGATCAAGACCCTGATCCGGGACGCCCTGGGTGCGCCGCCGGAGGCGCTGTACGCGATGGAGCTGTCCGCCGCGTCGCTGTCGGTCGTGACCTACTACGGAGACGGTCGTAGTTCACTGCGTTTGTTTAACGACACCGCACATTTGACCGGGTGAATTCACGGTCCGTGCACCGGACTTCTACTGCGGGGGATAGTAATAGGCGCCGAAGCGGCCCTATTTTCTCGGCCTGATCGCCATCACGGACCACACCACGCCGAAGGTCGACCGCGAGTTCTTCTTGTTCTTCCACGACATGTACCAGGACGACGTGCCCTGTCTGGGCCAGGACATGGACTGCTTCAACGGCTACGCCTTCATCGACAACACCCCGACCTTCAGGGCGCGGGCCGGGGAGCGGATCCGCTGGCGGGTCGCGGCTCTCGGCAAGGAGTTCCACGTCTTCCACCTGCACGGCCACCGCTGGTGGGACGGTGTGTGCTGGACGGATTCGCAGATCCTGGGGCCGTCCATGGCGATCACGGTCGAGTACACCGAGGACAATCCGGGGGACTGGCTCTACCACTGC
>JAEKKI010000234.1 GCA_019510485.1 Catenulisporales bacterium
GCGACGGCTTCGGCGTGCTCGGGTGCGAAGACGGTGTGGTGGACGGCTTGGGCTTCGGCGTCGAGCTGCTCGTGCTGCTCGGCACACTCCTGCTGCTTGACGGACTCGTCGAACTCGACGAACTGGACGAACTCGACGACGCCGAGCTGCTGCTCGAACTCGCCGGCGAGCTGCTGCTCACCGAGGTCGAGGTCGGCGTCGGGCTCGGCGTGGTCGGCGCGCTCGACGCCGACGAAGCCGAACTGGTGTCGGCCCCGGCATGGCCCATCGAGTCCGTCTTCGCACTGCCCGACCCCGTACCGCATCCCGCCACGCCGATCGCCACCGCACCGGCCACCGCGACCAACAGGCCGCCCTTTCCCGCCCCTGAAGTCCTCATGCCCCTATCGACGCCTGAAGAGGTCAGCTCGTTGCGTCGGACCGCCCGCCAAAACCGAGTTGTTATACAACTACTGGAGGGGCTGTCGAATAGCGGCTACTCTACGCGCCATGAGCGCTGCGCTGGACCCGCTGGACCCGCTGGACTACGACGTGCTGGTCATCGGCTCCGGCTTCGGCGGTTCGGTGACCGCGCTGCGGCTGAGCGAGAAGGGCTACAAGGTCGGCGTGCTGGAGGCCGGGCGGCGGTTCGCCGACGCGGACTTCCCGAAGACCTCCTGGCGGCTGCGCTCGTTCCTCTGGGCGCCGAGACTCGGGTGCCGCGGCATCCAGCGGATCCACCGGCTCAAAGACGTCGTGGTGCTGGCCGGGGCCGGCGTCGGCGGCGGGTCGCTGGTGTACGCGAACACGCTGTACGAACCGCTCGACCCGTTCTACGACGACCCGCACTGGCGGGACGTGGCCGACTGGCGCCAGGAACTCGCGCCGTTCTACGACCAGGCCAAGCGGATGCTGGGCGTGGTGCGGAACCCGACGATGACGCCGGCCGACGTGCAGATGAAGGCGGTCGCCGAGGAGATGGGGGTCGGGGACACATTCCACCTGACACCGGTCGGCGTGTTCTTCGGCGGGCCGCAGGACCGGCCGGGCACTCCCGTCCCCGACCCCTTCTTCGGCGGCGCGGGGCCGCAGCGGAATCCGTGCTCGCAATGCGGCGCGTGCATGACCGGATGCCGCCACAACGCCAAGAACACGCTCGTGAAGAACTACCTGTACCTCGCGGAACAGCTCGGCGCCGAAGTGCAGCCGCTGACGACGGTCGAGAGTGTCAGGGCGCTGCCGGACGGCGTCGGCTACCGGATCACCGTCTCGCGGACGGGAAAGTGGTTCGCCAAGGGACGCCGGGCTCTGACGGCGGAACACGTGGTCTTCAGCGCGGGTGCGCTCGGGACGCAGCGCCTACTGCACAAACTGGCCGCCGACGGCTCCCTGCCAGGCCTGTCTCCGCGCCTCGGCGAGCTGACCCGCACCAACTCCGAATCGCTCCTCGGCGCGATGGCCAAGAAGCCGCGACAGTACGACTTCACCCAGGGCGTCGCGATCACATCCTCGTTCCACCCCGACGAGCACACGCACATCGAGCCGGTCCGCTACGGCCGGGGCAGCGGCGCGATGGGCCTGTTGAAAACCGGCCTGACCGACGGCGAGGGACGCACCCCGCGCTGGCTCAAGCTCCTCGGCATCGGCCTCAAGCACCCGACCTGGGTCCCGCGCATGCTCCCCAGCCGCCGCTTCGCCGAACGCTCGATCATCCTGCTGGTGATGCAGGCCCTCGACAACTCGCTGACCGTCTACCCCAAGCGCGGCCTGTTCGGGAAGCTGAAACTCAGCACCCGTCAAGGCCACGGCCGGCCGAACCCGACCTGGATCCCGGCCGGCAACGAGGCGGTGGAACGCACCGCGGCCCGCATCAACGGCATCCCCGGCGGCACCGTCGGCGACCTGTTCAACATCCCCATGACCGCCCACATCATCGGTGGCTGCGTCATCGGCCGCGATCGCGATCACGGTGTGGTGGACCCGTATCATCGGGTCTTCGGGCACCCGGGGCTGTACGTGGCGGACGGCTCGACGGTGTCGGCCAACCTGGGCGTGAACCCTTCGCTGACGATCACGGCGATGGCAGAGCGTGCCGCGGCCTTCTGGCCGAACAAGGGCGAGACCGACCCGCGGCCGGCTCTCGGGGAGGCGTACAAGCGGATCGCTTACGTGCGGCCGAAGAATCCGGCGGTGCCGGAGGCGGCTCTGGGGGCGTTGCGGTTGCCGATCGTCGAGGTTCGGTAGGCGTCAGGCGGCGCCGGGAGCGAACACGGACAATCCCGCGCCGGCCGCCGCCTCGGCAAGGCGTTTGTCGTACGTCACGAACTCGGTGAGGCCGGTCAGCGACAACGCAGTTCCGAGATGGATGGCGTCGAGACTGCGCACCGAGGCGGGCTCCACGGCCTGAGCCAGTATGCGGATCCCGGGGTTGATCTCAACGAGCTCGATCATGTCGAGGACCAGCGGCAGACGCCCCGACACGTTCGACCCGTGCTTCGCGAGTGCGCGAAACGCCTCGACTTCCAGCAAGATCGAGCTGATCCAAGGCGTGTCGATCCGCTGGTCCAGCCAAGCTCTGAGGTCTTCAGACTCGACCTCACTATGAACCAGCTTCACCACCGCCGCCGAATCCAGATAGATCACCGATCATCTCCATGCCGTTCGCGGATGATCTCGTCAGCGATGCTGACACCGACGTTGGGTACGAGCGGCATCTGCAGCACGGCACGCCGCATCGCCGCCGCCCGCTCACGCCGATGTGCGGCCTCCACCACGGCTGCCGTGATCGCGGCCGATCTATTGGTGCCGTCAGCCGTCAGTATCTCGAGCGCGTGATCGAGAGCCGGATTGGTCCGAATCGTGATGGTTTCAGCTGCCATGGGCAAAGCGTAGCACAGAATGTGTTACACCTGGCGAATCCCGTAAGGTTCCCCCGTGACCGCGCTCCCCGACCGACGAAGGCTCACCGTCCCGCTCACCGCCTTCGCCGCCGCCAGCCTGGTCGGCTACCTCGCGGTCCGCGCGCTGGCGAACCCCTCGATGATCGACATGGTCGTGTATCAGGCCGAGGGACAGGCGGTGCTGCACGGACGCGATCTGTACGGCGATGGCGTGCACATCCCCACGTCCGGCGGAAACGTGCTGCCGGCGACCTATCCGCCTTTCGCAGCCCTGCTGTTCGCGGTGATCAGCTGGATTCCGGTCGGAGTGCTGAAGGTCCTCGTCACCGCCGCCAACATCGTGCTCCTCGGAGTCGTGGTACATCTCGCAGCGCGGCTTGTCGGCAGCTGGATGGATCGGCCACCCCGAACCGAACGCTGGACCCTCGTCACCGCCATCGCCGCCGCCGCCCTCTGGTTCGAGCCGGTGTGGACCACGCTCCGCTACGGCCAGATCAACCTCGCCCTCTGCGCCCTGATCCTCTTCGACCTCACCCGATCCCCGACCAGCCGCTGGCCCCGAGGCCTCGGCATCGGCCTGGCGACCGGCATCAAGCTCACGCCCGGCATCTTCATCCTGTGGTTCCTGCTGTCCGGCAGGCGCCGCGAAACAGCGACCGCCGTCCTGGGCGCCGCAGGAACCGTCGCCCTCGGCTTCGTCCTCATCCCCCATGCCTCGACGAAGTTCTGGCTGCACAAGGTCTTCGAGACCGACGCCGTCGGCAAGACCTACATCACCGACAACCAATCGCTGTCCGGAATGCTCGCGCGCGTCACGCACATCGACGACCCGAAGGCTCTATGGGCCGTCGCCGCGCTGATCGTCGTCGCGGTCGGACTCTGGATCGCAGCCCGCATCGCGAACCGGGGCGACACCGCCCTCGGCGCCCTCACCTGCGCGGTCACCGGCCTGCTCGTCTCGCCGATCAGCTGGTCGCATCACTGGGTGTGGGCGGTACCAGCGGCCATGTTGCTGGCCGTCCGCGCCCCGAAGGCAGCGGTGGCCTGGTGCGCAGTCTTCCTGTCGTTCCTGATCTGGGCGGTACCGCACAAGGTTCTCGGGCCGTCCCCCGCCCTGAACCCACTCCAGATGCTGCTGAGCTCCCTCTATCCGCTGGCCGGACTGGCGTTCGTGGCCTGGGCCTGGAGGGAGTCGACGCGGGCCCAGCCGGTCGAAGGTTCGTAGCGGCGCAGCATCCGGGCCGGGACGCCGCCGACGACGCAGTGGTCCGGGAACTCGCCGCGCACCACCGAGCCGGCCGCCACGACCACGTTCCGGCCCAGGACCGTGCCCGGCAGGATCACCGCGTTGGCTCCGATCCAGCAGCCGGGGCCGATGCGGACCGGGTCCTCGCTCGGCCACTGCTTGCCGATCGGGACGTCGGGGTCGTCGTAGCGGTGGTTCTGGTCGGTGATGTAGACGTTGGGGCCGGTGTAGACGTCGGCGCCGATGTCGATGGAGCGGTGGCCGACCACATGGCCGCCGCGGCCGAGCACCACGCCGTCGCCGATCCGCACCAACGGCGCCGGGCCCAGGTCCAGGCCGGGGACGAAGCCGGCGGAGATGGTGACGTTGGCGCCGACGAGCACGTGCGCCCCGATGGCGATGTAGCGCTCGCCGAAGATCGTGCCCGGCGGGAAGGCGATGGTGGATCCCTCGCCGAACTCGGCGAACCGGCGCGCGGCCGCCGAGCCGGCGCGCACCTTCCCGGCCCTGCCCAGCCAGCCCCACAGGGCGGCGGCGAGCCGGCTGCCCAGCGCTGACACCATGGCCGCTACGGTACCCCCTGTGCCCGGCGGCCTTATTCCAGGTCCGCCGCCCGCCGGCCCGCCGGATAACCGTTCGGTCACGAGCCGGACGCGCTCCGCCCACGGCTACCGAGCGCGACCGCCGTGCCTCTAAGGTTCCGTTGAATCGGCGTCAGGATGCCGACACACCTGGGGAGGAAAAGGCGATGCACGCATTGGGGGCGGTGCTGCTGACGGCCGCGCAGCAATCCGAGAACATCAAGATCCCGAGCCATTGGGACGCCGTGGGCCGGATCAGCCTGGCCTGGGTGCTGACCTTCGCCCTGGGCTTCGAGCGCCAGCTGCGCGGCGCGATGGCCGGCGACCGCACGTTCTCCCTGCTGGGCGCGGCCACCGCGCTGATCGGCGTGCTGGCCGGCAACGGCGCCAACACCATCCTGGCCGGCGCCGTGACCGGCATCGGCTTCATCGGCGGCGGCCTGTGCTTCCGGCAGACCGTCGAAGAGCACGAGGTCCTGCACGGCATCACCACCGCGGCCAGCATCTTCGCCTGCGCCGCGATCGGCGCCGGCTGCGGTCTGGGGCTGACCAAGGAGGCGATCGCGGCGACCGTGGCGACGCTGCTCACTCTGGAGCTGCGGCACATTCCGGTGGCCTGCTGCTGTTGGACGACCACATCCACGAGCACTTCGTCAAGCGCAACGGCGCAGGCAAAAGCAAAGGCGCCAAGGCGGATGCCGGGGCGCAGGCGGCGATGGCGGCGACGGCTGTCTCGGACACCGGCACGGCGGTGTTGACCAACCCGGTGATCGCGGCCCAACAGGCGGCCCTGGCCTCGGCCGCGACGGTGGAGCCGGATCCGGTGATCGAGGACGCCGGGGCCGGGAGCGAGAACCTCGGCGCGGAAGTGCCGGCACGGCAGTGACCCGGTAACCCAGTAACCCAGGCAGGCCGAAACAGACCACTGAGAACCGCGGCCCCGCCGCGGCGTCAGCGCGGCGTCAGAGGCTGAGGCGGGGCAGCCCCAGGATGCCGACGTTGATCTGGCCAGGAGTCATCCTGCGCGGTGGCTCCGGCGGTCGCGGTGAGCCTGAAGAACCGGATACTCACTGCGTGATTCCTCCTATGGCTGCCCGCGGAACGCGGATTCCTCAAGCAGCCCGACCATCCGGCGCCGACCGTGGGAGGCGCTGGTGCGCTGTCCGGTCAAGAGCGGCACTGCGGGCGCCGTCGTCGACGTCGCTGCGAGCCGGCCCAAAGCCGAGGCTGTGACCAGCGGCTTTGGACAATATACTGATCACCCGTGCTACCCTCGGGGACGCCGGTGCGTAGAAGATGTCCCCGGGCCTCAACTAACGCCGTCGCGGAATACCGTTCGGCTGGAGCCGCGGCGAGCTTTCCGCCGCGAGGCGACACGCGCACCGGCGCTAAACGTTTTCACTTCTGGAATGATGGTCAGCGCCACCCCATAGTCCCCCACCACTTCCAGGAGTAGACCCAAGTGCATGACCGCAAGCCCGTCGAGTGCTGGATGACCGATATGGACGGCGTCCTGATCCGCGAGGGGCACATGATCCCGGGCGCGGACGAGTTCATCCGCCGGCTGCGGGCCAAAGACCGGCCCTTCCTGGTCCTCACCAACAACTCGATCTACACCCCCCACGACCTGTCGGCCCGGCTGACCAGCATCGGCATCGCGCTGCCCCAGGAGCACATCTGGACCTCGGCGCTGGCCACCGCGCAGTTCCTGGACAACCAGCGCCCGAACGGGACCGCTTACGTCATCGGGGAAGCCGGCCTGACCACCGCGCTGTACAACGTCGGATACACCCTGTCCGAAGCCAATCCCGACTACGTGGTGCTCGGTGAGACCCGCGCCTACAGCATCGACGCCATCACCCGGGCCATCCGCCTGGTGACCAACGGCGCCCGCTTCATCGCCACCAACCCCGACGCCACCGGCCCCACCCCTGAGGGCCCGCAGCCGGCCTGCGGCGCGGTGGCCGCGCTGATCACCAAGGCCACCGGCGTCGAGCCGTACTTCGTCGGCAAGCCGAACCCGCTGATGATGCGCGAGGGCCTGAACCAGATCCAGGCGCACTCGGAGGTGACGGCGATGATCGGCGACCGGATGGACACCGACGTGCTGTGCGGCATCGAGGCGGGCCTGAAGACCTTCCTGGTGCTGTCCGGCGTCACCCAGGCCGAGGAGATCGACCGTTTCCCGTTCCGCCCGTCCAAGATCGTGAAGTCCATCGCCGACCTGGTCGACGAGGTCTGAGCCGGCCGGGTCCGCACGTGCACAGCTTCGTCCCCGCCGCCCGTCGGCCGGAAGACAGTGGTTTGACCATGTATGAGAACAGCAGGAACCGTGCCGGGATCGCCTCCTCCGGCGGCAGCGCCACCCCGGTCTTCGACGCGCTGATCGCGGAGTTCCGCGCCAACTTCCGGGCGGTGCCCGGGGATCCGTGGTCGCCGATCCCGGCGCCGCGGTTCTCCGAGCTGTCGGCGTCCGGCGACCGGTTCAGGTTGCCGCCGGGGCCCGGCGGGCTCTGAAACACCGACCTGGAAACACGTGGCCCGGCACCCCCGCCGGGCCTCCCGCCCGACGACTCAGCTCCCTGTCTCGCGCCTGCCCGCATAGTCGATGAACCACTGGATCAGCGCCGGGTCGTCGACCGCCCCCAGGTTCACGGCATCGGCCGGATCGGCGCCGGTGAGCAACCGCTTCACCGGGATCTCCAGGCGCTTGCCGGTGCGGGTGTGCGGGACGCCGGGGATCTCGATCAGCTCGTCCGGGACGTGGCGCGGTGTGAGCTCGGCGCGGATCGCGGCAGCCACCCGGGCGCGCAGCGCGTCGTCCAACACCGCGTCCGGAGCCAGGTGCACGAACAGCGGCATCCAGTAGCCGCCGTCGGGCAGCTCGACGCCGATCACCAGCGACTCGCGGATCTCCGGCAGCTTCTCCACGACCTCGTAGATGTCCGCCGAGCCCATCCGGACGCCCTGCTTGTTCAGGGTCGAGTCCGAGCGGCCGTGGATGATCACCCCGCCGCGCTCGGTGATCGTGCACCAGTCGCCGTGCCGCCAGACGCCGGGGAAGACGTCGAAGTACGCGTCGTGGTACTTGTGGCCGTCCGGGTCGTTCCAGAAGAACACCGGCATGGACGGCGTCGGCGCGGTCAGCACCAGCTCGCCCACCGAGCCGATGTGCGGCTTGCCCGCGGCGTCCCAGGACGCCACCCGGCAGCCCAGCGCCCGGCACTGGATCTCGCCGGAATACACCGGCAGCAGCGGGTTGCCGCCGACGAACGCGGTGCAGACGTCGGTGCCGCCGGACAGCGAGTTCAGCCAGATGCCGGCGCCGACCGCGTCGTAGACCCAGCGGAATCCGGTCGGCGGCAACGGGGAACCGGTGGAGCCGATGGAGCGCAGCGCCGACAGGTCGAAGTCGCGCCCCGGGTGCAGATCCGCCTTCTGCGACGCCATCAGATAGCCGGCGCTGGTGCCGAGCATGGTCGCGCCGGTCTTCTCCGCCAGCTGCCACAGGCCGCTGACATCGGGGAACGCCGGGCTGCCGTCGTATAGCACCGCGGTCGCGCCGTGCAGCAGCGAGCCCAGGACGACGTTCCACATCATCCAGCTCGTGGAGGAGTACCAGAAGAAGCGGTCGCCTTCCTCGACGCCCATGTGGAAGGCGATCGCCTTGTAGTGCTCCAGGAGGATGCCGCCGTGGCCGTGGACGATGCCCTTCGGCAGGCCGGTGGTGCCCTCTCCGCACACCCCGGTCCTTCGGGGAACTGATAGTCCACCCAGATCGTGTGCTCGACCGTCGGCAGCGCGTCGCGCGCCTCCATGCATTCACTGCGGCGGTCGATGCGCTTGCCGCCATAGCGGTAGCCGTCGACGCCGACGAAGATCTTCGGCTCGATCTGGGCGAACCGGTCGAGCACGCCCTGCGTGCCGAAGTCCGGGCCGCAGGATGACCAGACCGCGCCGACGGCCGCGGTGGCCAGCTGCGCGATGATCGCGTGCGGGGTGTTGGGCAGGAAGGCGGCGACGCGGTCGCCGGGACCGACGCCCCAGGCGCGCAGCGTGGCGGCCAGGCCCGCCACCTGACGGCGCAACTCGGCCCACGAGATCTCGACCGGCTCGGCACCCTCCTCGACGAAGAGCAGGGCCGGCCGGTCATCGCTCGCCGCGCGGAAGACGTGCTCGGCGAAGTTCAGGGTTGCCCCGGGAAACCAATGCGCGCCGGGCATCGTCGTGTCCGGGAGCACCGCTGAGTAGGGGGTCGTGGCGCGGACGTTGAAATAGCGCCAGAGGGTTTCCCAGAACTCGGCCGGGTGGTCGACGGACCACTGCCAGGCTTCGGCGTAGGACGGGAACGGACCGACGCCCTGCGCGGGCAGCCAGTCCAGGTACCGCTTCAGCGGCGAGCGCAGGCGCAGTGACTCGCCCGGCGTCCAGAGCAGTTCCCCGAACGCGGCGGGCTGGTCGGCTGTGGACATCGTCGTCCCCCAACTTCGTGGCCGTGATCACTGACTGGCGTCAGATTAGCGGCCCCGAGGACGGTCGTGTCAGCGGCCCTCGCCGGGCTGCAGAAGCGATTCCTGGCAGTCGACGCCCTTCGGCAGCGGCGGCAGCTCGATCCACTTCTCGGCCCACTCCGCGAGTTCGCGGAAGGCCGGTTCGAGCTCGGCGCCCTTCTGGGTGAGGTGGTACTCGACACGCACCGGCGTGTCGGGGATGACGACGCGGTCCACGATGCCGACGGCCTCGAACTCCTTGAGGCGCTCGGACAGCAGGCGGTCGGACAGCTTGGGGACGGCGTCGACGATGTCGGTGTAGCGGTTGGCACCGGACAGCATGGCCCGGAGGATCGCCCCGGACCAGCGGCGCCCGATGATCTCCACGGCGGTGTGGAAGCGGGGACAGAAGGAGGTCAGACAGTCCTCGTGATCCGCTGCGTGGTGCTCGGCGTGCTCGGCCATGCCCCTAGCTTACCTTTCGTAGGTAACTTGACAACCGTAAGCCGGGCGCCTAGTTTTTTCTTACGAAAGGTAACCGACTCACGGAGTGTTACCGACCAAGCATTCTGGGCGCACGGTCGTCCCGCCACGCGCCACGTTAACCCCCTCCACCCCCCACTGGGAGAGTCAGACAATGACCACCAAGATCCTCGCCTTCTCCGGCGCGCTGCGCCAGGCGTCCACCAACACCGCACTGCTCCGCGCCGCCAAGCAGCTGGCGCCCGAGGGCGTCGAGATCGAGATCTACGAAGGCGACCGGGAGCTGCCGTTCTTCGACCAGGACCTGGAGGCCGACGTCCCGGCGTCCGTGCGCGAACTGCGCGAGAAGATCGCCGCCGCCGACGGCGTCCTGATCGCCTCCCCCGAGTACAACTACTCGATCCCGGGCGTCCTGAAGAACACCCTGGACTGGGCCTCCCGCCCCTACGGCGAGTCGGTCCTGACCGGCAAGCCGGTCGCCCTGATGGGCGCCTCCGGGAGCGCCTTCGGCACCGTCCGCGCCCAGAACCACCTGCGTGACGTCTTCCACTGGCTGGACGCCAAGGTGGTCACCAAGCCCGAGGTCCACGTCGGCAACAACTGGGAGCGCTTCGACGACGAGGGCAACCTGGTCGACGAGACCTCCCGCAACCTGGTCGCCGGCCTGGTCGCGGCGCTGGTGGTGCTGATCGAGGAGACGCAGAAGGTCACGGCCAACGCCTGACCCGACTGAGGTCTGGGCCCCGCCGCGCGTCGCGGCGGGGCCCGCTTCGTTGCTTCAGGTCGATACCGCGCACCGCTCGGAGTAGACGCAGGCAACGATCATCGGTCGACGGTTGAAAAGCCCGATGCTCATGGCGGATCACCTTGCCGGGTCAGGCCGGCCGAAGATTCGGCGCTGGATCTCGCATCGGTAGTCCTCCAGGGTGTTGTCCAGGTGCACGGTCGCCGCCTGGGCCGCGGCTTCCGCGTCGCCGCGGCGGATCGCCGCGTAGATGGCCTGGTGCTCCTCCACAGCCTGGGGGGCGTGTCCGCCGAGGGCCCCCTGCAATCCGATGGTGCTGGTCTGCTTGAGCAGCCTGCGGGCGTCGCGCACCGCGGAGATCAGGAACGGATTGTGCGAGGCGGCGGCGATGCCCAGGTGGAAGCGGTTGTCGCCGTCCTCGAACAGCGCGACGTCGCCGTCGGCCTGGCCCTTGCCGCACAGTTCGGCGCCGAGGGCGATCTCCTGCAGCTCCGCCGGGGTGGCGCGCATCGCGGCGAGGCGGCTGGCGGTGGCCTCCTGGACGCGGCGGAACTCGAAGAGCATGAAGATGTGGTCGAGATCGGTGGGCAGGAAGAACGCCCGCCAGCGGGCGGAGCCGAGCATTCCCTCGTCGTCGGCGACGTACAGGCCGCGGCCCTTCTGCGCGCGCACACGGCCGATCGCCGAAAGGATCTTCACGGCCTCGCGCACCACCGTCCGGCTGGTGCCGAGCTGCTCGGCCAGCGCCTGCTCGGTCGGCATGCGGTCACCGGGCTGAAGGCTCGACCGGGCGATCAGCTCCAGCATCTGCTCGGCCACGAGTTCGTATCCCGGGCGATATACGGCCCGGTGCGTGCCGTTCACCGATGTGCTGTCCACGGATAATCCTCGTCGGCCTTGTGCCAGGCCGGGGTGTGTGGTGGCAGGTCCGTACGATGGATCTTATATGGGTGTGACTTGACCGTCTAGATGAGTAGCATCCATTTTCCACAATCCCGCAGGAACTGACCTCGCTAGAGGTGGCAGCGCTATTTGCGCAACTACCGCGGCACTTCGCGGAAAATGAATCTTACATATTGAGCCCTTCCCGGTAACCGGCGTTCGCGCTGTGTAGCGGTTCAGGGTCTTGTCATGAGAGGGCTCGATCATCGAACCCTGCGGTAGAACGGCGTGAAGCCCCTGGTATGAGTAGGTCTTCCTACAGATCAACTTCATACCGCGAGGCTTCACGTGGACTCCATCGTGACATACACCGCCGTGCTCGATATCACCGAGGACACGGTGTTCTTCCTGGCCCGGCTGCTCTGGCTCCGGCGCTGTGAGCTGGGCACCCGCCGGGGACGACGCTCGCTGGGCTGTTACCGGCAGGCGGTGCTGGTGATCCGCTGGTTCCTGGACGGCACCCGGCTCGCGCAGCTGGCCGCGGACCACGGCATCGGCGGCTCAACCGCGTACCGCTATCTCCATGAGGGCATCGACGTCCTGGCCGTTTGCGCACCTGATCTGTCCGAGGCGATTGCAGCGGCCAAAGCCGCAGGCCAAACACATCTGAACCTGGACGGAACAGTGGTCGCCACAGACCGCTGCTCCCATCCCGGTCCTAACGGGGCGGATCTTTGGTGGTCCGGCAAGCACAAGCATCACGGCGGGAACATCCAGGTGCTCTCGGACACCGACGGCTGGCC
>JAEKKI010000322.1 GCA_019510485.1 Catenulisporales bacterium
GCCCGGCGCCGTTCTCACGCCACCGGAATCGACTGCTCGTGATGGAAGACGTCCGCCGGATCCCAGCGGCGCTTCACGGCAACGAGGTTCCGTTCGTTGTTGCGGAAGTTGTCGAGGAAGTAGAGCCACAGCGCGTCGTCGACGTCGCCCGTGGAGTGGGTGCCGAGAACGTTGTCCGGATAGTTGTAGTAGGCGCCTGCCACCGTTCCGCTCGGATCATTGGCCGGGTTGGGAGTCCCGCCGTAGTCGGCATAGACCTCCCGGTAGAACTCGTTGATCCATCCCAGGTGGGCGTCGGCCTGGGTGTCGTAGAAGGCCTGGTTCCCCTCGCCGGGGCGTGAGGCGTTGAGCCAGTAGGTCTGATACTGCAGCTTCATGATCGCGTCGCGTTGGGGAACCGCGGTCGCGCTGGAAGCGACCCGGTTGACGGCCCCTCCGTAACTGTCGACCTGCAATAGGCTCTGGCTCATTTCCGACTCGGGGACGCCCTTCGGGGTCGTGTTGAGCCAGCGGTAGATCGCAGCGGCCTGGTTCGGCGGGAACTCCTTGTTCAGGTACGCGGACTTGTACTTGCCGAACTGGTTGGGTCCTGAACCGTTCATGGTCTGGAGCGCTTCGAGGTAGGTGACGTGTTGCACGCTCTCGGTTCCCATGAGCGCCGTCGTCCACCCCGGGTGGCCGCCGAGCGGGTTTCGCAGCGGCGTTTGGTCGGCGATCGCCCCGAAGCGCCTTCGCGCTGCTGTGTACCGCTCCTCGACCTCGGCTCGATGGTCGAGAAGGGTCGCCCCTTCGGGGGACACGGCTTGGACGATCATGCCGAGCTGCCCGGCCGACACGTGCGTGAGCTTCAGCAGGCTGAACTCGGTCTCCGGCATGTCACGCACGTACTCCGCGTAGCCGGCAAGCAGGTCCGCGAAAGAATTCGCGTCGATCGACGTCCAGTCCCAGGAGAGGGTGTAGATCGACGCGAATTCCGGAGCCTCGGGCAGCTCATCGAAATAATATCGCAGAATGACACCGAAATTGCCGCATCCAGCCCCCTGCAGGGCCCAGAAAAGGTCTCTTTCGTCCTTCGAGGCGCTCGCCGCCGACACATGGTGCAGTTCAGCGCTGTTCGACGACGCGTTCCAGGTTACGATGTCGACTGCGCTGAGGTGATCCACGGTCAAACCGCGCAACCGCGACAAGAGCCCATATCCACCGCCGGTGATATGGCCTCCGGCGCCTACTGAATAGCAGCTTCCGGCGGGTAGGGTCTTGTTGAAACCGTTCAGCAAGGATCGAT
>JAEKKI010000041.1 GCA_019510485.1 Catenulisporales bacterium
CGCCGGGTCTGGGCGGGATCGCGGTGTTCGGCGGCACGGCCGTCGTGTCCGACCCGATCCTGTCCGCCACGGCCGACGCCGCGTTCGGTAAGGGCGCTTGGGATAAGGGCTCGAACCGGCAGGCGCCGGCACTCAAGTAGTCCGCGGCCGACACCTCGTCGGCACCGGCGCACGGCGCGCTCGGGATGGCCCCGCACGGGTCACACCGGGCGCGCCTTCGTCGTCCCGCCGTCCGGCCGTCCCGCCGTCCGGCCGTCCGCGGAACTCGATTCGCCGGAGCGGCCACATTTCTATAGCGATCGATAAAGAACGTGCTATCGTCCTTCCTTAGCAACCGCTACAGAATTACCGACGAACCTTGCGATCCGGAGTCCCCCATGCGCGCTGTCATCCAGAACTCCTTCGGCGAACCGGCAGTATTGCACGTCGCCGAGGTCCCCAAACCCGAGCCGATCCCCACCGAGGTCCTGGTGCGCGTCCACGCCACGGCGGTGAATCCGGTGGACGCGGTGGTCAGATCCGGCGTGTTCCCATTGCTGGGCGAGCCGCCGTTCATCCTCGGCTGGGACGTCTCAGGGGTCGTCGAAGAGGTGGTTCCCGGCGTCACCAGATTCGAGGCCGGCGACGAGGTGTTCGGGATGCCGTTCTTCCCGCGTGCGGGCAACGGCTACGCCGAGTACGTCGCCGTGCCCTCGCGGCAGCTGGCCCGCAAGCCCGCCTCGATCAGCCACGAGCAGGCCGCCGCGCTGCCACTGGCCGGGCTCACCGCCTGGCAGGCGCTGAACGACGCGGCCGATCTCCAGCCGGGACAACGAATCCTGATCCATGCCGGAGCCGGCGGCGTCGGGCACCTGGCCGTACAGATCGCCAAAACCCGCGGCGCGCACGTCATCGCCACCGCCAGCGCGGCGAAGCACGACTTCGTCCTGGGCCTCGGCGCGGACGAGGTCGTCGACTATCGCAGCGTCGACTTCACCACCGCGATCAGCGACGTCGACGTCGTCCTGGAAACCGTCGGCGGACCGGTCGGCCCGAAGTCGATCGAGGTGCTGCGCCCGGGCGGCCTGCTCGTCACCATCGTGGACCGGGCCAACGCCGAGCTGCGCGCCGCCACGATCGCCGCCGGGAAGCGGTTCGCGGACATCGCCGTGGAACCGGACCATGTCGGCCTGGAGGCGCTCGCGGAGCTCGTCGACAGCGGAAGACTACGGCCTTACGTCGAGCACGTACTCCCGTTGGCGGAGGTCGCGAAGGCCCACGAGCTCGTCGAATCCGGCCGCACGCGCGGCAAGATCGTGCTGACCGTTCAGCCCGGGTTCCAGGGCGGGTGATCGCCGCCGGACCGGGGCCGCTGGAGCCGCATACGCCTTCGTGAACCGCCGGGTCCACCCCATCGCGACCCGGCGGCGGCTAAGTGTGTTGAGCCGGCTGCTCAGCGGCTCATCGGCGTCTCCTGCCCCACATGCGACAGCTTCTCCGGGTTGCGGACGATGTAGAGCCCGGAGATGAGCCCGTCCTGCACGTGCATGGCGATCACACTGACCTCGCCGTCGGAGTGGACGAGCAGGGCCGGGGCGCCGTTGATCTGCGCGGGCTCGAACGCCACCCTGCCCCTGAGCTGGGGCAACCCCTGCGACAGCGCCGTACCCAGAGCCCCGGCCCCGACGATCGGCTCCAGGAACGCCTGCCGGACACCGCCGCCGTCGCCCAGCGCGACCACGTCCGGCGCGAGCATGTCGAGCAGCCCCTGCAGGTCCCCGGTCTCGATCGCGCGCTGGAACGCCGCGAGCGCTTCCCGGGTCTCGGCGGCCGACGCGATACCGCGCGGCCGGCGAGCGGCGACGTGGTTGCGGGCCCGGTGCGCGATCTGCCGCACCGCCGCCGGAGTCTTGTCGACCGCCTCGGCGATCTCGCCGTAGTCGAGGTCGAACACCTCGCGCAGCACGAACACCGCGCGCTCGGTCGGCGTCAGCGTCTCCATCACCAGCAGCATCGCCATCGAGACGCTGTCGGCCAGTTCCACGTCCTCGGCCACGTCCGGCGCGGTGAGCAGCGGCTCGGGGAGCCAGGGTCCGATGTAGGTCTCCTTGCGCCGCCCGAGCGTGCGCATGTGGGTCAGCGCCTGGCGGGTGGCGATCCGGACCAGGTACGCACGGCGGTCCCGCACGCTGTCCAGGTCGACCCTGGTCCAGCGCAGCCAGGTCTCCTGCAGCACGTCCTCGGCGTCGGCGGCCGAGCCGAGCATCTCGTAGGCGACCGTGAACAGCAGATTGCGATGGGCGACGAAGGTGTCGGTGGCGGTCTCGGTGACGGTCATGGCGGGGCCCGTTCTTCTCGTTTCCTTGGTCAGGAGACGACGGACGGGCCGCTTTTGTGACATGTGGATGATGTGACGCGCGTCACACCCTCTCGACCGCTACTGGCGTTACCGCGCGGAGGCGTGCACCCGCGCCTCCGCCAGGCGCGCTTCGAGGAAACCCCGCTCGGCGTGGTTATCGCTGAGCAGCAAAGCTTCCTCGTAAGCGGTCACCGCTTCCGGCCAGCGTCTCAACCTCCTGAGGAAGTCGGCGCGGGTGGCGGCGAGGTACCGGTACGTCGCCAGGGCGGGCTCGGCCGCCAACGGCGCCAACGCGTCCAATCCCGCCTGGGCGCCATCGCGCATCCCCACCGCGACCGCTCGATTCAGCTCCACGACGGGTGACGGCCACAACCGCAGCAGCACGTCATAGAGGGACACGATCTCCATCCAGTCCGTGGCCTCGAAGGCCGGCGCCTCGGCGTGCACCGCGGCGATCGCGGCCTGAACCGCATAGCGCGTGGGCGGTCCGCCGCGCAGAGCCATCGTGAGCAACTCGATGCCCTCGGCGATGATCCGCTGATCCCACCGCGACCGGTCCTGGTCTGCGAGCAGCACCAGCCGGCCGTCGTCGCCGACGCGAGCCGCGCGCCGGGCGTCGACGAGAAGCGACAACGCCAGCAGGCCGGCGGGCTCGACGGCCCGCGGCAGCAGCCGGTGCAGCGTCCGGGCCAGATCCACCGCGCAGGCGACCAGATCGTCGCGGATGAGGGCGGTACCGACCGGCGCGTTCTCGCCGGTGGTGAACACCAGATGCACCACTTCGCAGACTGCTGACAGCCGTTCCGGCAGATCCGCCGCGTCCGGAACCCGATACGGGATCCGGGCCGCCGCGATCTTCTTCTTGGCCCGGGTGATGCGCGCGGCCATGGTGCTCTCCGAGACCAGGAACGCGCGCGCGACCTCGGTGGTGGACAGCCCGCACACCAGGCGCAGGGTCAAGGCGACCCGTGCGTCCCGGGACAACGCCGGGTGGCAGCACGTGAAGACCAGTCGCAGCATGTCGTGAGCAAGCGCCGACGGCCCGGCGGCGTCCTGGGGATCGAGCGCGACCTCGTCCTCGACCAGCAGCGGCAGCGCCCGCCGCCACACCGATTCCCGGCGCAGCAGGTCGCGGGCCCGGTTGCCGGCCACCGTCTTGAGCCACGCCTCCGGCCGGTCCGGGATGCCGTGGTCCGGCCAGCTCCGCAGCGCTTGCGCGTACGCGTCCTGCACGCACTCCTCGGCCGTGTCCAGATCCCTGGTCAACCGGACCGTCGCGGCCAGTACCGCGCCCCAGTGTCCGCGGTGTGCTCGGGCGACCGCCTCGGCGACGGCTGCTTCGGCGGTCACCTGAATCACCCTCCCCGGTCAGCCGCGGTGCACGAGCGGCGTGATCTCCACCCCGGAGTGCTCGTGCCGGACCTCGGCGAGCAGCCCGACCCACTTCACCACTTCATCGAGATCGGTGGCCTCCAGCAGATAGAAGCCGCCGACGACCTCCTTGGTCTCCAGGAACGGCCCGTCGGTCACCGACGGCGTGTCCCCGTCACCGCGCCGCAGCGTGGTCGCGGTCGTCGGCGGCTCCAACTGCCCCGACGCGAGCACCGCGGATCCGGCCCGCTCCCAGAACTCCCGGTGTCCGGCATCGATCTCGCCCATCTCTTGCGGGGACATCGACGCCCAGCGCTTCTCGTCGCCGTAGATGAGGACCATGTACTTCGTCATGGCGGCAGCCCTTTCGTCTCGGGTCCGAATCGACCCTCTCACTAGTAGAGACGAACTGCGACGCACCGGATCGACACCGGCGGCCGCCGGATCCCCGGTGTAACAGATTCGGAGCTGGCAACGCCTGTATTCCCGAGGGACCGCGGAGCCCGCGTACGGTGGCCGCCTCTCTCCTGGACGCGTCGCGCCGCACCCCCCGAACGGCGCGGCGCGTCCCCCATTCCAGGCGCCGATACCTTCCTCTGCTATGTTCGTATCACGAACTATCGAGGAGGCTCCCATGTCCGATCCCGTAGTGCGCTTCGGCATCGGCGTGTCCAACGCGGTCCGCGACATCCCGCAGACGTTGGACATCGTCGCCCAGGTCGACCAAGCCGGACTGGACCACTTCTCGGTCTCCGACCATCCCTACCTGGGCCGCCTTCTCGACGCCTACTCCGTCATCGGCTTCGCGCTCGGCCGCACCGCGCGCATCAACGGCATGGTCAACGTGACCAACCTCCCCGTGCGGCCGGCCCCGATGCTGGCGCGCGCCGTCACTTCGCTGTCCGCGCTGTCCGGCGGCCGCATCGTGCTCGGTCTCGGTGCCGGCGGCTCCTGGGACGACATCACGCGCCTCGGGGTCAAGCGCCTGAGCGGTGCCGAGGCGGTGCGCGCGTTCGAGGAGTCCTTCACTCTTATCAGGTCCCTGACCGGCGGTGGCTCCCCGGTGACCTTCGACGGCGAGTTCTACCACGTGGACCGTCTTGAGCCGGCCCGGATCCCGGCTCCGGAGATCTGGACGGGTTCGGTCGGCCGCAAGTCCCTGGCCGTCACCGGCCGCCAGGCCGACGGCTGGATCCCGGGCCACGCCGCCGACTGGCTCAGCACCCGCTACCGCGAATCGCGGCCGATCATCGACGAGGCGGCCGCGGCGGCCGGCCGCGACCCGAGCGCCGTCGCGACGATCTTCAACTTCCCGGGCCGGATGAGCCCGACGCCGCTGGCCGTCACGCGCGACGAGGACGGCCGCTGGCTCGGCGGCTCAGTGGCGCAGTGGGTGGAGGAGCTGACCGGCGCGGTGCTGGAGCATCGCGCGGGCGGCTTCACCTACTTCCCGACCGGTGACGTCCCGGTGGAACGCGCCTCCGCGGTGTGGGCTCAGGAGGTTGTGCCGGGTGTGCGCGACGCGCTGGCAAAGCTCGCGGCCGATCGCCCGTGAGGCAGGTCACACATATAGCTGTCACATCAAGGTCGGCTCGGTGGTCTACATGGCGAAACCAAAACGCAGACCTAAGGAGTCCCGAGATGGAAGCCCGCTTCAACTACTACGGCACCACCATCGGCCAGAAGTTCACCAAGTACATCGTCTCCGCGGGCCGGGTCGCCGAGGGCGCAGGGGTGCCGTATGCGACGGTGCAGCTGGTGCTGCTGCGCGCCAGCCAGATCAACGGCTGCGGCGTTTGCACCGACATGCACTTCAAGGACGCCGTCCACGCCGGGGACCAGCCCGAGCGCCTGAACCTGGTGGCGGCCTGGCGCGAGGCCACGGTCTTCACCGACGCCGAGCGCGCCGCGCTGGAGCTGGCCGAGGAGGGCACGCGCATCGCCGACGCCGCCGGCGGGGTCAGCGACGAGGTGTGGGCGCGGGCGGCCGAGCACTACGACGACGAGCAGCTCGCCGCGTTGATCTCGACGATCGCCGTGATCAACGTCTACAACCGGCTGAACGTCATCGCCCGCGTCCCGGCCGGGGACTACAAGCCCGGCCAGTGGGCGTGAGCGGCCGCGTGCTTCAGCAGGTCTTGTAGACGTAGGACGAACCGCCGGCCGCGCTCACGTCGACATCGCGCTGCACGATCGCGATGCGGCCGGCGTATCCGCGGCAGGCGGCGGACAGGCCCTTGGCGTCGTATTCGACGTCGACGACGTGGCCGGCGTAGGTGTCCGCGTACTTGCCGCACTCGTCGTAGTCGCCGCACTGCTCGGTGACCGCGAAGTCGAAGCCGATCTGGTGCGCACGCGGCAGGAATTCGGCGGTGTTCTTCTGCGCTATGGCCAGCCCCTTGGCGTGGGCGAGCCGGGCCAGTTCGGTGGCCAGCGCGACGTCCTGGTCGGCGGTGAGCAGGCCTTGGGAGCGGGAGTAGGAGTCGAGGTTGTCGGGTTCGACCGCCTGGAAGCCCTTGGCCGCGCAGCCGTCCAGCCAGCCGCCGACGATCTTCGCGATCGCGGCGCGCTTGGCGTCGGTGGAGACGTCGAGGAGCTGCTCGTTCCAGTTCTGGTCGATCACCGGCGCGCCGGAGGCGGTCTTGAGCAATAGGTCCGGGTGGTTGGTGCGCCACCAGTCGGTGGCGTCGGGCTGGGCCTGGAAGGCGTTGACGTAGCAGATGGCGTACAGGCCCGGCGCCGGCGACGCCGAACGGTCGCGGGAGACGATCTGGACGCCGGCCGGCGGCGGGTAGGCGCCGCCGATCTGGTAGTCCCACTTCACGCCGGTCGGGAGCGGTTTGACCGAGCCGGCGGGAGCGGCGCTCGGTGCGCTGCTGGTCGGAGGCGGTGACGGGTGGGAGGGCGTCGTGGATGCGGGTATGGACGCTGACGTCGCGGAGGCCGGAGCCGGATGCGATGCCGAGGTCGCCGGTGATGTCGTCGATGACGTCGCAGAGCTCTGAGCGGACGACCCGGCGGTCGCGGCCACGTCAGACTTCGATCCGCTGCCGCTGGAACAGCCCGCAACCGTCAGAACCACCGCCGCGCCGAGCACACCGAGTGCGCCCATCATCCCGACCGAGCGCATTGCCCACCCCTTTACTCGCGATCCCGCGAGCCTAACCGCCCCCGAGGCACCCCGCCCGCAAGTCGGCGTTCTCTGCCACCGTGGGACCGTGACGATTCTCGGCGCGAACACGGACGACCCGGACTTCCCGCACTATGGATCGGGCGCGACCGTCATCGGCTCGCTCATCTTCCTGTCCCTCCTCACCGCGGTCTTGGCGTCCGTTTGGCTGCGCCGCCGGAAGTGACGACGGCCACCGTGCCAGTTGACTAGTGTTCTAGTTAACCGTAACAATTGCCCTCCCAGCTCCTGCGACGGAAGGGCATTCCGTGATCGCTTTCCACATCGACCGGGCCGGCAGCGTCCCGGCCTACGCCCAGCTGGTCCAGCAGGTCCGCGAGGCCCTGCGGCTGGGCCTGCTGCACCCCGGCGACAAACTGCCGGCGGTCCGCGAGGTCGTCACTTCCTGCGCCGTCAACGCGGCCACAGTCCTGAAGGCGTACCGCGAACTGGAGCTCTCCGGACTGGTCGAAGCCCGGCAAGGCGCCGGCACCTACATCTCCGGCACCCTCGGCGGCAGCGCCGATCCGGTGATGCTCGAACAGCTGCGCGGCCACCTGCGGGGGTGGGTCGCCGACGCCCGCGCCGCCGGGCTGGAGGACGACGACGTCCGGGCTCTGGTCACCTCGGTACTCGCGGAGCCGCCAGGCGAGCCGACCGCCGAGCAGCGCGCCGTGGAATCGACCAGGACGGCGGAGCCGCGATGACCGACGTCGCCCTGGAGGCCTGCGGCCTGGGCAAGCGATACCGGAAATTCTGGGCCCTGAAGGACTTCAGCGTCGCCCTGCCGGCCAACAAGGTCATCGCCCTGGTCGGCGCGAACGGCGCCGGCAAGTCCACGCTGATGTCGATCGCCGCCGGGATCCTGCCGCCCACTGAGGGCGACCTCCGCTTCGACGGCCGCGTAGTGCTGCTCTCCCAGGAAAAGCCGCTGTACCGCTCGTTCAGCGTCGCCGAGATGCTGGATTTCGGCCGGCATATGAACACCGTCTGGGACCAGCAGCGAGCGCTGAACTGGCTGGGCCGGTTCGAGATCCCGCTGGACCGGCCGTGCGGCAAGCTCTCCGGCGGCCAGCAGACCCAGGTGGCACTGGCCGTGGCGCTCGGGGCCCGGCCGTCGCTGCTGCTCCTGGACGAGCCGTTGGCCAACCTCGACCCGCTCGCACGCCGCGACGTCACCGGTGAGCTGCTGGCCGAGGTCGCCGACAGCGCCATGACGGTGGTGCTGTCCACGCACGTCGTCGCCGAACTCGCCGGCGTCGGCGACCACCTCCTGCTGCTGCGGCAGGGGCGCGGTGCCCTGGACGGCGACGTCGAGGAGCTGCTGTCCCAGCACGCCCGGCTGACCGGGCCGCGCGTCGACCGGCCGCCGGTGGACGGGCAGGTGGTGTCGGCACAGCACACCGAGCGGCAGTCGACGTTCCTGATCCGCACGCTGCTGGGACCGGAAACGCTGGTGGAGCCGCCCTGGAGGGCAACGCCGATCTCGCTGGAAGACCTGGTACTGGCCTATCTCAAGCCGAAGCGCGGGGAGGGAGAGCTGTGAGGGGTCTGATCTGGCTCACCTGGCGCCAGCACCGCTGGCCGATCGTGATCAGCGCGGTGGTGACCGCGATCCTGGCCGTCTTCATGGCCCTGACGGCGGCCGAACTCGGCTCGATGGCCGCCGATTGCGCCGCGCATGTTGTGCGGTGCGGGCGCGAGAAGTCTGAGTCAGCGCCCTCACACGCGACCTACCTGATGAACTCGGTCGTCTTCCTTCCGGTGCTGGTAGCCGTGTTCTGGGGTGTGCCGCTGCTGGCGCGCGAGTTCGAGCAGCGGACGCTGCCGCTGGCGTGGTCGCAGGACGTGGGACGGCAGAAGTGGTTGTTGGGCAAGACCGCCGTACTGGTCACGCTGGTCGGCGTCATGGGCACGGTCCTGGCCGGCGCCTCAGTTCACTTGGCGCATCAGTACCACGCCTACACCGGGGAGAGCCTGTTCGAAGGCACGCAATTCCAGGCCGGCGGTTGGCTGCCGCTCACCCTGGCCCTGGCCTGGCTGGCGGTCGGCATCGCGGCCGGGGCCGCGACCCGGCGGGTATTGGCGGCGATCGCGGTGGTCGCCGCACTGTGGATCACTCGCATGGTCCTGATGGTTCAGGCACGCCAACACTTCATGACGCCGCTGACGGCGATCCATCCGTTCACCGACTCGCGCTCGGACTCCCGATCGGCGAATCCGTTGCCCAACGACATGAGCCTGACGAGCGGCAACCCGCCGTTCGTCGACTCGCACGGCGGCACCCATTCGGTCCACCAGGTGCTGGAAGGCTGGTGCCCGCAGTTGCTGGAAGCACGCAACGATCCCGGCGGCTGCCTGCAGAGCCACGACATCGTCGGCACGCTGTCGAAATACCAGCCGCCGAACCGGATGGGGACGTTCCACCTCATCGAGAACGGCATGAACCTCGGGTTGTTCGTGGTCGCGCTGCTCGTGGCCTGGTGGTGCGTGAAGCGGACGCGGACGACCGTGGCCTGAGCACTCAGCCGCTACGGCTGGCGACCCCGCTGCTTCCAACGGTGCACCTGGACCGGCCGCAGTCGCCGGCCCTCCCATTATTCGGTTGCCGCTTCCGCCGCCCGGTGTTGGACTGATCCGGTCCACTGCACCGAACGAAAGGAACCGCGCATGCGGCGCTTGGCTCTCATGTCCACTCTCCCGGTCATGTCTGCCAACGCGAAGGACGCGGTTCTCGGTGCGGTATCTGAATTTGGGCATTCTGGCGCACGTCGACGCCGGTAAGACCTCCCTGACCGAGCGGCTGCTGCACGCCGCCGGGGTCATCGACGAGATCGGCAGCGTGGACCGGGGGACCACGCGGACCGACAGCCTGGAGCTGGAACGGCGGCGCGGGATCACGATCAAGGCCGCCGTCACCGCGTTCCGGGTGGGCGACGTCGCGGTGAACCTCATCGACACGCCCGGCCACCCCGACTTCATCGCCGAAGTGGAGCGCACGCTCGGGGTGCTGGACGGCGTGGTGCTCGTGGTCTCGGCGGTGGAGGGTGTGCAGGCGCAGACCAGGGTGCTGATGCGGGCGGTGCGGCGGCTCGGGCTGCCGACGGTGTTGTTCGTCAACAAGATCGATCGGAGCGGCGCCGATCCGCAGCGGGTGCTCGCCGAGATCTCGGCCAAGCTGACCCCCGCGGCTTTCCCGCTGGGGACGGTGTCCGGCGCCGGGACTCGCGAAGCTCGGTTCCTCTCCGAGGTGACGGAGTTGCGCCGGCTGGGGTTGTGGCGGCAAGTGGCGGCGGAAAGTCGGCAGGGACTGGCGTATCCGGTCTTCTTCGGGTCGGCCATCACCGGCGCCGGAGTCAGCTCGTTGCTGGCTGGTCTGGGTTCGCTGCTTCCGCGCTCTGGTTCGGACGGCGCGGCAAAGGCGTCCGGCCGGGTCTTCAAGGTGGAACGCGGTGCGGCCGGCGAGCGGATCGCCTATGTGCGGATGTTCGCTGGATCGCTGCGGACGCGCGACCGGTTGCCGGCTGGTCGCGTCACCGGCATCTCGGTGCTGTCGGCGGCGGAAGGCGCGCCGGTGGCGACGGATGTCGTGACGGCGGGACAGATCGGGATCGTCCGAGGGCTGACGAAGGTGCGGATCGGCGACCGGCTGGGCGCCCGCTCTGCTGCCGACAGCGCCACGACGGCGCACTTCGCCCCGCCGACGCTGGAGACGGTGGTCGAGCCCTGCGATCCCGCCGACCGCGGCGCGATGTATGCCGCGCTGACACAGCTGGCCGAGCAGGATCCGCTGATCGGGCTTCGGTACGACAAGGCGCGTGCCGAGACTTTGGTGTCGCTGTACGGCGAAGTGCAGAAGGAGGTCATCCAGAGCACGCTCGCCGAGGAGTACGGCGTCGCGGTGTCGTTCCGGGAAACGACGCCGATCTGTGTGGAGCGCGTGGTCGGGACCGGCGAGGCCCTGGACGTGCTCAAGGTCGGCGACAACCCTTTCCTGGCCACGATCGGCCTGCGCGTGTCTCCGGCCCCACTCGGCGCGGGAGTGTCCATCGGGCTGGAGATCGAACTCGGGTCACTGCCACCGGCATTCCTGACGGCGATCGAGGACACGGTCCGCGCGACGCTGGGCGCAGGCCTGCACGGCTGGGAAGTCCCGGACGCCTCGGTCGTGATCACGCGCACCGGCTACTGCCCCCGGCAGAGTCACTCCCACGCCACGTTCGACAAGAGCATGTCGAGCACCGCCGGCGACTTCCGCGCGCTGACGCCGCTGGTGCTGATGACCGCACTGGCGCGGGCAGGTACCCAGGTCTGCGAGCCGATGCACCGGTTCCGGCTGGAGGTTCCCGGCGAGCTGCTGGGGAGTCTGTTGCCGGCGCTGGCGACGTTCCGCGCGGTGCCGGGCTCCACGATGGTTCACGACGGGACCGCGATCCTGGAGGGAACGGTCCCGGCCGCGCGCGTTCACGCCCTGGGCCAGCACATCCCCGGCCTGACCGGTGGCGAGGGCGTGCTGGAGTCGGCGTTCGACCACTTCGCGCCGGTCAGCGGAGCAGTGGTGCCCGAGCGGGCGCGGTGGGACGCGAATCCGTTGGACCGTAAGGAGTATTTGATGCGGGTGCAGCGTGGGGTTTAGCCATCGCTCGCCCACTGATTGAGTCTAGCGGCAGACCGGAATGATTCGTTCCACTATTTGCGCCAGCCGGTTTCTAAGCGGCGACGTTCCCCACCCCGCCGCCGGTCACCGCACAGCAACGCCGATCCAGGTAGCGTGGCGCCGTGGACTTCGAGATCGACACCTACCTCGACCGCGTCGGCTACACCGGCGACCGCGCGCCGACCGCCGCGACCCTCAGGGCTCTGCAACGTGCCCATATCTACGCGATCCCCTTCGAGAACCTCGACCCGGTACGCGGCGTGATCCCCTCGCTGGCGATCGGCGACCTGATGGCGAAGCTCGTCAAGGACACCACCCGCGGCGGCTACTGCTACGAGCACAACACCCTGTTCACCGCCGCCCTGCGCGCCCTCGGCTTCCGCGTCACGGTGCTGGCCGCCCGGGTCCTCGTGGGTGCGAAGCCCGGCGACCTGCGGCCGCGTACCCACATGTCGATGCTCGTCGAGGCGCCCGGCGATCCGCACCGCTACCTCGCCGACGTCGGCTTCGGCAGCGGCGGCGCGCTGCTGGATCCGATGCCGCTGGCCCCGGCCATCGTCGAGGACCACCCGCGACGCCATCGGCTGACCATCGCGCCGGCTGACGGACCGCTGGAATCGTGGGTGTTGCAGGCGTTCCTGGACGGCGAGTGGCGCGATCAATACGCGTTCACCGTCGAACCCTTCTACGCCCCCGACTTCGACGTCATCAACTGGCACATCGCCACGAACCCGAGGTCGCCGTTCAGTAACCGCCGCTACGCCGCCCGCACTCTGCCGGACCGGTACCTGCTCCTCGACACCCGCACACTCACCGAGACCCGCGCCGACGGCACCGCCGTGACCCGGGAACTCGCCGACGACGCCGAGGTCCGTCAGGTGCTGGCCGACGCGTTCGGCATCGTCGTGCCTTGAGGTGAGAGGACGCCTAGAACGTCCCGAACGGCCACATGTCGGCGACCACCAAAGCCCGCACGAACGCGGCCAACCGTTTGAACGTCCTTCGCATTTCCACTCCCGCCTCCAAGGTTCGATAGGACTCGTACCTCTCTAAGGTATGATGACTATCGAACCTTGTCCAGGGCGTCCGAGAACAGGCGAAGAGCGAAAGGAATCAAGCGTGGCTCCGGCATCAGAAATCGAACACCCCGACATCGACGACGTCGACCTGAGCTCCGTCCTGCTCGCACTGGCCGACCCGCACCGCCGCCAAGTGATCCTGGAACTGGCCCGCGACCCGAAGACCGAGCGCCAGTGCTCGACCTTCGTCCTGCCGATCGCCAAGTCCACCAAGACCCACCACTGGCGGGTGCTCAGGGAATCCGGACTGGTATACCAGCGCGCCGTCGGCAACGGGCTCTACATCCAGCTCCGGGACGAGGACCTGCGCCGCCGCTTCCCCGGCCTGCTCGACACCATCGCCGCGCTGGAAGACTGACTACTTCTTCGGCTCCGCGGTCTCAGGCTGCCGGGCTGAAGGCGAACCGGCCGCGAGCCTGGCGGTCAACCTCGTCTGAAGACTGTCGAGCATGAGATCGAGCCCGTAGTTGAAGTTCTCCATGCGCACTTGCTCCGGATCCCGCTTGAGCAGCTCCAGGTAGTAGTCCGTGATTCCGGCCGACGCGGCGGACTCGATCACCGTCGGGCCGAGGATCTGCAACCAGTCCCGTTCCTCGTAGCCGTTGCGGCGAAGCGCCGACAGCCAGCCCGCCTCGGTCGCGGTGATGCCGATGACGAAGGACGAGATCGTGCCCAGCGCGCGAGCCGCCTCCTCCTGGTCGAAACCGGCCGCGGTCAGGACGGCCAGCCCGCGCTCCGTCACACTCACCACGTTGGGGCCGAGATAACTCATCCCCACCTGGCCCAGGACCTGCGACATCCACATGTGCCGCAATCCGGCCGTGCGCAGGCTGTGCGCCATGATGACGGTCGCCTGGCGCCACTCTGCGGGATCGGCGACCTCCGGGACCTCGATCTCGCCGTACACCGCGTCGGCGACCAGCTCGATCAGCTCGTCCTTGCTGGCCACGTGCCGGTACAGCGAGGTCGCGCCGGCGCCGAGCCGCTGCCCGAGGGAGCGCATGCTCAGCGCCTCCATACCCTCCTCGTCCAGCAGGCGCAGGGCCTCGGCGACGATGCGTTCCCTGGTCAGCTGCTCCTTCTGCCGGCGCTGCGGTTGCGGACGGGTCCAGACCGAGCCCAGATTCGGCGGGATCGGGGGTGCCGGTCCAGGGCGGTCGGCGTCCATGTTCATGTGCGTACCTCGTCCGTGGGATGGAAGCTGCCTACCTCGCGTCTTCACCCTAGCCGAAAAGTGCGCACGCCGTTCGCAGTTGCGCACACTGTTCGCAACGCGTACGGTGGTCCCATCGAAGCGCACGCTGTGCGCAATTGCGAACGGTGTGCGCGACCGAGCGGCGAAGGCCGGTGCGGTCCGCATCGGAGGAGGGGAACATGTCTGAGACCATGACCGGCGCCCGGCGCTGGCTCATCCTGATCGTGTTGTGTCTGGCGACGCTCGTGCTCGTCGTGGACAACATGGTGCTGACGGTCGCGGTGCCGTCGCTGACCGAGTCGCTGCACGCCAGCGCGCAGAACATCCAGTGGGTGCTCGACTCCTACATCCTGGTGTTCGCCGGCCTGTTGCTGACCACCGGCAGCCTGTCCGACCGGTTCGGCCGGCGGCGGGTGCTGATCATCGGCCTGGCCGTGTTCGGCATCGCCTCGGCGGTGGCGACGTTGGCCGGCAACCCGGGTGAGCTGATCGCCGCCCGCGTCGCGATGGGCGTCGGCGGCGCGCTGCTGATGCCGAGCACGCTGTCGATTCTGATCACCGTGTTCACCGACGAGGCCGAACGCCGCAAGGCGATGGCCGCCTGGACCGTGGTGGCGATGATCGGCCTGGTCGGCGGCCCGGTACTGGGTGGCGTGCTGATCAGCCACTTCTGGTGGGGCTCGGTCTTCCTGATCAACATCCCGATCGCGGCGCTGGCCATCGTCTCGGCGGTGGTGCTGATGCCGGAGTCCAAGGGCCCGTGGCGCAAGCCCGACCCGCTGGGCGCGCTGCTCTCGATCGTCGGCCTGACCTCGGCGGTGTGGGTGATCATCGAGCTGCCGAAGGGCTTCGCCCGGCCCGGCACGCTGACCGCGCTGGCCGTGGCGGTGGTCGCGCTGGTGGGCTTCGGGATCTGGGAGACCCGGATCGCCGAGCCGATGGTGCCGCTGCACCTGTTCAAGCAGCGGAACTTCTCCGGCGGCTCGTTCTCGCTGACCCTGGTGCAGATCGGCTACGGCGGCCTGTTGCTGGTGATCACGCAGTACTTGCAGTTCGTGCTGGGATACTCGCCACTGAAGGCCTCGCTGTGCTTCATCCCGCTGGCGGTGGCGGCGCTGATCTTCAACGCCGCGGGCGCCGGCCTGGGCATGAAGTTCGGCAACCGGCCGCTGATGGTCGTCGGCCTGCTGATCTGCGCGGTCTCCTTCGGTGTCCTGGCCGGCATGGGCCCGGACGACGGACCGGCCAAGCTGTTCGTCGGCCTGTTCCTGGTGGGCGCGGGCTCCGGGCTGGCGATGCCGGCCGCGATCAACGCGATCATGGGCGCGGTCCCGCCGGAGCACGCCGGCGTCAGCTCCGCGCTCAACGACACTGTGCAGCAGACCGGCGCGGCCCTCGGCGTGGCGATCATGGGGACCGTGGTGACCAGCCGGTTCACCGCCGGGATGCCGGCGGACATCAGCGGCACGGCGCGGCACTCGCTGGGTGAAGCCATCAACACCGGCGACAGCCAGGTGATCGAGGCTGCGAAGCACGCGTTCACGCACGCGGCCTCCGTCGCCTACATCGCCGGCGCGGTCGGGGTCATCGCCGCGGCGATCGTGTCCTTCGTAGTGCTGCGGGACGTCAAGCCCCCGGTCGGGCCGACCGAGAACGGCGAAGGCAGCGGGTCGGGCAGCGCGCTGGTTTCCGCCGAAGCCCAATGAACCCCGCGCCGCCGGGCGCCGGGCCATAGAAGAACGTGGAAGAACACAGACACCGCCAGTCCCGGACCATCCGCCAGGTGGACCGGGACTGGCGGCTTCTGCTCGCGACCGCGGTGTCGGCCGCCGACACGGCGCCGCGCTCGACTGTGGGGCTGTGAGCCATATCACAGCAGGCCTTCCCGGCCGCATCGTTCCCTGCATGACGACGCATTCCGAGCCGGTTACATCGCCTTCACCCAGAAGCCCCGACGACTCCACCTGGAAGGTCGTCGGCGCTTCCATGGTCGGGACCACCCTGGAGTGGTACGACTTCTTCCTCTACGGCACCGCGGCCGCCGTGGTCTTCCCCAAGGTCTTCTTCGTCAAGAGCGACCCGCTGACCGCGACCCTGCTGTCGTTCCTGACCTATGCTCTGGGCTTCGCCGCGCGGCCGCTGGGCGGAATCGTCTTCGGACACATCGGCGACCGCGTCGGTCGCAAGAGAACCCTGCTGGTCAGCCTGGTCATCATGGGGGTGGCCACCACAGGCATGGCCTTCATCCCCACCTACAAGGCCATCGGCGTGTGGGCACCGATCCTGTTGACGTCCCTGCGCATGGTCCAGGGCTTCGCCCTCGGCGGCGAGTGGGGCGGCGCGGTGCTGATCGTCGCCGAGCGGGACAAGGCGCGGCGCGGGTTCTGGGCCTCGTTCCCGCAAGCCGGGGCTCCACTCGGGCTGGTGCTGGGCACCGGCGCCATCATCCTGCTCTCGGAGAACATGAGCGAGAAGTCGTTCCTGGACTGGGGCTGGCGCGTCGCCTTCGGCCTGTCCGCGATTCTGCTGCTGGTCGGCGTGTGGGTGCGGCGGACGCTGAACGAGACCGAGGCCTTCCGCGCGGCGTTGCGGAAGAAGGAGGACGCGCCGCCGAAGCTGCCGGTGTTCGAGGTCTTCCGCACCTCCTGGCGCGAGATCCTGATCGCCTTCGGCACGCGCATGGCGGAGAACATCTCGTTCTACATCGTCGCCACCTTCTCGGTCACGTGGATCACCCAGCACCTGAAGCTGCCCAAGTCCTTCGGCCTGGACGCCGTGATGCTCGGCGCCGCGGTCGAGACGGTCCTGATCCCGCTGGCCGGGGCGCTGTCGGACCGGATCGGCCGGCGGCCGGTGTATCTGGCCGGGGCGATCGGCATCGGGGTGTGGACGCCGATCTTCTTCGCGCTGGTCGATCAGAAGTCGTATCCGCTGGCGGTGCTCGCCGTCACGGTCGCGCTGGCCTTCCACGGCCTGATGTACGGGCCGCAGGCCGCGTTCTTCGCCGAGATGTTCCCGACCGGCGTCCGCTACTCCGGCGCCTCCATCGGCTACCAGGTGGCCTCGGTCGTGGCCGGCGCCCCGGCGCCGCTGATCGCGGTGGCGATCCTGGAGCACAACGGCGGCAAGACCGTCGGGTGGCTCTCGCTGTATCTGGGGCTGGCGGCCGCGGTGACCGTCATCGCCCTGATCTTCGCGCGAGAGACCCGGACGGTCCCGCTGTCCGGCGGCCCGGTATCAGACCAGGCTGTCGAAGAACTCCACGACATCGTCCACTAGCACCTCGGGAGCCTGGTGCGCGGTGTAGTGGCCGGGGGTCTCGTAGACGTTCCACCGCACGATGTTCGCGTGGTCGCGCTCGGCGAAGCGGCGGATGCCGAAGAAGTCGCCTCCCGAGCCGGCCAGCGCGGTCGGTACGGTGGTCGGGCCCTCGGCCTTCTGCTGGGTCAGCGCCATCTCCCGGTAGAAGCGGATCGCCGAGCCCGCGGTTCCGGTGAACCAGTAGGTGGCGACGTTGGCGAGCACGAAGTCGTCGTCGAGGTTCTCGGGCAGCAGCTGGATGTTCCAGCCGAGCAGCCCGACCGGCGAGTCCGACAGCGCGTGGGCCAGGGTCTGCGGCTGCTGCGACTGGAGCTGGTTGAAGGCGCCCATGTTCTCCCAGAACCACTGCAGGGTCTGCACGGCCTTCTTCTCCTCGTCGGTCAGCACGGCCATCTCGGCCGGGTCGCCGGAGGGGAAGGAGAACAGCTGCGTGACGTGGACGCCGACGCAGTGCTCGGGGTCGAGCCGGCCGACCTCGGGGGAGATCATCGAACCGCCGTCGTTGCCGACCGCGCCGTAGCGCTGGTAGCCCAGGCGCGCCATCAGCTCGGCCCAGGCGCGGGCTGTGCGGTGGACGTTCCAGCCGCGGGTCGTCGTGGGGCCGGCGAAGCCGAAGCCGGGAATCGAGGGGATGACGAGGTCGAAGCCGGCGGCGGTCAGCGGTTCGATGACGTCCAGGTACTCGGCCTGGGAGCCCGGCCAGCCGTGGGTGA
>JAEKKI010000042.1 GCA_019510485.1 Catenulisporales bacterium
GTTGAGGTTGCTGTAGGTGGCCAGGGTGGAGAGCACGCTGCCGGAGGAGTTCAGCACCTGGACGGTGAGCTTGTCGTAGGCCGTGCTGGTCGTGGTCTCGGCGGTGTCGACGTGCAGGTAGAAGGCGAAGGTGGCGGTCTTGCAGGCGGCCGGGATAGAGACCTGCTGGGACAGCGTGTCGGTGTGGGTGCTGCCGTAGCCGTCCATCCAGGCGTCCCAGCTGCCGGAGTGAGCCGGCTCGGAGCTGGTGTCGCTGTTGACGACGCCGGAGGACGCGGTACACGGCGTGGCGCTGCCGGTCTCGAAGCCGGGGTTGCCGAGCAGCTGGGCCGCGGTGCAGCCGCCGCTGACCGGGTTCACGGTCCACGAGAAGGTCGTGCTGCCCGACGCGGTACCCGACGAAGCCGTCACCGTGACACTCGAACTGCCGGCGGTGCTCGGCGTGCCGGTGATCGCGCCGGAGGAGCTGATCGCCAGACCGGCCGGGAGTCCGGTGGCCGAGTACGTCAGCGCCTTGCCGGCGGAGTCGGTGGCCTTGATCTGCAGGGCGCTGATCGCGGTGCCGGCCGTCGAGGTCTGATTCCCCGGGCTGGTGACGGACACCGTCTCGGCGCCGGTCGGGTTGACCGTCAACGTGAACGAGGCCGTGTGCGTCGCCGACGCCCCGGTCCCGGTGACGGTCACCGGGTAGCTGCCGGCCGGCGTCGTACCCGCCGTGCCGAGCGTCATCGTGGACGTTCCGCCCGAGGTCACCGAGGCCGGGCTGAACGACGCGGTGGCGCCGGCGGGCAGGCCGGACGCCGACAGGTTCACCGTCTGCGCCGCGCCGCTGGTGAGCGTGGTGGAGACGGTGGCGGTCAGCGAGCCGCCCGGGTTGACCGCGCCCGAGGCCGGCGACACGGCCAGGGAGAAGTCGTTGGTGCCGGCCGTGCAGGTCGGATCGCCGGACTGGGCCGGCACGCTGACGGCGGTCCAGGCCGCCTTCACCGTGTTGAACTCCGCGCAGGACGAGTCGAGGTTCTTCGCCGCCTGCAGCGTCCAGGTGCGGTACTTCAGGTAGGAAGCGGAAGAGGTCTTCATCAGCATCGCGTTGTAGAAGATCTTGACCGCGTTCTGCACGCCGATGCCGGTGACCGCCGAGCTGTTGCAGGTCGGGCTGGCCGGCTGGCCGTTGGTCGGGCTGCTGCCCTCGGCCAGGAGGTAGAACCAGTGGTTGCCGGGCCCGGCCGAGGAATGCACCTCACCGCCGGGAATGGAGCTGGAGTAGCAGTTCGGGTCGCCGAGCGCCGACGGGTTGTACATGTTGCGGATCGGGCCCGAGCCGTCCAGGTTGATCCGGTCGCCGACCAGGAAGTCGGGGGTGTCGTAGGGGGCCGGCTGGTTGGCGAACCACTCGGTGGAGGCGCCGAAGACGTCGGCGACGAACTCCTGGGTGCCGTTGCCGGAGACGCCGCCGGGGGTGTGGTCGTCGATGCCGTGGCCCATCTCGTGCGCGATCACGTCCATCGAGCCGATCCACTGCCCGGCCGAGTTGTAGCCGATCTGGACCTGCGAGCCGTCGTAGTAGGCGTTCTCTTCCTGGTCGCCGACGCGGATCGGCCAGGCGCCGCCGTTGCCGTCCATGCCGTTGCGGCCGAGCCACTGCGACAGCATCTTGAACTCGGTCTGCGCCCCGTACAGGGCGTCGACGCAGCCGGTCTCCTTGCTGGTCTCGTTGCCGTTGCCCCAGGTGTCGGTGGACTTGGTGAACGTGGTGTTGTTCGCGGCGTCCTGGCACGGCATGTTGGTGATGTTCGGGGTCTTCATCGAGTAGGTGCCGCCGGACGACGTGGTGTCGATGTGCAGCGGCTCCGGACCGTTCCACACGCCGGTGCCGTCGCCGTGCGCCACGTGCTCCTGGGTGTGCAGCACGGCGCCGGTGATCGCGTCGACGTCCACGCTCAGGCGGCTGTAGCCGTCGTCGCCGGTGCCGTCGACCGTGGTCTCCCACGCCAGGGCGGCGGGCCCGGTGCCGAGCGCGTACACCACCAGGCGGCTGCCTTCGACCTTCGATACCGCCTTCAGCCGGCCCGAGGCGACGGACTCGGCCTTGGCGCTGCTCAGCGTCGGGGTGGTGGACAGCGTGCCGATCGCGTGGTCCTGGGCGACCGAGTCGAACACGACCCGTCCGGCGTTGTCGGTGACCACGACGAAGTCGCCGCCGACCACTGGGACGCCGGAATAGGTGCGCTGGTAGGGCACGTACTGTGCGCTGTCGGTGGAGATGACCGACTGCCGGACGAACTGGTCGTTCGCGCTGGCGTACAGGAACGCCGGGCGACCGGCCACCAGCGTGTCGGCGCTCTGGGCGGCGAGGGTCTGGACGTCGGGAGTGATCGGCGGCGAGGCGGCCGCGGCGGTCCCGGCGGCCATGGTCAGCGCCGAGACGCCGGCGGCGACGGCGGTCGCGGCGGCGACGGTCGCGGCCAGGAACCGGGACTGCCGGGACCGCTGGGGCCTGGTGCGGCGCGTGGTGTGGGGTTCGTGCGATCTCACGAGCTTCCTTTCGCGGAGGGTGGTGCGGAAGGTGCGGGAGAGCGCGTGCGGCGATGCGTGGTGGCATGGCCCGTGCACGGCGGTCAGGATTCTGAGAAACGTCTGAGAGCCCTGATATACGAGGGAAAGTAGTGGCGGACATGCGGGACGTCAATGGCGAACAGGGGGCGAAGTTCACAGGTCGACCCTGATGGGAGCCTACGTGACCCTTGCCGACAAATGGGTACACCCTTGCACGGAGCCTCAGGGTTCCTCGTTGCCGCGCGCAGACGTGAGGACGGCGGCGGACGCCTCGCGGAGCGGGATCCACCTGGCGAGGGGCACCACCGTGCGGATCAGCACCCCGAGTCAGGAGAAGATGATCCCGCTGGAACCGGCCGCCGGCCGGGATTGAGCGCCGTGACGTGTCCCTCTCAAGTCGCACGATCCAGAACAGCCGGAGCAGTTTACGTGCCAGCGCGCGCTCGCATCCGCTTCATGACGTCGGGCGCGGGCCACGGGCCGACGCGATAGCGCGCCGGGTGGAAGCCGTCCGCCGGAGTCAGCTCGGCCTCTTCGGCGACGATGTCCCAGGGGATCTGCACCATCGGCTCGCCGGGCTGCTGGAAGAACACGAGGTCGGCGTGCGGCAGCAGGGAGACGACGCCGTCGGTCCAGGTGGTGCCGGTGAACTCGGCGCCTTCGGGGCTGCGGAAGCCTTTGAGCGAGGCAGGGAACGGGTCGTCGGGTCCTGCGACGTCGCGCAGGTACTCGGTCTGCGGGCCGTAGGCGCTCATGGCGAGCAGGATCGTGGCGTGTTTGACGGCCGGGTGGGCCGGGTGGCCGACGGGGAGCTCGTAGAGGACGGGGGCGCCCGCTTCGTCGACCGTGATCGGGGCCGGGGAAATCGGGTGGGCTGACTCGGTCCATTCCCGTTCGGCGGCTTCGACTGCCATGGTGATCGCGTCCGGATCCGGGGACTCGTAGTCCAGTCGCAGGACGTTGTTGCTGGTGGGGAAGGCCAGGGGCCGGGCGCCGGCGACGCGACGCAGGTTCGCGAGCCAGCCTTCGAGCAAGGGGAGCGAGGTCCGGTAGCCGTCGTCGTGGTCGTTCGCGCGGGCCAGGTTGCGGTGGGCGGCTTCGAACGCGGCCTCGGCGGTGACGCCCCAGGTGGCGAGGTCCGCGGGGCCGACGTACTTCCTGGCCGATTTCCTGGCCGACGGGTTGTCCAGGACCAGCATCTCCGACAGGTAGCGCAGCGCCGGTCGGCTGACGACCTTGATGTCCGGGTCGTGGACCGGGCGCCGCAGCACGGGACGCAGCAGGGGCCGTGCGCCGTCCCAGGCGTCGGGGGTCGGCGGCAGGGCCGCGATGTCGACGAGGCGGCCGACGGCGGCCTTGCGCGTGGCGGGGGAGGTGACCGCGGCCTCGCGGAACGTCGCGTCCAGGTTGATGACGACCGGGACGGAGGCGTCGGTCTGGTCGCGGTAGATGAGGACCTGGAAGTTGTCGGGGTCGTACTCCGTGCGGACCACGGAGTCGAGCGCGCGCACACGTGCGGCGACCTTCTTGCCGAAGCGGTCGCGGGCGGATCCGAAGATCCGGTCGGCTATGCCCATGGGCGGCGAGGCTAGCGCAGGGGGCCGACGATCAGGTGACCGTGGGGTGACCGGCGGTGGAAAGGCGGCTCCCCTTCTGCTACAGCGAGTCCGTGGCGGGTTCGGGATCCGGTTCGGGGTGCAGGGTCCTGGCGCATTCGGCGAGCTGGTCGGCGAGTGTCTTGCGGTCTTCCTCGTCCAGCGTGGCGAGCATGACCTGCTCGATCTCGTCGAGTGCCCGGTCGCAGCGGCGCAGTGTCGTGGATCCGGCCCGGGTGAGGCCCACCCGTAGTACGCGGCCGCCGCGCGGGTCCGGTCGGCGCTGTACCAGGCCGCGCCGCTCGAGGTCGCGGATGACCACGTTCATCGCCTGCGCGGTGACGAAGGCGATGCGGGCCAGCTGCGCCGAGGACGGCCCGTCGCGCAGCCGCAGCTCGCTCAACGCCATGTACTCGGTGGTGGTGATGCCGTGCCGGGCCAGCGCGTCGTCCAGGCGGGCCCGGATGCGCCGCTCCAGGCGGAACACCAGATAGCTCAGGCGCGGTGTCGCCGATGCCGGGCGGGCGGCCGTGCGGAGGCGTCGCGATGTGGTCACGGCCGAACGATACCCAGCCGCCGTCGGGCAGCGGTGAAACTTACCCGGGTGATATATCAATCTCCTTGATACCAAGAAGGTTGATAACCAGGCGGGAAACACCTCACCATGCCGCTGATCATCGGTTCTGGCGAGTGCCGCCGGTTGACGCTTAATGCGCCGCGCCGCATCCTTCGCCACGACCGATGCCGACGTGTTCGAACCTTGACGCGCTACGGCATCCAGGCACCCACGCACAGGAGGAACGATGAGACGGATCTCCAAGGCGCTGGCCGCCGTCGGCGCCGCAGTCGCGTTCACGGCCCTGACCGTGGCCGTCGGAGTCGTCGCGCCCGCGGCCCCGGCCTCCGCGGCGAGCCTGACCCAGGTGACCGACTTCGGCGCCAACCCCGGCGGCGCGCAGATGTACATCTACGTGCCCGACAACCGTCCGGCCAACCCTCCGATCCTGCTGGCCCTGCACGGCTGCGGCGGCACCGGCCCGGGCTTCTACTCCGGCAGCGAGTTCGCCTCCCTGGCCGACCGGTACGGCTTCATCGTCATCTACCCCAGCGCCGAGCAGCAGGCCGGATTCGGCAACTGCTGGGACACCTGGTCGGCCGCGGCCAAGGTGCGTGGCGGCGGCAGCGACCCGGTCTCGCTCACGTCGATGATCACTTATACCGAGCAGGCCTACCACGGCGACCCGAACCGGGTCTACGTCACCGGCTCGTCCTCCGGCGGGATGATGACCGACGAGATGCTCGCGCTGTACCCGGACGTGTTCAAGGGCGGGGCGGCCTACATGGGCGTGCCGTTCGACTGCTTCGCCAACGCCGCCGACTACCCGCCGGGCACCAGCAAGTGCACCAGCGGCACCATGGTCCGGACCCCGCAGGATTGGGGAGACCGGGTTCGGGCGGCGTATCCCGGTTACACCGGTCCGCGGCCGCCGATCCAGTTGTGGCACGGCACCGCCGACACGCTGGTGCCGTATCAGCTGCTGGCCGAGGACATCAAGCAGTGGACCAACGTCTTCGGGCTCAGCCAGAACCCCAACTACACCGACACCCCGCAGCCGGGCTGGAGCCGGAGCCGGTTCGCCGATTCCATGGGTAACGTGCATGTCGAGACGTACAGCATCCAGGGCGCCGGGCACGTGCTGCCCCAGGCCGGCATGGCGGCCTACGCCGTCCATTTCTTCGGTCTGGACGGCACCACTAGCGGGGACACGACTCCGCCGACGGTGCCGTCGAACCTCGCGGTCGGTGGTGTGACTAGTTCTTCGGCTTCGTTGTCGTGGTCGGCGTCGACGGACAATGTCGCGGTGGCCGGGTATCGGGTCTACCGCAACGGTGTTCAGGTCGGTACGGCCAGTGGGACGACGTTCACTGACACCGGGTTGTCGGCTTCGACGCAGTACACGTACAAGGTCGCGGCTTATGACGCTGCCGGGAATGTCTCGGCCCAGTCTCCCGGTGTCGTGGCGACGACCTCCGGTGGGGGCGGCGGTGGCTGCACGGCGGTCTATTCGGTCACCAACCAGTGGGGCACCGGGTTCACCGCCAACGTGACGGTGACGAACAAGGGCACGACGGCCACCACCGGCTGGAAGGTGAGCTGGACGTGGGGTGGCAATCAGCAGATCAGCAGTGTCTGGAGCGGCGTGCTGGGTGGTAGCGGGCCGAATGTGGTCATCACCAATGCCAACTACAACGGGTCCATCGCGCCGGGTGGCAATACGGCGTTCGGGTTCCAGGCCGGGTATTCGGGGACGAATAGTTCGCCGGCGGTGCTGAGTTGCACTACGAGCTGATGGAGGGTTGATCGGGTGGTTTGCGGTGGTTGCGGGTTGGTCGCCCTTGGCCGCTGCAACCCCCCCATCATTTGTCACCGGTCAACTCTGTCGAAGCTGTCGACGTGAGCGCCGCCCCCACCGCCCCCTCCTCCAGCAGCCGCATCACCAACCCGGTAGCAGGCTTCGGCCCGAACGCCGTCGACTTCCGCGGCATCAGCACCCCGGCGGCGGCCAACTCCCGCACCACGTCCTCCGTCGTCGGCCGCAGCAGCACCGCGGTACCGCCCAGCCGTGCCGCCTCGGCGACCGCGTGCTCCGGGTCGTGATCGAAACGGACTTCCTCGGGAGTGTCCGGGAGCTGCCAGATCGACTCGACCAGGACGTGGTGCAGCACCGTCGCGTCGAGCGCGCGCCAGGATTCGGGGCGGTCGGCGGGGATGGCGTCGAGCGCCGCCGGGTCTGGCCGGGTGAGCAGGTAATGCGTGGTGCCATCGGACAGGACGAAGGCGTGCTCGCCGAGTGGGATCGCGTCCAGAGCCTGGTGCGGATCGGCGATCTCGCGGACCGCGAAGACCTTGCCGGCCTGGGCAGCGGCGGTGGCCAGCGGAACGTGGGGCAGAACCCGGTGGATCGCGTGCAGGCTCAGGGGGTATCGCGCCGAGTCCACGAGCAGCGCCAAACCGTAGCCGGCCGGTCCGCCGCCGCGCTCCGCCCGCAGACGCCGGTACGCCGCGTGCCGGTGGTGCCCGTCGGCGATCAGGGCGCGGTGCCACAGCAGTGCGGCGGCAACCCGGTCGGTGGCGGTCGGGTCGGTCAGGGCCCACAGACGGTGGCTGGTGCCGTCGGCGGTGGTGGTCGCGGTCAGGGGCGGTGTGAGCTCGGCGACACGGTCGATGAGGTCGGAGACCGTGCGGTCGCCGGAGTAGGTGAGCAGGATCGGCTCGATGTGGGCGTCGGTGGCGCGCATCTGCGCCAGCCGGTCGGCCACGATCGAGTCGGTCACGGCCTCGTGCGGGAGGATCGCGCGGCGGGCCGGGGCCGGCTCGGTGACGGCGTCGGGCCGCGCGGGATCGTCGGTGTCGTCCAGCTTGACCAGGGCGATCAGGCCGCGCTGGTGAAAGCCGGGGCCGGTCTGCTCGTAGACGTAGAACGCCGGCTCGGCGTCCAGGCGCAGGGCGCCGTCGTCGATCCACTCCAGGAGTGAGGATGCCGCGCGGCGGTAGCGGGCCGGTGCGCCGGGGGCGCCGGACGCCTGCTCCTCCGGCGCGGCCAGGATCAGGCGCACGACGTTGTGTTCCTCGGTGTCGGCCAGCCGCCTGGCCTCATCCGGGCCGATCATGTCGTACGGTGGCGAGGTGACCGCCGACGGGTTTCGAACCCGGTCCGGGACGAACCGCAGTCCCCGGAACGGGAGGACTCGGAGCGCCTGCGGATCGCTGTGTGCCATGCAGGAATGGTACGAGCTACGGCTGGCGCCAGAGGGACCGAGCACGGACCGAGCACCGGCACGGCACCGCGAACCGTCAGTTCAACAGGGCTGTTGGGAGACCTGCGGGAATGATGTGGGCGGCGGCGGGATAGGAATGACGGCATACAAGGTGTGACGGATGGGGAGCCGGTAGCGGGAGCCGAGTACGACGGAGGATCTGATGTCTGAGCGATATGGCGGGTATGGCGCCGAGGACGGCGCCGGCGAGCCGACCGGCGAGGCGGCCGACTGGTACCGGCAGGGCGTACAGCTGCTGGAGGCCGGGGATCCGCAGGCGGCGGCGCAGCTGCTCACCAAGGTCGCGCAGAAGAACCCCGACTCGGCGCAGGTGCTGGAGGCGCTGGCTCGCGCGCACTTCGACGGCGGCCTGTACGAGCGGGCGCTGGAGAGCTTCGCGCAGCTGGCGCACGTGAGCCCGGAAGACGACTACGCGCAGTTCGGCTGGGGCCTGGCCGCGGCCAAACTCGGCCAGATGGACGTCGCTGTGGAGCACCTGTCGGCGGCCGCGGCGATGCGTCCGGAGATCCGGCACTACGCCAACGCGCTGCGCGCCGCGCGTTCCACGCTCCGCGAGCAGAGCGGCAAGCGCGGGCTCGCCGACGAGTGAGCGAGTCTCAGGGGTACGCCGCCGAGGCGGAAGCAGATGTGATCAGATATCCACGTGACCGCTGAGAATCCCGACGGCGCGGCCCCGGCCGGACCGCTTCCGCTGCTGACCTCTGACAAGGCACTCGCCGAGGCGTACGACACGGCCCTGCTCGACCTGGACGGCGTGGTGTACCGGGGCGAGGACGCGGTCCCGCACGCCGCCGAGGCCCTGCGCGAGGCCGAGCAGTACGGCATGCGCCGCGCCTACGTGACCAACAACGCCTCCCGCACGCCCGACGCGGTCGCCGAGCACCTGAACAAGCTCGGCGTCCCGGCGCTGGCCGCCGAGATCGTGACGTCGGCGCAGGCCGCGGCCCGCATGGCGCACGCCTGCGTCGGCGAGGGCGGCCGGGTGCTGGTGATCGGCGGCCCCGGCCTGCGGGAAGCGATCGCGGAGCAGGGGCTGAAGGCCGTGGCCTCCGCCGACGACATGCCCGAGGTCGTGGTCCAGGGCTACTCCCCGGACCTGGGCTGGAAGGACCTGGCCGAGGCGACCTACGCGGTGCGCCGCGGCGTGCCGTGGATCGCGACCAACACCGACACCACCGTGCCGACCTCGCGCGGTATCGCGCCGGGCAACGGCACGCTCGTGGCTGCCGTGCGCGCGGCCTCTGGCGTGATCCCGCAGGTCGCCGGCAAGCCGGAGCTGCCGCTGCACCGCGAGTCGGTCCTGCGCTCGGGGGCTCGGCATCCGCTGATCGTCGGCGACCGGCTCGACACCGACATAGAGGGCGCGGTGCGGGGCAAGACCGACAGCCTCCTGGTGCTTACCGGCGTGACCACGGTCCGTGACCTGCTGGCCGCGCCGTCCGACCGGCGTCCCAACTACATCGCCGACGACCTGCGCGGGCTGCTGTCCCCACATGTCGCGCCGACCCGCGAGGGGATCAACTACGCGTGCGGCCGCTGGACCGCCGCCGTGGTGTCGGGGCAGGTGGTGCTGCACGGCCACGGCGAGAGGATCGACGCCGTGCGGGCGATGTGCGCGGCGATGTGGGCTGCCGGCGAGGGCGTCGACGCTTCGGACGCGTTGGCCCAGCTGGGGTAGCCGGGCCGTCGTGCCGGGTGCTCCACGGAAGGCCGCCCGTTGAGCGGCCCGAAGGGGAAGGAAACTTGGAGCGTCGCCGCATAGGTTGTCTCTGAGGTGGTTTCGGGGGAGTCAGCACCCTGGGACGCTACTGAGAGGCGGACGCCATGAGTCCGGTGCCCGAAGGCGCCCAGCTGTCCCCGGACGGCTACTACTGGTGGGACGATGCCGGTCAGCAGTGGCAGCCGGTAGACGGCCAAGACGGCGGCACCGGAGCGCAGGCGGGGCAGGGTGCCGCTGCTTTCGCCTTCGACGGCTTGCTGAACCAACTCGGCGTCTCCGACGAGAACGACGGCCCGTTTCCCGTCGCCAACGCTCAGACCAAGGTCAGCTTCGGGGCGGTCTGGAACGTCGGAACGGCCGCGGGTGTCGCCACGGTGCATGTCCTGGTCGACGGCAACGAAGCGCAGACCTGGACATCGCCACAGCTCGATCCCCAGCAGGCCGCGCAGCCCGACGACGGGTTCGTCCACAACTGCGGCGCGTACTCAGCGGGGCACCACGATTTCGTGGCACGGCTCGACGACACAGCGGGCGGTCATCCGAACGAGGTCTTGAACGGCGTCGACCTCGACGACGTGTGACAGGCGCGCACCGCTGACTCAGCCCTGGACCACCGCGCCCGTTTCCAGCAGCGCGTCCACATCCGAGAAACCCCACGCCGCCAGCGCTTCCCGGGTGTGAGCTCCCGCCGAGCACGGCGGCAACCCCAGCTCGGCCCCGGTCCGGGAGAAGCGCGGCGCGGGCGCCGGCTGGGACAGGCCGTCGCGCTCCACGAGCGTGCCGCGTGCCGCGATGTGCGGGTGGCCCGGCGCCTCCGAAGCCGACAGCACCGGCGCCACACACGCATCGCTGCCCTCGAACACCTTCGTCCACTCCTCGCGGGTCCGGGTCCGGAACACGTCGCCGAGCAGCCGGCGCAGCTCCGGCCAGCGCTCCCGGTCGTTCTGGTCCAGCCCGAGATGCGCGATGCCGAGCCGTTCCACCAACTCGGCGAAGAACTGCGGCTCGATGGCCCCGACCGCCATGTGCCGCCCGTCGGAGGTCGCGTAGACGTCGTAGAACGGCGCGCCGGTGTCCAGCAGATTGGTACCGCGCTCCTCGCGCCACACACCCAGGCTGCTGAAACCGTGCAGGATGCCGGACAGGTGTGCGGTGCCGTCCACGATCGCGGCGTCCACCACCTGGCCGCGCCCCGATCGCGCCGCCTCCCACAGCGCCGCCAGCACGCCGGCCACCAGGTACATCGCGCCCCCGCCGAAGTCGCCGACCAGGTTCAACGGCACCTGCGGCGGCCCGCCGGCGCGGCCGATGGCGTGCAGGGTGCCGGTGATGGCGATGTAGGCGATGTCGTGGCCGGCGGCGCTCGCCAGCGGGCCGTCCTGGCCCCAGCCGGTCATCCGGCCGTAGACCAGGCGCGGGTTGCGGGCCAGGCACGGCTCCGGGCCGATGCCCAGCCGCTCGGCCACGCCCGGCCGGTAGCCCTCGATCAGCACGTCGGCCCGCTCGGCCAGGCGCAGCACCACCTCTGCGCCGCCGGGGTGCTTCAGGTCCACCGCGACCGAGCGGCGACCGCGGTTGAGGACGTCGCGGTCGCCCATCGACAGCCCGCCGCCGCCCGGCCGGTCCACGCGCAGCACCTCGGCGCCCAGGTCGGCCAGCAGCATCGCGGCGAACGGCCCGGGCCCGATGCCCGCGATCTCCACGATCTTCAAGCCCTGCAACGGCCCTGCCATGGCGCCCTCCCGGCGGTTCGGATCGGTGCTGACGGTGTATCAGATCCCGCGTCGACGCGCTTGTTCGAACAGCGGCCGCATCCGCAGGCCCCGGATCGCCTCCAGCGCGGTCAGCAACCGGGACTGGAAATCCGGCAGTGCCGTGACCCGCGGGCCGAACAGGACTTCGCTCAGCCCTGCTCGACCAGCCGCGCGAGCTTGTCCATCGCCATGCGCCAACCCAGCTCGTTGTCGGACGGCGACACACCCGACGGCAGGTTCTCGTGCCGGCCGGTGACCTCGGTGCCGCCGTCGGCTTCGGCGAGGTCGTAAGTGATCGTCATCTCGCCTTGCACCGCTGGATCGTCGGTCTCGAACTCGACCGTCTGCACGACCTTGGCGTCCGGGACCAGTTCGACGAACCGGCCGTGGAACGTGTCGGTCCGCGCCGAGGTCTTGCCGGTGTCCGTCGGGGCGTCATAGGTCAAGGAGATGCGGAACGTGCCGCCTTGGCGTCCGTCGAAGGAATGGATCTCACTCGTCATGCCGTCCGGCACCATCCACTGCCGGACGGCGTCGGCGTCGAGCAGAGCTCGGTAGACCGCGGCGCGCGGCGCTCTGATGATGCGCTTGGACTGTGTGGTGGCCATGTTCACAAAGCCCGTCACAACAGCTTGCGCAGCCGCAGTAGATCCGAGAACCCGGCCTCCAGCTTCACCCGGCCGCGGGCCCAGGCCGAGGCGAAGTTCAGGTCGCCGGCGACCAGCGCGATAAGGTCGTCGCTCTTGATCGTCATGCGCACCTGGGCCCGCTCCTTGGGCTCGGTGGTGATGTCTTCCAGCGCCCCCGCGCGCAGCACACCGTGGAACGTGACGTCCAGGTCGGGGACCCGCAGGCTCACGGTGCGCACCAAGTTCTTGTTGGACTCGTCCATGCCGCCGAGCTTCCCGGCGAACTCCTTCAATGCTTCCCGGCATTCGTCGATCGTGGCCACGTTCGCGACCTTACTGGAACCGGCGCGATAGCGTTCGGGGAGAAGAACGGCGGGCAACGGCAAGCGAAGGTGTGGCGCGACGATGGACCAGGACTTCTCCGAACTCTCTGAACTCTCCGAGATCTCCGAGCTCTCGGAGCTCTCCATGAGGGTGGACTTCGAGCACTCCGGCCACCGCCAAGTCGACGACGTCCTGGACCGGCTCACCCGCCTGCCGGACACGCCGCTGGCCATCCACGCCGACGTCTACGACGCGATCCACAACGACCTGCGGGCGATCCTGGCCGAGCCGGCGGCCGGCGCCCAGGACGCGGGGTGACCGCGCGGCGCCGCCTGGACGCCGAGCTGGTCCGCCGCAACCTCGCCCGGTCGCGGGAGCAGGCGCGCGAGTTGATCGAGGCCGGGCGGGTCAGCGTGAACGGGCAGACCGCGTCCAAGGCCGCGACCCAGGTCGAGACCTCCGCGCCGGTCGTCGTTACCGAAGCTAAAAACGGAGAGGAGTACGTCTCGCGCGGCGGACACAAACTCGCCGGAGCGCTCGCCGCTTTCGCGCCACACGGTTTGAGCTTCGAGGGCCGCCGCGCTCTGGACGCCGGCGCGTCCACCGGCGGGTTCACCGACGTACTGCTGCGCAACGGTGCGGCGCACGTCGTGGCCGTCGACGTCGGCTACGGCCAGCTGGCCTGGTCGCTGCGGACCGACGACCGGGTCACGGTGCTGGACCGGACCAACGTCCGGGACTTGACGCCGGACATGATCGGCGGTCGGGTGGAACTCGTGGTGGGCGATCTCTCGTTCATCTCACTGCGGCTGGTGCTCCCGGCGCTGGCCTCGTGCGCGGTTCCGGAGGCGGATCTGGCGCTGATGGTCAAGCCGCAGTTCGAGGTCGGCAAGGAGCGCCTGGGCTCCGGCGGCGTGGTGCGTGACGTCGCGCTGCACGCCGAGGCGGTGCGGGATGTGGCTGCCGCGGCTGCGAAGCTCGGTCTCGGGGTACGCGGCGTGGCCGCCAGCCCGTTGCCCGGGCCGGCCGGCAACGTCGAGTACTTCTTGTGGCTGCGGGCCGATGCGCCGCCGCTGCGCGAGGAGGATCTCGCGCGGGCCATCCAGGAGGGTCCGGCCGGGCCCGGCGAGACCAACCACGACGAAGGGTCTGGGGACTGAGGCGATGGGACACGGCGAGCGCACGGTGCTGATGGTCGTCCACACCGGACGGCAGGCGGCGTTGGACGCCGCGCGCGCCGCGGTGGCGCGGTTGAACGCGGCCGGTGTCGGCGTGCGGGTGCTGGCCGGTGAGGCCCCGGAGCTGGAAACGGACGCACAGGTCTTCCCACCCGTCGCCCACCACCGCCCCAAATCCGAGGCGCTACGCGCCGCTGTCCCAATGGGTATCGGCGCGGCGGACGACGTCGAACTCGTCGTCGTTCTCGGCGGCGACGGCACCGTGCTGCGCGGCGCCGAGATCGCCCGCGCCGCCGGGATTCCGCTGCTCGGCGTGAACCTGGGCCGCGTCGGATTCCTCGCCGAGGCCGAATACGAGGATCTGACGATGGTCGTGGACCGCATCGTCGCCCGCGACTACGTGGTCGAGGAGCGCATGACCATCGACGTCGAGGTCAGCCTCGACGGACAGACGCTGGACCGCTCCTGGGCGCTGAACGAGGCCAGCGTCGAGAAGTACTCCCGCGAGCGCATGGTCGAGGTGCTGGTCTCCATCGACGGCCGGCCGCTTTCCAAGTGGGGCTGCGACGGCGTCATCTTCGCCACCCCCACCGGCTCCACCGCCTACAACTTCTCCGCCGGCGGCCCGATCGTCTGGCCCGACGTGGACGCGCTGCTGCTGGTGCCGATCAGCGCGCACGCGCTGTTCGCCCGGCCGCTGGTGGTCTCGCCGAACTCGATGCTGGCCCTGGAGCTCCAGCCGAACGGCGACGACCCGGCGAGCAAGGGTGCTGTGATGTGGTGCGACGGCCGGCGGGTGCTGGACCTGCCGCACGGCGCACGGGTCGAGGTGCGCCGGGGCGCGCTGCCGGTGCGGTTCGCCCGGCTGCACCGCGCGCCGTTCACCGACCGGCTGGTGGCGAAGTTCGCGCTACCGGTCGACGGGTGGCGGGCGGAGAAGTAGGGCCCGGTGGACATGGCCGATGAGACCGCCAGGGACCTGGCCGACTGGCTGCTCCAAGAGCACGCGCGACTTCCCAAGAGGCGGTACGGTTCCCGACGCTATGTCGCGACGGACGTCATCGCCTTCGTCGGCGAAGTAGCGGCCCGGCTGTACCGGGGCGACCTGCCCGAAACTTCCTGGGTACGCACGACGAGGTTCCGCACCACCACAGACCTTCACAGCGGGTACAGGATGCAGCCGGCGGATGAGTTGCTTTCCGAATTGCAGGGGCGCTTGGCCGTCGCTCGTGGCGGGACGGATCTGGCACCTGGTGCGACGACGATGATCATGCGGACCGAGCACGCCGGTTTCAGAACCACTAGGAACGGCGGCTACGACTTCCAGGAAGTGGACATGTTCCTGGACCAGGTGATCGAGACGCTGTCGCAGGGTCAGCGGCCCGGCGCGGTGCCGACGTTCACCCGCAGCCGCCGAGGCTACGCCACTCGGGACGTCGACGCCTTCGCCGAGGAGTTGCGCGCCTACGGCAGCGCCGACCCTGACTACATGTCAGGGCCATGAACTTCGGCCCCTAAGGGGATGAATCCGACACGGAGGTACCGCAGCGCCCCCACGACCACTTAGTGTCGTATCCGTGCTGGAGCAGATGAGGATTCGTGGCCTCGGCGTGATCGAGGACGCGGTGTTGGAGCTGTCGCCCGGGTTCACGGCGGTCACCGGCGAGACCGGCGCGGGCAAGACGATGGTGGTCACCGGCCTCGGGCTGCTGTTCGGCGGCCGTTCGGACTCCGCCCTGGTACGGCCCGGCGCCGAGCGCGCCTCGGTGGAGGGCCGGCTGGTGCTTGACCCCAAGAGCCCCGCCGGACGTGCCGCCGCCGACGCCGGCGCCGAGTTCGAGCCGGCGGGGCCGGACCGGGTCGAGCTCATCATCTCCCGGTCGGTGTCGCTGGAGGGGCGCTCGCGCGCGAGCCTGGGCGGCGCCGCCGTGCCGATCGGCGTGCTCGGCGGCCTGGCCGACGACCTGGTGGCCATGCACGGCCAGTCCGCGCAGCAGACCCTGCTCCAGCCGGCCCGGCAGCGCCAGGCGCTGGACCGCTACGCCGGCCCCGCGGTCGCCGAGCCGCTGGCGGAGTACAAGTCCTGCTATGAGCGGCTGCGCAAGATCGAGGCGACGCTGGAGGAGTTGACCACCCGCGCCCGCGAGCGCGCGCAGGAGGCGGATCTGCTGCGGTTCGGGCTGGCGGAGGTGGAGCGGATCGAGCCGGTCGAGGGCGAGGACGCCGAGTTGGGCGCCGAGGCGGAGCGGCTCGGTCACGCCGACACGCTGCGGACCGCCTCCGAGGGTGCGCACATGGCGCTGGCCGGCAGCCCGGACGATCCGGCGTCCATCAATGCTCTGTCATTGGTGTCGGAGGCGACCCGGGCGCTGGAGTCCGCGCGTGGCCATGACCCGGTGCTGGCCGAGATGGCTGCGCGCTTGGACGAGGCGTCGTTCCTGTTGGCCGATGTGTCCACGGACTTGGCGGCGTATGCGGACTCGGTCGAGGCCGATCCGCGGCGGTTGGCCGACGTGCAGCAGCGGATCAGCGATCTGAGCGGGTTGATGCGCAAGTACGGGCCGAAGCTCACTGATGTGCTCGCATGGGCTTCCACCGGTGCGCTGCGGCTGGCCGAGCTGGAAGGCGACGACGACCGGATCGCGGTGTTGGAGGCCGATCGGGTGGCGGCGCGCGCCGAACTCGCGGCGCTGGCCGCGCGGGTGTCGGCGGGGCGGGCGCAGGCCGCGGACAAGTTCGCGGCGGCGGTGACGACCGAGCTCGCGGAGCTGGCGATGCCGCACGCCCGGATCGAGGTGCCGGTGACGCAGAAGGGGGCGGCCGAAGGTTTGGAGATCGACGGCCGGACGGTCGCGTTCGGCCCGAGCGGCGTCGACGACGTGGAGATCCGCTTGGCTCCGCATCCCGGTGCGCCGTTCCTGCCGATCGCCAAGGGGGCTTCCGGCGGTGAGCTGTCGCGGGTGATGCTCGCGGTCGAGGTCGTCTTCGCCGGTTCCGACCCGGTGCCGACGTTCGTGTTCGATGAAGTCGACGCCGGGGTTGGCGGTAAGGCGGCGGTCGAGGTGGGGCGGCGGCTGGCGCGCCTCGCGCGTTCGGCGCAGGTGGTGGTGGTGACGCATCTGCCGCAGGTCGCGGCGTTCGCCGATCGGCAGTTGGTGGTACGGAAGGCGAACGACGGCTCGGTCACGCGGTCCGGGGTGATGGTGCTCGACGATGCCGAGCGGCGTCGGGAGCTGGCGCGGATGCTGGCCGGGCTGGAGGAGTCCGAGCTCGGGCAGGCGCATGCGGATGAGCTGTTGCAGGCTGCGGCGGCGGATCGGCAGCGGGTTTAGGGGGCTGGGCGGTTCGCCATGGCGACGAGGACGGGTTCGGTGCTCCGGCGGTGCAGCGGTGCGGGCGGCACACTTCGACCGCATTGCGTCGCTGATTTTTAGCGTGCCAGTCGTCAACGGCGACCGCCGCTCGATGGCCGGTACGGCACGAACCCACACGGATGTGAGAATGCTGCCGTGCCACCGATCCGAGTAGTCGTAGCCGACGACCAGGCAGCGGTCCGGGACGGCCTGGTCGCGCTGCTCTCGGTGACGCCGGGCGTCGAAGTCGTGGGGGAGGCGCCCGACGGGGCCGCGGCGGTGGCGGCCGCCGAGACGTTGCGCCCGGACGTCGTGCTCATGGACCTTCGCATGCCCGGGATGGACGGCGTCGCGGCCACGCGCCTGATCGGCGAGCGGGCGCCGGGTGTGCGGGTGGTCGTGCTGACCACGCACGCCGACGACGCCTCGATCCTCAAAGCTCTGCGTGCCGGCGCCACCGGCTACCTCACCAAGGAGTCCGGCCGTGCCGAGATCGCCCGTGCCATCGAGGCCGCGGCCTCCGGGCAGTCGGTGCTCGGCGACGGTGTGACCGCGACCTTGCTCGCTGCTGCCGTGGAGGTCCCGGCGGTAGCGGAGCTCACGCCGCGCGAAGCGGAGGTGCTGGCGCTCATCGCCCGCGGCCGGTCGAACACGGAGATCGCGGGCGAGCTGTTCGTCTCGGCGGCCACGGTCAAGACCCACATCAACAACCTCTTCGCCAAGATCGGCGTTCGCGACCGCGCCCAAGCTGTCCGCTACGCGCTGCGGCACGGCCTCGACTGATCAGACGACTAATCAGACGGCAGATCAGACGCCTGATCAGACGGCTGATCAAATAGCGGCGACGACCGGAACCCTCGCCGTCACCCGCCA
>JAEKKI010000043.1 GCA_019510485.1 Catenulisporales bacterium
GCATCGCCTCCAGTGCTGTCAGGCCGTCCAACTGCTTCGGCAGCTCCCACTCCGGTCGGCGTAGCGCCGCGAGTTGCATGGCGGGAGCCGCGAGCAGGTCCACCGGCACGGTCGCCGCGAGGCGTGCCATCAGCTGCCAGCCGGATTCCCAGCGTTCGCGAGATGGTTCGCGGGCGATCGCGTCGACGACCGCCGCCAGCGTCGCGTGCACCAGATCGCCGCGTTCCGGCAGCTCGGCTACGTCGGGATCGGCCAAGACGGCTTCGGGGTCCGGAAGGTCGCGGCGTTCGAGGAACGCCATCAGTTCCATACCCGCGCCGTCGCCGACCGCCCCTCGGATCGCCATGGCGACGGCTTCCAGGTCGGCATCCGACGCGTAGCCGAAAGCCAGTAGCCGCAAGGCCATATCCCACGTGCGGGGCGACGGCCAGGCGCCGGACCGCGCGGCGGCGGTGGCCGGCATGCGGTGGGTGTAGTCGGGGCGCACGGTCAAGAACGCGCAGATCGCGGTCCGCGCCCTGGTTACCGAGGATTCGAGCCGTGCGGGGTCGGGATCCAGGCGCGGCAACGAGATGCGCGGCCAGACCCCGCCGAGGCCGCGCACCACCACGTCGGGATCGTGGACCCACGCCAGATGCACGAACCGGTTCGCCAGCGGCGGCGCCAGTTGCCAGCCGTCGGCGGCGCTGCCGGCCGGATTCGCGGCGGCGACGACGCGGACGCCCTCGGGCAGCGCCAGGCTTCCGACGTGGCGTTCGAGCACGACGCGCAGCAACGCGGCCTGGACGGCGGGCGGGGCGGAGGAGAGCTCGTCCAGGAAGAGCAGTCCGTGGCCGGCGCGATGCAGCCGGACGGCCCAGTCGGGCGGCGCCATCGCAACGCCTTGAGCCGCCGGGTCGGCGCCGATGATCGGCAGGCCCGCGAAATCCGAGGGGTCGTGCACGCTGGCGATGACGGTTTCCAGCGGCAGGTCCAGACCGCGCGCCAGCTGGACGAGGGTGGAGGACTTGCCGATGCCGGGTTGGCCCCAGAGCAGTACAGGGAGATTGGCGGCGGCGGTGAGCGCCAGGGCTTGGACGGTGGGGTCGGTGCCGGGCTCGGTGGCGGAGGCTCGGGTCAGGGCTATGAGATGGTCGGCGGCCAGGAGTTGGCGGCGCTCGGTGGTGTCGGGAGTAGCGGCGTCGGCGTGGCCGATCACTGCATCGGGCGTGGCGGTGGTCGTCAGTGTCATGGTCACCTGTGGGTTCGGGCCGGGTCCCCCTTTCGGGTGCGCCGACGGGTTGTTGATCGGTAGCTCGCGGTGTCACGCGGACGCGTTGCACCGGCGAGGAGCATGCGGAACTGGAGCGTGTTCTCGCGCAAGGTCGCAAGGGCCTCGCCGACGGTGCCGCCGGTGGGGAGGGCGACGTCGTGAAGCACCGCCTCGGCGCCGGCGTGCAGGTGTAGGACACGCTGGACGTCATCCGCGCGGCCATGGCGCAGCAAAGACTCGACGAGGTCGATGACATGGCGGCCGGAGGCCAGGTATTCGGCGGCTTGGAGACACGGGTTCGCAGGGCCACCCAGGCGTTTGAGGAATGACTCACGCTCGGCGTGTCCCTGGTGGTCGATGGGGCGCCAAGTCCCGTCGCGGTGCGCGACGCGGTGGATGGTCGGCCCGCACCGGATGCACACCGTCGGGACATCCGCGTCCGCGCAGGGCCCTGCGATGTACGGGACTTCCCGATAGAGCCATTCGTCCGGCTCGGGCACAGCCGGCGGTGGATCCGACATGAGTGCCGAGGCCACCAGCGGATGCAGCTCGTGCGCTCCAAGCAGGCCGAAACGCAGCAGATCCACGTCCACCGAACGAGCCCACGCGGCAGTCGACACCATCGGTAGGCCCTGAGCATCACGGCTTGGAACGACTCGCGCGACGGGGCGGTCGCCATCGAGCCCTGACAACACGACCGCGCCACCACCCGACCGGACTACCGCCGTATCAGCACCGGGCAGCGCCGAACGTACCCGAGCCGCCAATCCGGGCAGACACACCGGAAGCGCAGTGAGCCAGCGCAGGCGGCTCGGAGTCGCAGTTGCAGAATCCACATCAAGGCCGAAGCCGGCTGCCAGCCAGGCCTCTGCGAAACGACCCGTGTCCTGGAGAAACGTGATCTCCTGCGATTCAAGCGCGGCCGCCCGCATCCCAGCCAGCTCCGGCGCGCGAGACGCATTCCAGAACATCGGAAACCGCACCAGACTGTGCCGCCCAGCGTGCTTCACACGCACGCCTCCGAGCAGCGCACGCTTCACCGGGTCGTCATCCACGAACCGCCGAGCCCGGGCGCCGGAATCCAGCACTGTCAGCACAACCCGCTGACCGGCGTCGAGCGCGACCCGCGGTGTCATCGCGACCAGCGTCAGCGCGACGCCGCCGTCAACGAACTCTGCGAGCGGCACAAGGAGCCCAGCCGCCAATTCCCCCGCACCATGCCCCCGCCGAGGAAGATGCCACCTCAGCAAATCCGGCGCCAGCTCCGACAACACCGCCGACAGCCGGTCCGCCACAACAGAACCACACCGACGCCGCACCAAATCAACGTTGAGATACACATCGACATCAGCCGCGGCACAAGCACCGCGCCAGTCCCCAACCGCACGCCGCCGACCAGCAGCCGCGATCATCGCCGGGGGAACACCGTAGCGCCGGGCCGCGACGGCCGCACGAGCGCGAGTATCGGAAAGAGTCGCCGTCCACACCGGCCCCGTTCCCGTCATCGGGTCACGGCGGTGTCGGCGGCCTCCGTTCTGTTCATCAGCATTCTTAAAAGGTGGTCATCGACGACGATGGACAAGCCGATGATGCACCCGAAGCAAGCAACCGCGCAACCAACCAACACAAAGCAAAAGGCCGGCCGCCCCACCCCCAAGGAGTGAAACAGCCGGCCAGGTCCACCTCACACCGCGATCCAAGACCACATCACAGGATCACAGCACAAGAACCGAACCCGCACTCAGCGCCCGAACCCGAACGACCGCAGGAACAACGCGTTCGGCGAACCGACACCGGTCGCCAGGTCGTAACCCCGGCTGGCCGGCAGGCCCTCGTCCACGCCGTACTGAATCAGCCGGTACATCCCCGCGAACTGGTTCCCGGCCGGGTACTGGAACACCACCGAGTGAATCGCCGAGCCCGTGATCTGCCGCGGGTTCTGCACCACGTCATTCGCCAGCCACGACCGCGCGTAGATCGCCGGGTTGGCGAAGCCGACCGGGATCCCCCACTGCGCCTGCTGCGCGTCCGCGAGCACGCCGGCCCACGACGGAGCCGACACCGAAGTGCCGCCGAAGCCGCCCTCGGAGTAAACACCGGTGTCCGGGTCGGTCTGGCCCACCAGCGAGCTGCTGAAGTACAGGTCGCCGTTCAGCGAGATGTCCGGAATCGTGCGCTTGGGCTGCGCGACCTTGGTCCCGTCCATCAGCGTGGTGGCCATGCCGTGCGGCACGGTCCAGCTCTGGTACCAGGGCTGTGCGATGGTCTCGCTGACGCCGCCGCCGCCGCCGAAGGTCTGCGCGCCCGGGGCCCATGCGGCGGCGCCCGGAGCGGTGCGGCCGCTGCGGGTGTCGGCCATCGGGGCCTCGAAGCCGTAGCCGCGCTTGTCCAGCCCCAGCGCGGTGCCGCCGACCGAGGTCACCCACGCCGAGCTCGCCGGCCAGTCGACCTGGGCCCGGGACGCGGTCGGGTCGCAGTTCAGGCCCTGGGAGATGGAGAAGGCGTCGTTGTTCATGCAGTCGCCGGAGGAGAAGTCGAAGGCGATGCCCTCCACCGCGCCCTGCATGAAGACCTGGTCGTAGGCCTTCATCTGGGCCGGGTCGATGTCACCCGAGGTCGAGTACATGATCTCGCCCCAGCTGTTCGACACGACGTCGGCCAGGTGGTTGTCGACGATGTTCGTCTCGGCGGCGATCAGGTCGGAGTCGAAGCAGGAGTTCGCGGCGATCGTGATGACCTTGGCGTCCGGGGCGAACCCGTGCGCCATCTCGACGTCCAGCGCCTCCTCGCCGAAGTCGCCGAAGCCGCAGATGTCCTTGTTCGTCCACTGCGACGGGTCGCTCACCTCGGAGTACTGGCCCTTGGCGAACGGCTTGTCGCCGTGGTTGGTGGCGAACTTGTTCGCGTCCGCCTCCATGGTCGAGGAGCCGTACCAGTTCACGATCGCGATCGTCGCGCCCTTGCCGGTCAGGCCGGACTTGGACACGCCGTAGGCGTCGCGCATCTCCGACGGCACGAGCGAGCACTGCGCCAGCGTGGCCGGGGTGGTGAAGCCGGCCGGCACGGCCGGGGCCGAGGCGGGGACCTGCTTCTGGCCGTAGTAGTCGGAGCACGACGGGTCGTTGTTCTGCACCGGACCGCGGGCCGACGTGTCGACCTTCTGGTGGTTGGTGACCGCGTGCTTCGTGCTCTGCGCCAGACCCGAGACGCCCAGGAGGGCCTTGGCGATCGAGGCCGGGACCTTCACGTCGCTGCTGTTGCTGCGCAGCGTGCCGTCGGGCGTGGCGAAGTTGTGCAGCTGTGTGCCGAACGCCTTCTGCGCGGCGGCGACGGTGCCGGTGATGTCGATCCAGTGCTGGTTGCTCCCGGTGACGGTCAGTCCCGCCGCCTTCAGCCACTGGCTCACCGCGTCGATCTGCGCCTGCGAGGCGCCGAACCGGTTGCGGACCTCGGTGGTGCTCAGGAAGTGCTTGTAGCTGGCGCTGTTGGGGTCGGACACGGCGCGCGCGTACGCCTCCAGGCCCGCGGGGTCCTGTCCGGCCAGGTAGACGCGCAGGCTCAGCGGCGCGGCGGCACCGGTCTGCCCGAGGTCGGCCGAGGCGGTCGCGTAGCCCGGTGTGGTGCCGGGCAACGTGGTGGTGGCGCCGGAGTCGGCGTTCGACGGAGCCGCGAGGGCGATGCTCGCGGTGACGAATGCGGCGACCGCTGTCAGGGTGGTGGCAGTCGCTATTCGCTTGCGGTGCCGTGGTACGGCATAGGTCATAGTGTTCCCTTCCCGAAAAGGGGGATGAAGGCATCCGATGCCCGAGATCGGCGGACCGATGATGGCGGGGGGCAGGGGATACAAGCCCGCGTCGGTCATTTCTATAGACGCCGCAAGGCGAACACAAGGGTAAAAGTTACGAGACTTCGATCGTCCGCGTCTCCTTGATCAGAACGTTACAAAAGAGCACTGAGGGTAAGCGTTCGAATACGCGGGAACGCCGCGCGCGCCGCCCTCCGGATGGCGGCGCGCGCGGCGTTCGCAGCGGACGGTTCAGCTCCAGCAGCCGGTGGCCGCCGCCTCGACGACGAAGTCCTCGAACCGGCGGGGGGCGCGACCCAGGGCCTGCTCGACGCCGTCCTGGAGCCTTTCGCCCTCACCGGTGCTGATGCTCACCAAGAGCTTGGTCATCCGCTCGGCGTCCGCGGCGGGCAGCCCATGAGAGAGCTGCTGCTGGAGGAAATCATCAGGGCTGACGTCCACATAGCGCAGCGACCGGCCCGATGCCGCCGCGATCAGCTCCGTCGCCTCGCCGAAGCCGATCGCGCGCGGGCCGGTCAGCTCGTAGACCTGCCCGGCGTGCCGGTCTTCGGTGAGGGCGGCGATGGCGACGTCCGCGATGTCCTCCGCGTCGATGAAGGGAACGCGGCCCTCGCCGGTGGGGAGCGCGAGAGTGCCGCTGCGGATTGCGGGGAGCCAGAAAGCCTCGCTGAAGTTCTGCGAGAACCAGTTCGGGCGCAGCACGGTCCATTCGACCCCTGATTCCCGCACCGCAAGGTCGGTGGTGTGCAGCGGGTGGCCTTCGAAGTCCGCGCCCGGAGCCGAGAGCAGCACCAGGCGGCTCACTCCGGCGGCGACGGCCGCGGTGACCAGGCGGGCGATGCGCGGCGGGTTCTCAGCGTCGGCGTCCAGGCTCGGCTCGACGAGGTAGGCGGCCGTGACGCCCTCGAGAGCGGCGGGCCAGGTCGTGGCATCGTCGAGGTCGAAGTGGATGTCGCCGCCGGTGCGGGCGGCGGTGCGAACAGAGTGGCCGGCGGCAGTGAGACGGTTCGCGATGCGGCGGCCGGTCTTGCCGGTGCCGGCGAGGATCAGGTTGTGCTTCATGCCCTCAGGAAATCGCCGATCGGCTGGACGATCCATGGGAGATCGTCGCCAGAACCTTTGCGCTCGTCTACGCTAAACGCATGGACGCCCTCAGCGACCTGCTTCATCGCTCGCGAACCAGCAACGCCGACGTCCGACAGCTGATCCAGCGTCCGCCGTGGTCCTTGACCTTCGCCGACGCCCCGCCGCTCACCGTCTTCGCCGCGCTCGGCGGTCACGCGGTGGTGCGGCTGGAAGACCTGCCAGAGATTCCGCCGACCGAACTCGCCGCGGGTGATATCGCCGTGGTCACCGTGAGCCGCCGACACACGATCTCCGACGACCTGACGACCGCGCCGCAGGCCGTGATCCGTGCTGGACATAAGCAGCTGCTCGGCCCCGCCGATCGGCAGGCGAACCTGTCCAATGCCCTGGCACCGCGCACCTACGGCGACGGCCTGCCCGGCGCGACCACCCTGATCCGGGGCACGTACGCACCGCAGGGCGACGCCGGACGGCGGCTGCTGTCCACGCTCCCGCCGCTGGCGAAGGTGGCGGCCAATCCCCGCATCGACGCGGCCCTGGAACTGCTCACCTCGGAGGCCGCACGTGACGAGCCCGGCCAGGACGCCGTCCTGCACCGGATGCTCGACCTGATCTTGGTACTGACATTGCGCGAAGGCTGCACGAAATCCGGCCTCGAACGCCCGACCTGGTACCGCGCCCTGTCGGACACCGCCATCGGCACGGCGTTGGAGCGGGTGCACTCCGACCCGGCGCACCGCTGGACGGTCGCCGAACTGGCGACGGCCGCCGGGATGTCCCGCGCCGCGTTCGCCGCGCGCTTCACCGAGTTGGTCGGGCAGCCGCCGCTGGCGTACCTGACGGACTGGCGGATGACGTTGGCGGCCGACATGCTGCGGGACGGATCGGAGATGACGGTCGCGGCGGCGGCCCGGGCGGTGGGGTATCAGGACGCCTTCGCTTTCAGTGTCGCGTTCAAGCGCGTGAAGGGCGTCAGTCCGTCGCGTTGGAGCCGGGAAACAGCAGCGTCAGCTACCAGCTAGCCCGTCAGACCGAGGCGAGCGCCGTCCGCACCCCGGCCCGTACCGCAGCCTGATCCCCGAGCCCGCCGGCCACGGTGATGCCGTCGCGAACCAGCAGCAGCAGGTCAGCCTTCTGAGTCGCATCGGCGCTGTCGGCCTCGATGAGGAGGTCGCGCATCAGGTCGCGATACCACTCGCGGTAGTCCTCGACCAGGCGCCGGACCGGATGCTCGGGGTCGGCGTACTCGGCGGCGGCGTTGAGGAACGGGCAGCCGCGGAAGCCCGGGCCGGCGCTGAGGTCGGCGAGCTTGGTCAGGATCGCGGAGATGCGCTCGCGGCCGGCGCCCGGCACGCCTCCCAGGACGCCGCGCTGCCGCTGGTACTCCGTCGTCAGGTAGGCCAGGACCAGCTCTTCCTTGGACTTGAAGTGGTGGTAGAAGGTCGCCTTCGCGACCGACGCCTCGGCGATGACCCGGTCGATGCCCACGGTGTGGATGCCCTCGGCGTAGAAGAGCCGGGTGGCGGTGTCGAGGATGCGGGACCGTGCTGAACTCACCCTCTTGACGATAGCAGACAGATCTGTCTAGTATCAGGCTCACCAGACAGACAGATCTGTCTATCTAGCTCGTCCAGCCATCCCGGAGACCCCCATGAAGCCCATATACACCGCCGTCGCCACCTCGATCGGCCGCGACGGCCGTTCCTTCACCGACGACGGCGTGCTGGACCTGACGCTGGCCCGCCCCGCCGCCCTCGGCGGCGACGGCCAGGGCACCAACCCCGAGCAGCTGTTCGCCGCCGGCTACTCCGCCTGCTTCGCCAGCGCGATGCAGCTGGTCGCCAAGCGCATGGGCGTGGACGCCTCCGAGGCCTCGGTGACCGCCGAAGTCACGCTGAACGCCCTGGACGGCGGCCGGTTCGGCCTGTCGGTGGTGCTGCGCGCCGAACTCCCGGAGGAACTGCACAACGAGAAGGGCCAGGAGCTCCTGGAGGCCACGCACCAGGTCTGCCCCTACTCCAACGCCACGCGCGGCAACATCGAGGTCGAGATCGTCGTCGAGTAGTCGAGCCCTGAGCATCGAGCCCTGAGCCCGGCGCGCCGCCCTCACAGTCGGCGGCCGGCTGGTAGGTTCGGCCGGAGTATCAATACACACACAAGGTGGGGGGAACTTGCGTATGTCAAATACTTCCGATGGCCGTCGCCACCAGCCCGGGACCGTCGGCAGGGCGGCCCGCCGGGCCCTCGTCGTCGCGGTGACCGTGCCCGTCGCCACCGCCGTGCTGGTCGGCCAGGGCACGGCCTTCGCCGACGCGAAGCCCGCCGGCACCGCTACCGCCGGCCGCGCTCTGGACTCCACCGATCAGCAGATCGCGAAGAACCTCGACGCTCGGATCCTGGACCCGCGCCTGGCCGGCAGCACCCTGAGCGGCATCGTGGTGGACGCCGGGTCGGGGCAGGAGGTCTGGGACCACAACGCCTCGACCACGCTGATGCCCGCGTCCAATATGAAGCTCGCCACCGCCACCACGACCCTGACCGTGCTCGGCCCCGACCACCGGTTCACCACCAGGGTCCTCTTGGGCGAGGGCACACTGACGCTCGTCGGTGGCGGCGACCGGGTCCTGACCACAGCCGACCTCACCACGCTCGCCACAACGGCAGTCGCCGCTGTGAAGAACGCCGGCATCACCTCGGTGAAGGTCCAGGTCGACGACAGCCTCTTCCCCGAGCCGACCCTCGCCACCGGCTGGAACCCCGACTACTACGACGGCGCCACGATCGCGCCCGTCCGGGCCCTGGTGGTCGACGAGCACATCGTCATGGACACCTCGATCGACGCCGGCCAGGTCTTCGCCAAGCAGGTGGCCGCCCAGGGCGTCACCGTCACCGGCGATGTGACGCACGGCCAGACCACTGATTCGGACGTGCCGGTGGCCGTGCACTACTCCCCCACCCTGGCCACGATCGTCCATCGGATGCTCAAGAAGAGTGACAACGACATCGCCGAGACCCTGCTGCGGATGACCGCTCACGGCGCCGGCCGGCCGGCCACCTTCGACGACGGCACGGCCGTTGTCCGCCACGTGCTGGGCGACGTCTACCGGATTCCGCTGGCGAACTTCCAGGACTACGACGGCAGCGGGCTCTCGCGCTCCAACCGCCTCTCCGCCGAGACCATCGCGAACATCCTCAAGGTCGACACCGACCCCCGCTACGGCTGGCTTTTCAAGGCCATCACCGACGGCCTGCCGGTGGCCGGCGAGGCGGGCAGCACGCTCGGCCCGGAGTGGGACCGGTTCACCACGCCCGATTCGAAGTGCGCGGTCGGCAAGGTGATGGCCAAGACCGGCACCTTGACCGGCGCCATCGCCCTCAGCGGATTCACCAAGGGCGACGACGGCCGCTGGAAGATCTTCTCCTTCGTGGAGAACAACGCGAGCACTCCCAACACCGACGTCAAGCACACCTTCGACGGCCTCGCGGCGACGGTCAACGGCTGCTGGGCGTAGCGGCGAAACACCCTCGCAGAACCCATCGGTGCCGGCCCCCGCCCAGCGGGAACCGGCACCGAATCCGTGCGTTGGGAAAGGTCAGCCGATCAGCACGTCCTGCTCCCGCAGCGTCAGCACGTCGAGCTCGTCCTCCAGCTCCTCGGCGAGCGTGGACTCCACCGGTGTCCGCTCCCCGCGCAGCAGGCCGCTGGCCAGGATCAGCAGGCCCGCCACCGTGGCCAGCGCCACGAAGACCAGCACCGGCCGGTAGCTGGACAGCACCTGGGCGTTGGTCTTCGCCCCGGCCCCGCCGTTGGCCGCGATGATGGCCGTCGAGGCGGCCAGGACCACGGTGATGCCGATCTGGAGCGCGGTGTTCAGCAGTCCGGAGACCAGCCCCTGCTCCTCGTCGGCGATGCCGGAGGCGGCCTGGACGTTGATCGCCGGGAACGCCATCCCGAAGCCCAGGCCCAGCGCCACGACCGAGGGCAGGATGACCCACCAGCTCGGGGTGTCGCCGATGCGCAGGAACTGCAGGTAGCCCAGCGACAGGAAGGCGAAGCCGGCGACGCCGACCCGTGCGGTGCCGAAGCGGTTGAGCACGTTGGCGATCTTGAAGCTGGAGAACAGGACGATCAGGCCGGCCGGCAGGAACGCCAGCGCGGTGTGCAGGGCGCTCCACTTGGACAGCGTCTGCAGGTACTGAGTGACGACGAACTGGAAGCTGGCGTAGCCGCCGAACATCAGGCCGCCGCCGATCAGGGCCCGGATGAGCGACGGGGAGCGCAGCACGCCGAGCCGCACCAGCGGGTTGGCGACGCGCAGTTCGACCACCACGAACGCCACGCCCAGCGCGACCGCCGCGGCGAACGTGCCCAGGGTGGCCGGGGACAGCCAGCCGGCGTCCGGCGCCCGGACGATGCCGAACACCAGCAGCAGGACCGAGGCGGTGCTGGAGATCGCGCCGAGGATGTCGTAGCCGCGCTTGCCGCCGGCCGCGCCGGAAGCAGCGTCGATCGAGGTCGGCCGGTCGCGGTCGATCAGCTTGCTGCCGAGGACCAGGATGAGCGCGGCCACCGGGGCCGGCACCAGCAGGGTCCAGCGCCAGCCGGCTTCGGTGAGCAGGCCGGAGAGCACCAGGCCGAGCGAGAAGCCGGCGGCGCCGCAGGTGGTGTAGATGCTCAGGGCCCGGTTGCGGTCCGGCCCCTCGGCGAAGGTGGTGGTGATGATCGACAGGCCGGCCGGCGCGGTGAACGCGGCGGACACGCCCTTGATGAAGCGGGTCGCGATCAGCAGGCTGCCGTCGTCGACCACGCCGGACAGCAGCGAGGCGACGGCGAAGACGGCCAACGCGGTCAGGAACACCCGGCGGCGGCCGAGCAGGTCCGCCGCGCGCCCGCCGAGCAGCAGGAACCCGCCGTAGCCGAGGACGTAACCGCTGACGACCCACTGCAGCGAGGAGGTGGACAGGTGCAGGGACTCCCGGATCGACGGCAGCGCCACGCCGACCATCGAGGTGTCGAGGGCGTCGAGGAACAGGGCGCCGCACAGGACTATGAGCGCTCCCCAGAGGCGGAGCGGCCAGCGCCCCGAAGCGGCGGACTCGCCGGGACGCAGTGTGGTTGAGGTGTCGCTGTGGCTCATGGGTTGGAGATTACATGCGCATGCATTTAATGCGCAAGCACTTTGTGCACCCGCACCTTGTGCGCTCGCATGTGCTATGATGCGGGCATGGAGACCGAGTCCCTCCTTGAGCGAAACCTCGTCGAACAGTGGCGAGACCTGGTCGCGCGCAAGACCCGGGTGTGGAACGCGTTGGAGCTGGAGCTCGATCGGCGGTACGGCCTGTCGGCCAGCGAGTTCGAGGTGCTCGACACGCTGTCGGAGTACGACTGCGCCAAGCCCCCGCGCGTGCAGCAGCTGGCCAGCCACGTCCCGGTCACCCAGAGCGCGCTGTCCCGGATGATCGGCCGTCTGGAGTCGCAGCACCTGGTGACGCGGACGCTGTGCAATGACGACCGCCGCGGCATCTACGTGGTCCTGACCGACGAGGGCCGGGCCCTACTGGACCAGGCCCGGCCGACGCACCGCGGGATCCTCGCCGCCGAGTTGGGAGCGCCGGCGCCGGCGGTGGCTGAGAACGCTGACGCCACTTCCGACGCGGCTCTGACTGTGTAAGCACGGCGCGGGTGCGACGACGGCCGGTTGCCGGCACGGCGTAGATTCGAGCCATGCCCACGCAAGCTGTTCTCCGCACTCCCGCACTGGACCGTCCCGATCTCCTCGCCGTACCGGTCGCCACCGCACTGCGCGCGCTGCCCACGCTCGCGCCACTGGTCGAGGTCGCCGCGATCGACCCCGCCCTGGCCGACACCGAGGCGTTCTGCGCCGCGTACGGCGTGTTGCCCGAAGAGTCCGCGAACTGCGTGATCGTGGCCGCTCGGCGCGGCGAGCAGACCACGTACGCCGCGTGCATGGTGCTCGCCACCACGAAGGCTGACGTCAACACCCTGGTACGCAAGCACCTCGGAGCGCGCAAGGCGTCGTTCGCACCGATGGACACGGCGGTGGAACTGACCGGCATGGAGTACGGCGGGATCACCCCGATCGGATTGCCCGGGGACTGGCCGATCCTGGTCGACGCGGCGGTGGCCGCGGCGCCGGTGGCGGTGGTCGGCTCGGGGATCCGCGGGTCGAAGCTGTGGCTGCCGGGCGCGGCGCTGGCCGGGCTGCCGGGCGCCGAGGTGCTCGAAGGGCTCGGCGTTCCGCGCTGAACCAGGCAGGACCGGGTACGACCGGGTAGAACCAGGCAGGACCAGCAGAAAGACGTGGGAGCGGGTTCTGGACCGCCCCACGGCCCAGAACCCGGCTCTCAGCTATCGACGCATCGAGGCGCACAAAGCGTTGCTATTCAACACCACCGTTCACCCGTTTGGGTGGTGCATGCCTGGAACCAGCAATCAAGCCACACGCTCGCGCCCCCGGCCAGCGCCCGGAACGTTCCTCAGTAGCCGTAGTCATGCCAGTTCTTCAGCACCCGGTCCTGGATCTCGGCCGGCCAGCCGTTCTCGAAGCTGCCCTTCACCGGTCGGCGGCCTTCCGGGTACAGGTCGGCGAGCAGGCAGTTGTAGATCACCTTGCCGGCCATGAAGGCGCGGGCCTCCTCCTCGGTCAGGTACACCGCGAGCTGGTCGCTGACCGCCGGCGGGTAGTGGAACTCGCCGCGGTCCACGTCCGGGTGTGAGCGGGTGGCGAACGCCCACACCACCTGGGAGAGGTCGGTGATGTCGACGTCGTCCTCGACCACCAGGATCTTCGGGGCGTTCACCGACGGCTTGCCGTGGAAGATCACCGAGGCGATCCGGTCGACCAGTTCGTGCGAGCCCAGGCCGGTGGTCTCGTGCCAGTCCTGCCGCACAGCCAGGGTCAGCCAGTGCACGGCGGCCTCGAAGTTGTACCAGGCCGAGGAGACCGGCAGCCCGGCCGCGCGCAGCAGGTAGAGGATCTCGGCGGCCGAGGTGGTGCCGATGACGGTGTGGTCCTCCTCCACCGGCGGCCCGGCGGCGACCACCGGCTGGATCGCGCCGTCGCGGTAGGTGATCGCCGAGACGTGGAACACCGCCTTGGGCGTGGCCTCGGTGGCGTTGTAGCCGGGGAACTCGTTGAAGGGCCCTTCCATGACCGTCTCGTCCGGCAGCGCGATGTGCCCCTCGATCACGATCTCGGCGGTGGCCGGCACCAGCAGGTCCACGGTCTCGGCCGTCACCACCTCGATGCCCTCATCGAACAGCGCGCCCAGGTAGTGCGACTCGTCGGCGCCCTCCGGCAGCGGCATACCGCCGACCCAGGGCAGGCCGGGCTCCACGCCGACGGCCAGGGCGACCGGCATCGGCTCGCCGCGCTCGATCCACTTCTGCCGGATGACGCCGAAGTGCTGCGGCGCCGGGATCAGGCAGGCCAGCGTGTTCCGGTCGTGGATCATCATCCGGTTGATGGACCAGTTGGTCCACGACCCGTCCGGCGTCTTGGCGATGTTCAGGCCGTAGGTCTGGATGTAGCGGCCGCCGTCGTTGCCGTGGACCAGCGGCGTCGGGAACGCGAACAGGTCGATGTCATCGCCGAGCATCACGTTCTCCTTGCATGGGGCCTGCTCCCGCGGCACTTCCACCGGCGGGATCCCGGCCTTGCCCCGCGCGTCGGCCAGCGCCTCGACGATCTGCTGGCCGCTGGCGGCCGCGTCCAGGCCGAGCGCGAGCGCGATGCGCGCGAGGGGATAGCCGGAGGCGCTGAGCGCACCCGGCGCCCCGAACAACCGGAACCCGGTGTCGCTATAACCGGTGAGGTTGGTGAACAGCGGAGCCGGGGCTCGCAGGTCGTAGCCGCGGCGGATGACGGCCCCGGCTTCGAGGTTCCAGTCGACCTCCTTGTCGATGCGCAGCAGATCGCCGATGTCTTCGAGCGCGTCGATGAACTCGCGCAGGCTCTTGAGGTGTGCCAAAGTTCTTCCTTCCTCACTCGCCCCAGCGGGGCAGATCCCGGACGTCGACGCCGAGCAGGTCAAGCGCTCGCCCGGCGGTGTGCTCGACGATGTCGGCGACCGACTCCGGACGCGGGTAGAAGGCCGGGACCGGCGGCATGACGATGCCGCCGGACTCGGTGACGGCGGTCATCGCGCGCAGGTGGCCCAGCGTCAGCGGTGTCTCGCGGACGAGCAGGACCAGGCGGCGCCGCTCCTTCAGGGTCACGTCGGCGGCCCGGGTCAGCAGGTTGTCGCCGGTGCTGTGAGCGAGCGCCGACAGGGTTCTGATGGAGCACGGCGCCACGATCATCCCCGCGGTGCGAAACGACCCGGAGGCGATGGCCGCGCCGACGTCGGCGGCGCGGTAGGTGACGTCGGCCATCGCGGAAAGGTCCGCGGCCGACAGGTCGGTCTCGTAGGCGCGGGTCTGCTGGCCGGCCGGGGTGACCACCAGGTGTGTCCCGACTCCGGCTTTACGCGCCAGCTCCAAGACCTTCAGCCCATAGGCGATCCCGGTCGCACCGCTGATCCCGATTACCAGACGTCGCTCCATCAATCCATCCGCCTCTCCGTTCGCGCCGGTCACGGCCGACGTTAGGCGGGGGCCATATCGCGGCCATATCGCCGCTGCGGGCGGCAGCGATATGACGCTGATCAAAGGCTCGGTGAAGCGCGGGTGGTCAGGCCTGTGCCATGACCTCCACGCCGCGCCGGTCCCCGTCACCCGCGAGCGCCCGGCACGACGTCAGGGTCCGATCGGTCTCGGCCTGGCCCGCCTCGTCGCCGAGCGAGCGTTGGATCCGCAGTGCCCGCTTGAGCTGGTAACGGGCGGTCTGGAACTCGCCGCTGAAGGCCAGCGCGCGGCCGATCTGGAAGTGCGCGTGGCCGACCGCCGCACGGTTGCCGCATCGCAAGGCCGCCGCCTGCGCCAGCCGGCCTTGTTTGGCGGCGTCGTGGAAGCGGCCCCGAGCCACCAGGGCGCGGGAGTTGGCGGCGGAGAGCCGCCAGACGTAGCTCTCCAGCCCCGCTACGACGTGGTTGATCAGGGACATGAGAACCTTGTGCTCGGCCGCGGCCCACGCGATCCCGGCACGCTCGTCGGCGAAGACCGGCGGTTTCAGACCCGGGGGCAGCGGGACTCCGTCCGCGGTCACGTTCACCGGCATCGTGGTGAAGCTGTGGTCGGCGGCGATCGCACAGCGCAGGTAGTAGTCGTAGAGACGGTGCAGTGCGGCCCGGCGTGCTTCCGGTGCCGACGCGTCGACGAGGAGTTCGGACGCGAGCGCCGCCAACAGGTTGTGCATCGAGTAGCGGCCGGGTTCGCCGTACTCGGCGAGCAGGTTCATCGCCGCCAGTTCGTCGAGCAGCGTCGCGGCCCGGTGCGGTGGGATGCCGGCCAGTGCCGCCGCGGCCTCAGCGGTGATCTCAGGGCCCGGATGGAGCCCGAGGGCGCGGAACAGGTACCCGGCCGGTTCGGACAGCCGCTGGTAGGACCAGGACAGCGCGGTGCGCACACTGCTGACCGCGTCGTCTCCGATGTGCAGCACGTCCAGCGCACGTGCCTGGAGCTGGCCGGCGAGGGTGGCGAGCGGGACGGCCGCCATCGAGGCGGCGCGGGCGGCGGCCACCGACAGCGCCAGCGGCAGGTGTGCGCAGTGTTCGGCGATGGCCTCGACCGCCGGCTGCTGGCCCGTGACGCGCCGGGCGCCCAAGCGCCGGGCCAGCAGGATCCGCGAGTCCTCGGCGGACAGCGGCGCGACGGTGATCTGCTCGGCGCCGTCCAGGGCGACCAGCCCGCCGAGGGAGCGCCGGCTGGTCACCAGGGTCCGGCAGCCGTCGCCGGTCGGGAGCAGCGGACGCACCTGGGCCGCGTCCCGCGCGTTGTCGAAGATCATCAATAGCCTGCGACCGGCGGTGGTGGCCCGGTAGCGCGCCATGCGGCCTTCGGGGGTGGCCGGGATGTCCTCGGGGGGCAGGCCGAGGAAGTCCAGCAGCGCGGCTAAGGCGTCGTCACCGCACAGCGGCACGCCATCGGCGGCGAAGCCGTTGAGGTCGAGGTGGTGGCGACCGTCGGGGAAGTGGTCGCCGACGCTGTGCGCCCAAGCCAGGGCCAGCGATGTCTTGCCGACGCCGGCCGGACCGGTGAGGACGGCGACGCGGCAGTCGTCGGTGCCGGTACCTTGTGTGAGCAGCCGGGTCAGACCTTTGAGTTCGAGGTCGCGGCCGATCAGCAGATGGGGACGGCGTGGCAGCTGCGGCGCCGGATCCGCGGCCTGCGAGTGTGGGCGAGCGCCGTCTGGGGCCGCCTTCGGCTCATCGACGACCCACTCCGGGACGAACGCCTCACGCCACACCTGAAGCAGGACCCCGATGGGCGCGCCGGCCAGCACGTACCGGTGTAGCTCAGCCATCCGCGCCGACGGATCGGCCCCGAGGGCGTCTCGCAGGACGGTGCGCAGCGTGCGGTACGACTCCAACGCCTCGGCCCGCCACCCGGCGCCATAGAAGGCGATCAGCTGGCGCTCGTACAGCGGTTCGTGCAGCGGCCGTACGACGATCAGGCTGCTGAGAGCAGACAGCGCGCTCTCGAACCGGCAGGCTCCCAGCAACGCGTCGATCCGCAGCTCCTGCAAGCGCAGCCACAGCGCCTCGAAGGCCCCCGTGCAGTCGGCTCGCAGCACCTCACATGGGACGTCCTCCAATGCCTCACCGCGCCACAGCGCCAGCGCGGACTCGGCGAGGCTTTGCACACGGCTGAAGTCCCCGGACTCGACCGCCTGCCGCGCCTGTGCTTCCAGGCTCAGGGCATGGACATGGTCCAGCTCGGCATCCTCGCGGATCACCAGCCGGTAGCCGCCGTTGCCGGTCTGCACGCGCTCGGCCGCCGGACCCAGCGCGCGCCGCAGCCGGGCCACGTAATTCAGCAGCGCCATCCGGGCGTTGGCCGGTTTGGCGTCCGGCCACAGCGCGTCGATCAGGGTCTCGCAGGCGACCACCTGGTTCGGCCGCAACGCCAGGCAGGCCAGGATGACGCGCTGCTTGGGCGCGGCGACGCCCGCGATGCCCTCGGCACCGCCGACTTCGAGCGGCCCCAGCAATCCGAACCGCACAGCGGTCACCCCTCCCGCCCCCGTCCCGCGGGCCATCAGCACCCTAACCCGGGTCGATCTCCACGCCGCGGATGTTCGCCCGTCCCCGCACGCCGGAACGGACCGATCCGCGCCGAATCACCGGTCGGCACACCTTGACAAGGTCCTGCACATCGCTCCAGGCCCGTGGCCCGCTACGGGTTCCACGGACAGGTCGAGCATGAGCTGCCGATGACCGGCCATCACGCGGTGCACATCAACGTGGCGCCGGTGCCGCCCGGTTTCGTCGCCGATCCGGTGGGATCGGCGTTGAGCGCCACTGATCGCCGCCGCGCACCGTTCTGCGCCCAGCTCACGCCTGCTGCGTCAGCGGCTGCGCCAGATCGGAGTCGGTCTGCCGGAAGGTCTGCGCGGAGTTCGTCAGCATGTCCGACAGCGCTTTGAGAGACTCGTCGATCTCCTTGCGGCCGTCCTTC
>JAEKKI010000044.1 GCA_019510485.1 Catenulisporales bacterium
CGCCCCGACCCGCACCGCGACCGCCACGGACGCCGCCGGCGCCGCCGCCGCAGTGGAGCCGCCGACTCCGATGACCATCGCCCCCGTCGCAGCCTCCCACCGCTGAAATGCCTGATCCGCCGGGACCATGATGCCGCAACCGGCCCCGCATGCGTCAGGTCGTGAACGGGTGAAAACGACGCGTCAGCCGACCGCCGCGAGCGCCTGATCGGCGATCTCGATCTCCTCGTCGGTCGGCACGACCAACACGGCGGTCTGGGCCCAGTACGGCGAGATGTAGCGCTCTTCCTTCGACTCCGCCACGTTCCGCTTCGGACTCACCGAGATCCCCAAGTGCTCCAAACCCGCCACCGCCCCGGCCCGCACCGCCGCCGAATTCTCGCCGACACCCGCGGTGAACACCACAGCGTCGACCCGCCCAAGCGCCGCAAGATACGCGCCGATGTACTTGCGGATGCGGTAGCAGTACGCGTCCAAAGCCAGCCGCGCGCCCTCGTCACCCTTGCCGGCCGCCGCTTCGACGTCCCGCATGTCGTTGCTGCCCGCCAGCGCGAGCAGTCCGCTGGCCGTGTTCAGCGTGCGGTCGATCTCCTCAGCGCTCTGACCCGTCCGGCGGGTGATGTAGGCCGGGACCGCGGGGTCCAGATCACCGGAGCGGGTGCCCATGATGAGCCCCTCCAGCGGCGTCAGCCCCATCGAAGTATCAACGCTCTGACCGTCGCGCACGGCGCAAACACTCGCGCCGTTGCCCAGGTGCAGAACGATCACGTTCACCTCCTCCGGCCGTCGCCCCAGCAGCGCGGCCGCCCGCCGGGACACGTACTGATGCGAGGTGCCGTGGAACCCGTAACGGCGCACTCCGAGCTCGTCACGCCAGGCGGCGGGAACGGCGTAAGTGTGCGCCGGCGCGGGCAATGTCTGGTGGAACGCGGTGTCGAACACCGCGACCTGCGGCGTATCGGGGAACGTCGCACGCGCCGCCTCGATCAGCGTCAGATTGGCCGGATTGTGCAGCGGCGCGAGCGGAATCAAATCCCTGATGGCATCGCAGACCTCGTCGTCGATGAGCGTCGGACCGCGGAAGCGGTCCCCGCCGTGCACCACGCGATGCCCGACGGCGGCCAGCGCGCCGCGATCCAAATTGCCCTCAAGCTCGGCAAGCACTTGCCGCATCCCGGCCGCGTGATCCGCGACAGCCCCGCCGGCCTCGCCGATGCGCTCCACGACGCCGGTCGCCAGCCGGGCCCGGTCGGCCATGTCGAGCAGCTGGTACTTGATCGACGACGAGCCGGAGTTGAGAACGAGGACCGGGATCATTGTCCGCTCATTTCAGTACCGGGGCCCTGGGCCTGCACCGCCGTGATGACGATGGTGTTGACGATGTCCTGCACCAGCGCACCGCGCGACAGATCGTTCACCGGCTTGCGCAGACCCTGCAACACCGGCCCCACGGCGATCGCCCCGGCGCTGCGCTGCACAGCCTTATAGAGATTGTTGCCCGTGTTCAGGTCCGGGACGATGAAGACCGTGGCCCGGCCGGCCACCGCGCTCCCCGGCAGCTTGAGCGCGGCCACGTCCGGGTCGGCAGCCGCGTCGTACTGGATCGGGCCTTCCAGCGGCAGCTCCGGATCCTTGGCGTGGGCCAGTTTCGCAGCCTCACGGACCTTCTCCACGTCTTCTCCGGACCCTGACTCGCCGCTGGAATAGGACAGCATCGCCACCCGAGGCTGGACTCCGAAAGCCGCGGCAGTGCGCGCCGAGGAGACAGCGATGTCGGCAAGCTGATCGGCGTCCGGATCCGGGATGACCGCGCAGTCGCCGTAGACCAGGACACGGTCGGCCAGCAGCATGAAGAAGACGCTGGAGACCACGGACACGCCGGGCTCGGTACGGATGATCTCGAACGCCGGCCGAATCGTGTGCGCGGTCGTGTGCATGGCGCCCGAGACCATACCGTCGGCACGCCCCGAGTGGACCATCATCGTGCCGAAGTAAGAAACGTCCTGAACGATGTCGCGGGCCCGATCCAGCGTCATGCCCTTGTGGGCACGCAGCTTGGTGTATTCGTGGGCGAACTCCTCCACCAGGTCCGGATCCATCGGACTGACCACCCGCACCCCGGCCAGATCCAGACCGAGCGCGTTGGCGCGGGTGCGCACCTTCTCCTCCTCGCCCAACACCGTCAGATCGGCGGCGCCGCGCCGGGCGACGATGTCGGCGGCACGCAGGATGCGGTCGTCGGTTCCCTCGGGCAGCACGATTCGACGCCGCTGGGAACGGGCCCGCTCCAGCAACTGCGCCTGGAACATCAGGGGTGTGACGACGACGGAGCGCGTGACATTGAGCCGGTCGAGCAGCACGGAAGTGTCGACGCCTCGCGCGAAGGCGCCCAACGCGGTCTCGACCTTGCCGGGGTGGTCAGTGGTGATCTCGCCACGCACCGCCGCCAGATGCAGCGCGGTCGGCAGGGTGTCCTCGGATGTGGCGATGATCGGCAGCGGCGAGTGAACGCCGTCCAGCAGCCGGGTGACACTGGCCGGCAGCGTGAAGCCACCGGTGAGGAACACCCCTGACAAAGCGGGAAAGTTCGAGGCCTCATGCGCCGCCAGCAGACCGGGCACAAGGCCGGCGGTCCGATCGCCGGGAGCGATGACCGCGACGCCTTCGGCCAGACGGTCCAGCACGTTCGGCAGCGACATCGCGGCGACGACGAGCGACTCCGCCTCCCGGTCCAGCAGGGCGGGATCGCCACCGATCTGGACGCCGTCGGCGGCACGCAGGAGGTCGCGGATGGTCGGCGCGGTCAGGCCCGGGACCTCCGGAATGGTGAAGACAAGCGGCGCGGGCTCGGCGCTCACCGATCCGAAAACCCCCGCCACCTCCCGCCGCACCGCGTCCTCATCCCCGGGCGGAACCCGGTTCACGACCACCGCGAGCTCGGTCGCGTGCAGCCGGGTCAGCTCCTGCCGCGCGACCCGGACCACGGCGGCGACGTCCTGCGACGTGCGCTCCATCCCGCCGACGACCAGCAGCACCGGCAGGGCCAGGTTGGCCGCGACGGTCGCATTGAACCCGAACTCGGTGGTGGTGGCCGCGTCGGTGAAGTCCGAGCCGACCACCACCACCGCCTCGCAGCGCGCGGCCAGGGCGCGATAGCGGTCGACGATCGTCTCGACGGCGCGGCCCGGATCCAGATGGACGGCGTCATAGGTGGTGCCGACGCAGGACTCGTACGGTTCGGCGATCCGGTAACGGGTGCGAATCAGGTCCACGACCTCGTCGACGGCCCCGCCGCCGCGCACCACCGGACGGAACACCCCGAGCCCCCGCACCCGGCGCGACATGGCCTCGGCCACCCCGAGCGCCACCACCGTCTTACCGCTGGCCGCATCGGTCGCAGTAATGTAGAGGCCCTGCGCCGCCGCTGTGTTCACAATGCGATCATGCCAGCGTGACCCGTCCGGCGCAGCCCCGAGGGCGGGATCGGCGGGCCGCGTCCGAGGCTGGACGGGTGACGATGACAATGACGAAGTCTGTGACGAAGTCCAAGGGACCACTGTCCGCGAAAGAACTCGACACGATCAACGCCTACTGGCGGGCGGCCAACTACCTGTCGGTGGGCCAGATCTACCTGCTGGACAACCCGCTGCTGCGGCGGCCGCTGACGTTGGACGACGTCAAGCCGAGGCTGCTGGGCCACTGGGGCACGACGCCGGGACTGAACTTCATCTACGCGCACATGAACCGCGTGATCAAGGCGCGCGATCTGAACGCCATCTACATCGCCGGACCGGGGCACGGCGGTCCGGGAGTCTTGGCGAACGTGTATCTGGAGGGCACGTACTCCGAGTTCTACCCGGCGATCACGCAGGACGAGGACGGGATGCGCAAGCTCTTCCGGCAGTTCTCGTTCCCCGGCGGCGTGCCGTCGCACGTGGCGCCGGAGACGCCGGGGTCGATCCACGAAGGCGGCGAACTCGGCTACTCGCTGGTGCACGCCTACGGTGCCGCGTTCGACAACCCCGACCTGCTGGTGTGCGCCGTCGTGGGCGACGGCGAGGCGGAGACCGGCCCGCTGGCCGGATCGTGGCACTCGAACAAGTTCGCCAACCCCGAGCGGGACGGCACGGTCCTGCCGATCCTCCATCTGAACGGCTACAAGATCGCCAACCCGACGGTCCTGGCCCGCATCCCGCAGGCCGAGCTCGAACAATTGATGCGCGGCTACGGCTACGAGCCGTTCACCGTCGTCAGCGAGGAAGGCGCCGATCCGCTGACGGCGCACCAGGCGATGGCGGCGACGCTGGACGCGATCCTGGACCGGATCGCCGATATCCGGAAGAAAGGCGTGCGCGGCGGGAGCCGCCCGGCGTGGCCGATGCTGATCCTGCGCACGCCCAAGGGCTGGACCGGCCCGAAGACCGTCGACGGCAACCGCGTCGAGGACTCCTGGCGCTCGCATCAGGTGCCGATGGCGGACGTGCACACCAACCCGGCGCATCTGAAGGTGCTTCAGGAATGGATGCAGTCTTACAAGCCCGAGGAGTTGTTCGACGCCGGCGGTGCCCTGAAGCCGGAACTCGCGGCGCTGGCGCCGGCGGCGCGCCGCCGCATGGGTGCCAACCCGCACGCCAACGGCGGGGTGCTGCTGCGCGACTTGAATATGCCCGACTTCCGGACCTACGCGGTCGATCCGCAGGGACACGGCGTCCAGACTGCTGAGAGCACGAAGATACTGGGCACATTCCTGCGCGACATCCTGAAGGACAACTCGGAGGCCGCCAACTTCCGGCTCTTCGGCCCCGACGAGACCGCGTCCAACCGGCTCCAAGCCGTGTTCGAGGCCACCGGCCGCATGTGGTACGGCGACACCGTGCCGTGGGACGACGAGCATCTGTCCCCTGACGGCCGCGATCTGGAGCCGCTCAGCGAGCACATGTGCCAGGGCTGGCTGGAGGGCTACCTGCTGACCGGCCGGCACGGGTTGTTCTCGTGCTACGAGGCGTTCATCCACATCATCGACAGCATGTTCAACCAGCACGCCAAGTGGCTGAAGACGACGCGGGCCATCCCGTGGCGCGCCCCGATCGCGTCGCTGAACTACCTGCTCACCTCGCACGTGTGGCGCCAGGACCACAACGGGTTCTCGCACCAGGACCCCGGCTTCATCGATCACGTGGTGAACAAGAAGGCCGACGTGATCCGGGTGTACCTGCCGCCGGATGCGAACACCTTGCTGTCGGTGGCGGACCACTGCCTGCGGTCGCGGAACTACGTGAACGTCATCGTGGCCGGCAAGCAGTCGCAGTTGCAGTACCTGTCGATGGACGAGGCCGTGGTCCACTGCACCCGAGGCATCGGCATCTGGGAGTGGGCCAGCACGGACGGCGACGGCGAGCCGGATGTGGTGATGGCGTGCGCCGGAGACGTGCCGACGATGGAGACCCTCTCGGCGGTGGACATCCTGCGCCGGCACTTCCCGGACCTGAAGATCCGCGTGGTGAACGTCGTGGACCTGATGCGGTTGCAGAGCAACACCGAACATCCGCACGGTCTGGCGGAGAAGGAGTTCGACGCGCTGTTCACCACGTCGAAGCCGGTCGTCTTCGCGTACCACGGCTATCCCTGGCTGATCCACCGGCTGACTTACCGGCGTACCAACCACGCCAACCTGCATGTCCGCGGCTACAAGGAAGAGGGCACCACGACCACGCCCTTCGATATGGCGATGCTGAACGACATCGACCGCTTCCATCTCGCGATGGACGCCATCGACCGGGTCCCGGGCCTGGCCGAGCGCGCGGGGCATGTCAGGCAGCAGTTGCAGGACGCGAGGTTGCGGGCGCGGCGGTACACGCGGGAGTTCGGAGAGGACGACCCGGCGATCTCGGGGTGGGTCTGGCCGTATTAGGTGCCGCGCCGCCCTACCCCGCCAGCGCACCACCCGCGCCGAACGCCAGCTTCGCGAACCGTTCCCCGATCAGCCTGTAGCCGGCCGGCGTCGGGTGCAGGCCCTCGCCGAGGTACTCGTCCGCCTCGTCCAGGCCCAGCAGTTCCAGGCCGTCGAGATAGAAGATGTTCGGGTCCTGCTTCGCCCGCGCGGTCACGATCCGCCGCAGTTCGGCGCGGACCACCTCCAGCGTCAGCGCGCCCATCGCGACCTGGTCCGGGTCGCCGGTCGCGGTGAAGATGCCCTCCTGCCAGACCGTCGGGCCCGGCGTGCGCTCGACGGCCGGGCAGGCGATCGGCGAGACGAGCAGGATCGGCGTGTCCGGATGGCCGTCGCGGATGGTGTCGAGGAAGCCGTGGACCGCCGGGCCCAGGGTCCGCAGCCGGTACGCGGCCCTGCTCGTGAAGTTGATGCCCAGCTTCAGGCTGATCGCGTCGGCCGCGGTGTCGCGGATCGACCGCGCCACGAACGGATCGAGGAAGCAGTTGCCTGACAGCCCGAGGTTCACCGGCTCCACCCCGACGGCGCGCGCCGCGATGACCGGCCACGCTCCCAGCGGCGACTCGGCTTCATTGCACTGGCTGATCGAGCTGCCGTGGTGCAGCCATATCCGGCGCGGCACAGCCGCCGACGGCTCGACGGCATCATCGGCACGCAGCGCGACGATCTCGGTCCGCACCCACTGCGGCAGCCAGATCTCGACGTCCTTGAGCCCGTCCGGCAGCCCGTCGAAGCGCACCCTCGCCGGCTCTCCCGGGAGGAAGCCGGCCTCCTGGTACGTCGCGTCGAGCTGGATCACGTTGCCCACTGGCGCCTTCCGCACGCCGAACGGCTCGCCGCCGACCGTCATCTCGAACATGCCGGCGTCGTCCGGGTTCGGCTCGTCCACCGCCATCTGCGGCACTGTGGTCAGTACGTCCAGCTCGACGGCGCGCGCCGCCGTCCGGAACACCAGCCGCACTCCGGACCCGGCCGTGGCCTGCCGCTCCATGGACAGATCGGATTGCGCGACAGTCCACTGCGGCAGCCGGCGCGGCAGCACGCCGACGGCGGTGGGGACGATCTCCAGGGCACCTCGAATGTCCACCGGGCCGTCGACGAGCGGAATCCGCAGCACCGTGTCAGTCATGATCCGAAAGTTAGCAGCGCGGGACGCACTGAGTCGCGGCGCTTATCCGAGCTCCAACGTCGTCACCCCGAACACCTTCCCGTGGTCGATCTCGCGCACCGGCCCGGTGTACATCCGGGCCACCTCGAACGCCGGTTCCATCCCCAGCTCACCGACCATGGCCAGGGCCTCGCCGTTGGTCTCCGGCACGTCGATCGCGACCGCGACGGCTTCGCCGCCGAAACCGGCCACCAACGCGTCGAGGATCACCTCGGCGTACACGCGGGAATCGGCGAACAGCGGCCCCACCCGACAGCCGTCGCGAGCGGACCGGATCACGCCGTAGCCGACCAGCCGGTCGTCCACGATCAGCGCGCGCCCGACGTGCCCCGGCGCGGCGAACCACTCGCGCAGGAACACCGGGCGCGGCGCGGGGAAGCAGAGCGCGTCGTAGTCGATGACGTCGCCGAGATCGGCCGCCGCCAACGGCACGGCGGCCGAGCCGGAGCCGTCCGGGATCAGGGTGCCGACATGGCGCACGGTGCGATGCGCATAAGTGAAGCCTGATTTGCGGTAGTTATCCTGCTGCGCGACCACGCCGTCGAGCCCGACGGTACGCTCCCCGGCCCGGGGCAGCGCCGTCTGCCACGTCGCCAGCCCGAGCCCGCGGCCCCGGAACTCCGGCTTCACCAAGTACAGACCGAGGAAGGAGAACGAGTCCCCGTAGTTCACCACCGACACCGCCGACACCGGCTCGCCGTCGATCCGCCCGATGAAGAACCCCTCGGGGTCCTGCGCCAGGAAGCAGGGTCCGTCGTGGTCACCGGGGTTCCAGCCCTCGTCGGCGCACCAGCCCTGGATGGTGGGCCAGTCCCCCAGCGAGGCGCGCGAGATCTGCAGGTTGTCGGTCATCCCCTCATCTTGGCGCGCCGGGCCCGCTGCGCGCAGGCCCGACACGCGGAACCCGGAGCCGGCGCGGCGGATGCCATGATGTGGCCATGACCAACCCCTGGAGCGCCCTCATCACGCGGCTGGGCCGGCGCAGGTGGTTCGCGACCGCCTTCCAGCCGGTGGCGCCGCACGTGGACCGGTTCCTGGGCCGCGTGACCGGCGGCCGGGTGTTCATGCTGACCGGCACGGGGCGGCCGACGCTGCTGCTGACCACGACGGGCCGCAAGTCCGGGCAGCCGCGCACGGTGCCGCTGCTGTATGCCGAGCGCGGCGGGGCGTTTGTGGTGGTCGGTTCGAACTGGGGCCGGCAGCAGCATCCGGCGTGGGCGCTGAACCTGTTGGCCGAGCCGGAGGCGACGGTCACGCTTCGGGGCAAGGCGCGGCCGGTGCGGGCCCGCGTCCTGAAGGGTGACGAGCGCGAGGCCGTGTGGACGACGGTGCTGACGAAGCTCTGGCCGGGCTATGACGACTATGCCGAGCGGTCCGGCCGGGACATCAACGTCTTCGCGCTGGAGCCGATGTGAGCATCCGGATCCTGACCGAGCAGGAACTCAATCGCGCCACCCTCGACCGGCAGCTGCTGCTGCGGCGAGCCGATATGGACGCCGCCGAGGCGGTGGAGCATCTGGTCGGGCTCCAGACGCAGATCCCGCCGAACCACTACGTCGCGTTGTGGTCGCGGCTCGCGGGGTTCGACGCGGAGGACTTCTCGCGGCGTTTCCAGAGCCGGGAGTTCGTGCGTATCAGTGTTCAGCGGTCGACGATCCACACGGTGACGGCGCGGGACTGCTTGCCGCTGCGCCAGTTGCTGCAACCGGTGCAGGATCGGAGCCTCAAGGGCGCGTTCGGGCGGCAGCTTCAGGGGATCGACCTGTCGGAGTTGGCCGAACGCGCGCGGAAGCTGGCGGAGCAGGAGCCGCGGACGTTCAACGATCTGGGCAAGCTGCTCGCCGAGTCGTATCCGGGCTATGACGTTCAGGCGTTGGGCGTGGCGGCGCGGAACAAGCTCGCGCTCGTGCAGGTGACGCCGCGGGGGTTGTGGCTTCAGGGCGGACTGCCTAAGCACACGACTGCCGAGCAGTGGCTGGGGATCGCTGAAGCGGTTCCGGCGATGACGCCGGAGGAACTGGTGCTTCGGTATCTCAAAGCGTTCGGTCCGGCATCGATCATGGATGCGCAGACCTGGAGTGGGCTCACCGGGTTGCGCGAAGTGTTCGATAAGCTGCGCGCTGATTTGGTGGTCTTCCAGAGCGAGGGTGGCGTCGAGTTGTACGACCTGCCGGACGCCCCGCGCCCCGGTGCGGACGTCGAGGCGCCGGTCCGGTTCCTGCCGGACTACGACAACGTCTTCATCGGCCACAAGGACCGGACCCGGATCAACGACTCGCGGGTGCCCAAGGACAAGGTGTTCCTCGGCAATTCGCCGATCTCGGCGTTCACCGTGGACGGCCGGATCCGGGGCGTCTGGAAGGTGGAGACGGACAAGAAGCGCACCGCGGCCACGGTGAACCTCACCCCGCTGGTCCCGATCACCGGTGCGCAGCGTGCGGAGCTGGAGGCGGAGGGTGCCAAGCTGTTGGCATTCCTGGCGCCGGGGGCTGATCATGATCTGCGGTGGCTGGCGGATGAGAACGGTTGATCCCTTGTTCCTTGTGAGAGCACGAATGGCCGTGGCAGCGGCGTTGGTCGTCCTGTCCGCAGCCGGCTGCGGCGGGTCGTCGAGCCCGAAGGGAGCTTCGGCACCCGACGCATCGTCGGCGGCGTCCCCTGGCGGTCTGACACCGTCGACTCCTGCCGCGTCCGCTCCGTCGGCGCAGCAGTCCTCTCCCTCCCCGATGCCGTCGTCGTCGCCGTCGTCGCCGTCCAGCTCCCCCAGCGTCGACCCCGGCACGCTGCCGCAGACCAAGGTGCTGCCGACGCCGACCGACCCGCAGTTCCTGTCCGGCGTCAACGCCCTGTGGCAGGGGATCGTGGACGACAACCCGCAGGAGGCGATGCCGTTCTTCTTCCCGGAGTCGGCCTACCTCCAGGTCAAGGCGATCGCGAACCCGGCGTCGGACTACAAGAACCGGCTCATCGGCTTCTACACCCTCGACGTCCACGCCGCGCACCGGCTGCTCGGGGCCGATGCGAAGAACGCCAAGCTGGTCGGCGTCAGCGTGCCCGCCGACCAGGCGCAGTGGATCCTGCCCGGCGGAGAGCAGAACAAATTGTCGTACTACCGCGTGTACGGCTCGCGCCTGACCTACACCGTCGGCGGCCGGACCAAGTCGTTCGGCCTGTTCTCGCTGATCTCCTGGCGCGGCCAGTGGTACGTCGTGCACTTCGGGCCGAACCCGCGGCCCAAGCCGGTGGGCACCGTCTACCAACCGCGTGGATAGCTCCTTCGGCGACAACCTCCTAATAGCCGAAACCCCGCTCAACAGGCGATGAAGCGGCGGCTGTGACAGCTTTGAAGCATGCGATCACCGCCGCTGCCGGGATGGCCGGTACGCGAGCGCCGCGTGCTCGGCGTCCTGGTCGCCGTGCTCGTCCCGATGCTGGCGGTCTTCTTCTCATCCTCCCAGGCCCTGCGGGGCCTGGCGTGGTTCGCGCTGGCGCTCTGGACCACCGCGGCCATGAGCGTCGGGATCCGGGCGAACCGGCCGCCGCACGCCCGCGCCTGGTACCTGCTGGCGGTGGCCGCGGGGCTGCTGGTGGCGTCCAACCACTCCGACTTCGCCCACGCCGCGCACGGCCCGCCGGACGCCGCGGACTGGATCGGCTTCCTCGGCTATCCGCTGGCGCTGCTGGGCCTGTGCCTGGTGATGCGGCACCGGCTGGTCGGGCGGGACGTGGCCGGGACGCTGGACGCGCTGATCGTGGTCGTCGCCGCCACGTATACAACCTGGGTGTACCTGGTCGCACCGTATCTCGACAGGTCCGCCGAGGCGTGGGACTACCGTCTGGCCTCGTTCATCGACCCGATCGGCGACCTGTTCCTGCTCGGCATGCTGCTGCGGCTGGCGATCTCGCCGGGTGCTCGCAACGCCGCGCTGTGGCTGCTCACCGCCGGCGCGGTGGTCCAGACCTCGGCCGACATGCTGGAGTCGGTGCTGCGGCTGAACGCCGCCGGCTGGTTGGGCACCCACGCCGGCGACCCGGCGCTGGCGAGCGCGTGGCTGCTGTTCGCCGCGTGCTGGACGGCGGCGGCGCTGGTGCCCTCGGCGCACGACCTGACCCGGCCGGCCCGCGAGACCGCCCGTTCCGCACTGCCCACGGCCTGGTCCCGGCCGCCCCGGATCGCGGCGCTGGCCCTGGCGGCGGTGGTGACGCCGCTCATCAACAGCGTGCAGCTGGCGCGCGGCCGCCTGGCGACCGGCTGGGCCGGGCCGCTGGTCGCTCTGGCGGTGTCGCTGATGATCCTGGCGCGGGTCGCCGTGATGGTGCGCTCGCACCGGCAGGCGCTGACGCGGGAGTCGATCCTGTTGGCGGCCAGCGCGGAACTGGCTCTGGCCAGGACCGCCGGGGAGATCGTGGAGACGCTGGCGGAGGGGGCGGCGCGGCTGTTCGGCGGGCGCGGGACGGCGCACGCGGTGGTGGCGGCGGTGGATCAGCCGGAGGGGGTGCGGGTCGTCACGGCGGGGGCGGTCGTCGGGGACGCCTCGACCGAGACACATCACGGGCCGGAGTCCGCCGCATGGCGTGACGCTCTGGCCGACATCGCCGCGACCGCCGCTTCCGAGCCGCCCGCCGACACCGTTCGGCGTCCTTCGCCCGAGGCCCCGCCGCGCGGCGGGCACCGCCGCGTCGCCGACATCGTCCGAACCGCCGGCCTCCCGGCCCCGATCGCCACACGCCTGGGGCAGTTGGAGCACGCCGATGTCGTACCGCTGGACGACGCGACCGGTGTGCTCGTGGTCGCGGCCGCCGAGGAGCACTTGGCGGTACTCGGCGACGCGCTGGAGATCCTGGCCGGGCAGGCGTCGGCCGCACTGGAACGCATCACCCTGACCCAGGAGCTCAGCCGCCGCGACAGCGAGGCGTACTTCCGCGCGCTGGTGCAGAACACGTCCGACGCGATCCTCATCGTCGATCCGCAACTGCGCGTGCGCTACGCCTCGCCGTCCTCGGCGCTGCTGTTCGGCGACCGGACGGTGCGGGACCGGCCGCTGACCGAGGTGATCGGCCCGGTCTACGCCGCCGACGTGGCCGAGCGCGCCTCGGACCCGGCGCCGCAGCCGCCGGCGCGCCGCGACTGGGAGATCGCGGCGAACGGCGACCCGCCGCACGAGGTCGAGGCGACGATCGCGGACCTGCGGGCCGAGCCCACGATCGGCGGCTTCGTGCTGTCGCTGCACGAAGTCACCACCGCGCGCGGCCTGGAGCGCACACTGCAACGGCACGCGTACCACGACCCGCTCACCGACCTGCCGAACCGGCTGGCGTTCATCCGCGGCCTGGAGGACGCGATCCAGCTGGCCTCGCCGGCGGTGGCGGTCAGCGTGCTGCTGCTGGACCTGGACCACTTCCGGGAGATCAACGACTTCCACGGCCGGGAGGCCGGGGACGAGGTGCTGCGCGAGATCGCCGCGCAACTGCGCTCCCGGCTGCGGCCCGGCGATGTGCTGGCCCGCACCGGCGGCGACGAGTTCGCGGTGCTGGCGGTGCGCCCCGCCGAGGAGGCGCCGGCGCTGCCCGTCGGGTTGCCGGGCGAGCGGGAGCCGCTGTACGTCGGGCCGATCTCGGTGACCGCCTCCGGCGCGCTGGCGACGTGCGCGACCGGCGGCTCCACCGGCGCCTCGCTGCTGGCCGACGCGGAGATGACGCTGCACGCGGCCAGGAGCGAGGGCCCCAACACCTGGCGGGCCTACGATCCGCGCCTGCGCGCCGACCTCGCCCGCGCCGCCGCGCGCCGTTCGGGGCTGGACAAGGCGCTGGCCGAGGGCAGCTTCGAGGTCTACTACCAGCCGATCGTCTGGCTCGACGACGGCGACATCGGCGGCTTCGAGGCCCTGGTCCGCTGGCCGCAGCCGGACGGCACGGTGCTGCCGCCGGACGACTTCATCCCGCTGGCCGAGGCGACGGGCCAGATCCTGCCGCTGGGCCGCTGGATCCTGCGGACCGCGACTTCGCAGGCGGCGCGGTGGAATGTGGATCGCGTGGCCCAGGGGATGGCGCCGGTGAAGATCTCGGTGAACGTCTCGGCGTATCAGCTGCGGGATCCCGGTTTCCCCGACGAGGTCGGCAAAGCGCTGTCGGATGCGGGGCTGGATCCGGCGTTCCTGATGGTGGAGGCGACGGAGAGCGCGTTGATCGACCGGGCGGGGACGGCGTTGGCGAATCTCAGGATGCTGGCCGGGCTCGGAGTGGGGGTGTCGCTGGACGATTTCGGTACGGGGTACTCGTCGCTGTCGTATCTGCGGGATCTGCCGGTGACGACGCTGAAGATCGACAAGGCGTTCGTGGACGGGGTGCCGGACGAGCCGCGGCAGGCCGCCTTGGTGAAGGGGATCATCGGGATCGCGAAGTCGTTGACGCTGATGGTGGTCGCCGAGGGGGTGGAGACGGCGGAGCAGCGTCGGGTGCTGGCTCGTATGGGTGCTGATTTGGGGCAGGGGTATCTGTACGCGCGGCCGATGCCGGCGGCGCAGGCCACGGCTTTGATGCGGTCCGGGCGGGTGACGTTGCCGGTGCGGGCTTTGGGGGCGGTGCGGGATGAGGGGGTTTATCGGGCTGATCGGGGTGACCCGAGTGATCGGCCGGCGGTGGGCGCTGCTGGGGCTGGGCCGTCCTCGCCGTCCTCGCCGTCCGCGCCGTCCGATTCATCCGCGCCGCCCGACGTGGAGGCGGGGTCGTGAGCGGCGAGCGGCCGGCGGGGTCGCGCGGAGAGGAGGCGCCCGTCTCAGCGCCGCACCCGCCGACCGCACCCACGACCGGATCCCACCGTGCCCGCTTCCGTCGCCGCCCTCGCCGGACCGATCCCTCCATCACCGTCCTCTGGCGGCGCAGCGAGCAGGCCAACCGCCGCTTCGCCACCCTCTTCGCCGGCCGGCTCCTGGTCGTCGGCGCGAGCCTGGGCGCCGTGCTGACCGTGGTGCTCGGCATCCAGGAGGGCTTCGACACGCTCACGTGGTACAGCAACCTCGGGGCCTCCACCCTGGGCATCACCTGGGGACTGGTCTACCTCCTGCTCCCCGGTCCCGCCCCCGACCCCGTCCTGCGCGCGACACCGGCCGCGGCGGCGCTCCTGATCACCGTCAACATGGCCATGACGCACAGCAACGCCGCCGACGGCATGCTCCTGCTCACCTGGCCGGTCCTGTTCGCCGCCTATCTGCTCCCGCCGCGTACCGCGTACTGGACGCTGGCCACCGTCGTGGCCTGTCTCACCGTCGTCCTGGAAGCGGGCACCGGCCCCGACCGGTTCGCGGTGTGGCTGGAGACCAGCGCCTCGGTGGCGCTGACGCTGGTCGTCATCCTCCAGGTCCGGGCCCAGGCCGACCGCCTCAAGCATGTCTTGGCCCAGCAGGCCAGAACCGATCCCCTGACCGGCTTGGCCAACCGCCGCGCGTTCGATGAGGCGCTGGAACGCGAAGTCGCCCGCCAACGCCGTACCCGCGCCCCGCTGTCGCTGCTGGCCGTGGACGTCGACCACTTCAAACTGATCAACGACACCTGGGGCCACGCCGCCGGCGACGAGACCCTGGCCGCCCTCGGCGAACTCCTCCCCCGCCTGGTCCGCGCCAGCGACACCGTCGGCCGCATCGGCGGCGAGGAGTTCGGCGTGCTGCTGCCGGACTGCCCCGGAACCCAGGCGATGGACCGCGCCGACACCCTACGCGCGGAGGTCTTCGCGATGTCCCGTGCATGGGCGCATCCGGTGACGGTCAGCATCGGCGTCGCGACCTTGCCGGAGTCGGCGGACACGATGAGCGACCTGATGATCGCGGCCGATTTGGCACTGTACGCGGCCAAGGAGTCAGGGCGGGACCGGATCAGCGCGGCGCCGGTGCGGCGACGCGGGGTGCGTTGATCCGCGTCCTCACGCGTCCGGATCGTTGCGGATCAGGCAGTACTCCCACCCCACCGGATCCCGCATGACCAGCCAGTCCCCCCGCGCGGCCACGAACTCCGCACCCGACGACTCGTGCCACACTCGCGTGGCGTCAGGATCCGAACAGCTCACGTCCAGATGCCCCGCCGTCGCGCGCTCTTCGCCCAGCCGCTGGAACAGCACCACCACCGGCGATCCGCCCTCCGGCGACCGCAGCCAGCTGAACTCCGGGAACCGGCTGCTCGGCACGACCTCCAGCCCGCTCACCCCGGACCAGAACGCGACCTCGGTATCGTGTGCCGACGGCGCGATATCGATGCACACCTGGTCCAACCTGCTGCGCGAGCCGTCCGGAGCCACGAACGGGAGCGGTGCGCGTGTCGCACCGCTCCAGGCAGCGACGCAGAGCCCGTATCCGCTCGGCGACTTCGCGTACGCCCACGCCTCGTCCCGGGCCACGATCGTGCCCCCTCGTTCCACGACGCGCGTCACGGCCGCCTCGAAGTCGTCGAACTCCAGATCGAGATGCGCCCCGCCGCCGCTGAACACGCCCTGCAGCTTCACGCACGCGTCGCCTTGTCCCGGACCCGGCAGCAGGGTTGCGAATTCCCCGCGATCACCGCGGCGTGCGGACAAGGTCGTGCCGGTGACGGCCGTCCAGAAGCGCGCGCTCGCGTCGAAATCGGGCTGCGGTCGGTCCACGAAGGCCCAGGTCCACTTGATCATGACTACGTAGCCTAGGGCTAAAGGCCGCTGCCAGCCCTGCCATACGCTGCCCGCTTGGTCGCAACCACTCCAGCGCCGCGAGTTCGGGCGCCTCGACGATCGCTTCGACGCCCCGCCCTCCGCCTTCCTATGTCAACCGCTGGAGATAGCCGTTGTCCACCAGCCAGAGCACGTTGAGCCGCTCCGGCGCTCCCGGCACCAGCGCGGCGTCGAGCTGGTACTGCAGGCCGTAGCCCGGCTGCGCGAACCACGGCGCGATGGGCCCGGCATCGACCGGCAGGGGCTTCAGCACGCGATAGTCGTGATAGTTGCAGCCGGCCGGCGGGTTGCCATCCAGACTCTGCGGCGGGATCGCCCGCTGGGCGTACGGCAGGTACTCGGGCGCGAGGAACGATCCGTACTCGCTGCCATAGCGGTCGATGTCCTCCCCGGGCCACAGCGTCTGCCGCCACTCGATCGGCTGACCGTTGCCGGCCATCAGGTAGCCGTTGGCCGGCGGATAGATCCATCCGCCTTTCCCTCCATTGGCGGTCGGATCGTAGTACTTCGCGAGGAAGCCGGCAGCACTCATCCCCCCAGTCCGCCGATAGCCGATCAGCTCGAAGCCGACCTTCCCCACCACCGGCAACGCCGCCGGCCCCAACCTCGCGTCCCCGCCGTAGAAGTCGGCCGAACACGCATCCACCGGCGCGCCGGCCGTGCGCACTGCCGCATCCGCCACCGCCGGCACGGCGCTTCCGACCAGGCCGGCCACCGCCAGCCCGAGGGCGATAAGGGTTCTCCGCATGCCCATCAAAGAACCCTGATACGTCCTGCCCCGTCAACACCGGGCAACGCATCCGGCCCAACCGTCACCGGAACGAGTGAGTCGACGGACTTGCGTCTCGCAAGTTAGCGATATATCGTTGACGTATCGACAGCCGTGTCGATACCTATCGAAGGATCGGAGACGATCAATCACCACCCCCGAGAAGAGGACACCTCATGAGGAGGCCCAACGACCACGACTCCGCCACGTGGGCGCCTCCCGCCTACGCCCCCGCTAAGCACTGCCGCCGTACGACCGCGAGCCCTGACGACCAGCGCGCTTCCGGTCGCCGCCGCAGCGCCACCCCGCGCGTTTCCCGCCGCTGCGGCAACTGCCGCGACGACTACGATCCGCGCGACTTCGGCCCCGCCCACCGCCACAGCAGACGCGATGCAGGCGACCCGAGCCCCACCCATTGCCGCTCCCGCAGTGGGGACGACCATGACACGCGCCCCCTTCCCCCACCGCAGCGCCGACTACGACAGGCGTCCCTTTGCCCACCGCAATCGGCGAGATCCGCGCACCTTATTCGTGCGGCTCCGGCCCTCACGGCCGCCACAACCTCGACGACCGCGACTTCACCCTCACCCAACGCGGCGCCCACCGCCGTGGCGAATCCCGTGCCATACGTCACGCAGAGCACCACTCCGAATCCGACTCCGGCCACCGCACCCGCGACGACTACCGCAATCGCGCCGCCCGTCGCTCAGCCAACGCCCCGTGCCTCAACCGCCAGTTCCGCTGCGAGCGGCGCAAGGCTCCGTAACACCCGCACTGATCACTCCACCACCGACGACTCCTGGTCCAGCGCCGTCCGAGCCCTCCCCAGCTCACCCCACCTGCCTGACATCCATAACACACCCTGTGACCAATCCCGCACCGTCCTCGTCACCGCCATCAACGCCGCCTACGCCATCCTCACCGCGAAGCCCGACCCCACCGCAGCTCCCGGCCCCGCTCACCACCAGGCGGGGCCGCCTCCACCCACCCCGAAACCTCACTCAGCAAGCCACCGCCAACCCGCTAAGATGAGCCCGCGTCGCCGCCAGGCCCTCGTAGCTCAGTGGATAGAGCACCGGACTTCTAATCCGATGGTCGCAGGTTCGAATCCTGCCGGGGGCACAGATCGA
>JAEKKI010000045.1 GCA_019510485.1 Catenulisporales bacterium
GGGGGTACCACGAACAGGTAGCGGCTCACGGCGAGCGCTCCCGGGGGGCGGCGTGCCGCTGCTGGTCCATCCAGGACAGCAGCAGGTCGAGGACCTTGGCGGGAGCTTCCACCAGCACTGAGTGTTCGAGCCCTGGCAGGACGATCGCCTGATGCCGCGGCATCAGGATGCGCAGTGGTTCGGCCAGCTGCGACAGGTCGCTTTCGGAGCCGTAGACAGCCAGCGAGGGGCAGCCGATCGCGGCGATCTCGCGATCGGAAAGCACCGTGCTGTCGGGCAGATCACGCTCAAGCGTGGTCGTGCAGAGCATCCGGTATGCGCCTCTGGAACGGTGTGCCAGCCCTCGTCCATACGTGGCGGTGATGTACGTCATGGCCTTGACGGTTCCCAGTTCCGTGGCGGCTCGGTGCAGGTTCGCCGCCATCTTGGCCGCCCACTGGGGCGTCGCCGGCTCCGACTCGATGGTCATGACGCCTGCGGCGCGGTCGGGGTGGCGTGCGGCGAAGCCGTAGGCGATGGTTCCCCCGAACGAATTGCCCAGGACGTAGGCCGACTCCACACCGAGATGGTCGAGGAGCGCGGCGAGATCCTCGACGAAGTCGTCGAGGCGGTATCCGGCCGCCGGGCGGTCGGTGTTGCCGTGACCGCGCAGGTCGTAGAGCACGACGCGGTATCCGGCGTCGTGCAGTGGCTGCGCCAGTGTGAAGAAGTAGCTGGCCAGGCTGTCGATGAGGATGCCGTGGATGCAGACGATGGTCTGCGGATCGGTGACGGGCTCACGAGGTGGCAGAAGCTCGTAGTTCTGCCGGATCCCATTGGCGATGACGGACGGCACGGGTATCAGCTCGCTTCCATCGGGCGCAGGGCGCCGACGACGTAGTCGACCAGTTCCCCGACGGTCAGCGCGATGACCTCTTCGAGTCCGAGGTCCGCGATGAACTCGGCGAGGTTGACGCGCTCGCCGTAGCGCCGCTGAAGCCCGCCGGCCAATGTGACCAGGTCGATGCTCTCCAGTTGCAGGTCGTCGTGGAATCGGGTGTCACCGGTGATCTCGATGTCCTCCAGTCCCGACTCGTCGAGGATGGCGCGTAGCATGGCGGCGATTTCAACGAGCACGGCCTGCGGGGCAGGCGGCGTGACGGGCGGTTCGGTGGTGTCGGCGGTCAACGTTCCAACTCCTGATCTCCGGCGGTGGGCAGCGGGCCTTCGGTCCAGGCGACGATGTACCGCCGAGCCGGCAGGTCGCTCGGGTTGGCCAGTTCGGCGGTGCGGACGCGATAGCGGAGTCCGGCTCCGGCGGCGCCGGGCCCGATCTCTATGACGGTTTCATCCTCGGTGGCCGTCACCACCCGGAACCGGCGGGGGTTTCCGGCCAGGCCGCTGCCGACGGCTTTGCCGACAGCCTCTTTGGCTGTCCAGAAGCGCGTGAACCACAGGGCCTCGCCGTCACGATCCTGAGCGGTCTCAGCCGTCTTGTGAGCCGGCAGATCTGTGGTGGGCGCGCAGGCGAGGAGAGAGCGAAGCAATGAGTCCTCCTCGGCGGTGAGCGCGAAATCGCGCGTGGCCTGATCGCGCGCCACGATCTGTTCGACGTCGATGCCGACTGCTGTGCGGTCGTCACGGCCCGTCCGCACGATCGCGACGGCGACTTCCGCCGTGTGCGCGATCGAGACGGCGAACCGCGGCAGCGGCGTCCCGTGCTCGCCGTCGACCCGTGGCCGCCCATCGGGCTCGTTGCCCACCCGGATCTCGGGTGGGTACATCGGCTGTACGCGCCCCTGGTCCCACAGGGTCTGACGGACGGCGTCCTTGGCGGCGATCCGTCCAAGCAGCCACTGCCTGCGGCGACGTATCGGCAGCGACTCGTACTGATTCCGCTCGAACGCGTTGAGGCAGCCGTGCACACGCAAGTTCTGAGAAGCGGCGTCGCCCCACCGGTCGAAGACGGCGAACCAGTTTCCGGCCTGCCTACGGGCCAGCGTGGCGCGACCGGGCTTCCGTTCGAAAGCCCTGGTGTCCGCATGGCTGCTGAAGCGGCGGTCCGTCCAGCCGGTGGCCTGCGCCCAGACCGTGCCGTCGACGACGACCTGGGCGTCGGCCAGCACCTCGGTGTCGTCGACACTGCGGATCCTGATGTGGCACGCTGCCCGGGTCCCCGGTGCGGGGTGGGGGCCGAGGAACTCGATCCGCCGCATCCCGACCGGGAAGACGACGGTGCGTGCCTCATGGCTTGCCATGATCCAGTAGCCGAACAGCTGACCGACGTTGTCCAACAGCGCTCCCGGTGCCCGCGGTGTGGTGATCACGCCACGGATATGGGCGTCCCCGATCGCCGTGATCTCGGTGACGCCTTGAAAACCCGGCCCGTGGAACATCCATCCGTCTTCGTACAGCGCCGCCGCGTCGGCCGACGGGCGACGTTCGGCCGCCGGGTCCACCGGCCAGACCTTCGGCGGCCGGGGATACTCCAGGCCGAGGTCGACGGTCGCGTGGGCGTAGGGCCCGAAATCCACCCGGGACCGAGCGGGATCCTCTGCCGTCGGCGTCACCGTGATCGTGACGCTCATGGGGGGCGCGGCCACAGCCCACTGGTTGAAGCGGGCGTTCGTCACCGCGACGACATGGTGTCCGGGAACCGATGCCTCAGCCGTGTCGATCATGTGCTGGATCACGGTGGTCGCGGGGACGACCGGAAAGCGGTCTGTCGAGTCCGGCCAGTCCTCACGCTGCGGGAAGAAGCTGTGGTGCAGAAGATAGGGCATGTCATCGACGCTGATGCGCAGATCGGTGTGAACGGGCTGCGCCAAAGGCGCTTGGTGTCGCTGATTCCGCCGGGCGGACAGGACCGCACCGACGCTGGCAGCGGTCTCTGTCAGGAGGCCCTTGATCTGGGCGGCCATCGGATGCTGAGCCTCCAGAATGCCGAGTCCCGGCCATTCCGCTTTCGGCTCGGCGTCCTCCAGCAGCGGGGTAAGGGCCGGCACAGGCTCGGGAAGAGTGATGAGAGCGCCGCCCAGATCCAGGCGTGTCGCAAGCCTGCGGTCCTGGCCTCGGGGCTTCCTCGTCCCGGGATCGGCGGGACGGCTCATCGAGCGCCGGCGGCCGGCATGTCCGGCGGTGACAGCCTGGAATCCCTCCGCCCACAGTGCGGCGGCGACCCGACGCAGTTGGGCCAGTCCCGGGCGCCGCGGCGAGTTGGCCGCGATCGCGAGGTGGTCGCGCTCGCCCAGCACGTCGTCGATCACCGTCGCCAGCACGCCTGTTCCGACCTGGACGAAGGCGCGCAGTCCGGCGTCGTGCATGGCCTCGATGAGCTCTCGGAAACGGACGGTCTCCAGCAGGTGTCGCGCGAACAGGCGGCGCACCTCGGCCGGATCGTCGGGGAACGGCGCGGCGATCGTCGCCGACCAGACCGGCACCCGGGGCACCCGCAACTCGAAGCACTCGGCGGCCTCCAGAATGGGACCGAGGTAGGGCTCGAGCATCGGCGTGTGGAATCCCGAACGGAAGGGGAGTACCTGGCACAGCATGTTCCGCGCCCGCAGGTCGTGCAGCAGCTCTGAGACGGAATCCTCCGGGCCGCACACGATGCACTGGCTCGGGCTGTTGTCGTGCGACACGGTGATGCCGGGATGATCGGGGAGCAGAGCCGCGACTCGTGGCGCGCTCGCGCCCACCGCGCCGAACACCAGGCCGGGGACCCGTACCGACTCCGGATCGAATCCCTGGATGAACTCGTCCACGCCGGATTCCGCGAACAGGCCTCCGCTGACCATGGCTGTCCACTCTCCGATGCTGTGCCCCGCGACAGCGGCCGGGTGGATCCCCATGTCGGCCAAAGCGCGCTCCAGGAGCCGTCCGACTTCGAACACGCCGAGGCCGTGGGTGCCGATGCTGGTCGTCGTGCGCTTGGCCATGTCGATGCCGAGCTGGTGCGCCACGTCGTCGAGGCGAGGTGCGAAGCCGGCTTCCAGCCCTGGGAAGACGAAGGCGATGCGGTTGTCGCCGTCGTCGGCTAGCAACGGCCGTGGCGTGAACCAGATCTCGCTGCGGCCGCGCCACGGTGCGCCGTTGCCGACTATCCGCTGGGCGAGCGCGAGCTTCCTCGGGGTCGGGTCGACGATCGCGATCCGGCACGTGCCGCTTCCCGACACCTGCGGGGATCCGGGCAGCCGGTCCGGATCTATGTCCGCGAGCAGCTTCGCGAGCTTGCCCGGGTCTTCGGCCGCCAGCCGCAGTTCGTGCTCGGGGCACGCCGAGGGTCCGGTGCCGGCCCGAGCGCGCGGGGCTTTGTCAGGAGCCTGCTCGATGACGACATGGGCGTTGATGCCGCCGAAGCCGAAGGCGTTGACTGCGGCCCGTCGCGTGCCGCCGGTGAGCGGCCATGCGTGGGCGTCGGCCAGGGGGCGGAACCGGGTGGCGGACAGGTTCGGATGGGGGTCCTCGCAGTGCAGCGTGGGAGGCAGCACGCCGTGGTGGACCGCCAACGCCGCCTTGATCAGGCCGGCGATTCCGGCGGCCGGCATGGTGTGGCCGATCATCGATTTGACGGACCCGATGGCCGGCGGCTCTTCCCCGGGGGTCGGCGGACCGAACACTTCCGCGATGGTGGCCAACTCCGCGCGGTCGCCGGCGGGTGTGGCGGTGCCGTGCGCCTCCAACAGACCCAGGGCACCGGCCGCCCGTGGGTCCAGGCCCGCGGCGGCCCAGGCTCGCCGGACCGCACTGATCTGGCCGGCCGGCTCCGGATGGAACAGGCTCGCGGCACGTCCGTCACTGGCGACACCGCAACCGCGGATCACCGCGTAGACACGGTCGCCGGCGGCCAGGGCGTCGTCGAGGCGTTTCAGGACGACGACCCCGGTTCCCTCGCCGATCAGGATGCCGTCCGCACCACGGTCGAAGGGACGGATGCGGCCGGTCCTGGACAGCGCCCCCAGTTGGCAGAACACGCTCCAGAAGGTGATGTCATGGCAGTGGTGCACTCCCCCGGCGAGCATGACGTCGCAGCGTCCTGTCGACAGCTCGGCCACCGCTTGATCGACCGCGACGAGCGCGGACGCGCAGGCCGCGTCGATCGTGTAGGCCGGGCCGCGGAAGTCGAGTCGGTTGGCGATGCGGGAGGCCGCGAGGTTCGGCACCAGGCCGATGGCCGCCTCGGGATGGTGCGGACCGAGTGCCTGCGCGAACGCCGCCCGGACCTGCTCGGCGCGGTCAGCCGGCAGCTCCGGGATCAGCTGGCGCAGCGTGTGCGCCAGCTGATCGGCGGTGCGCACGCGTTGTTCGAAGCGCACCAGGCCGGGGGTGGGGTAACCGCCGCGCCCCAGTACGACTCCGATGCGGTCGCCTTCCGGCAGCCGTTCTCGTCCTCCCGCGTCCGCGATGGCGTCGGTGGCGACCTGCAGCGCGATCAACTGATCGGGCTCGGCGCCGGCGACCGAGTCGGGCATGATCCCGTGGGCCAGCGGGTCGAATTCAGCGAAGTCGTCCACGAACCCGCCGCGTCGGCAGTAGACGCGGTCCGGCCGCCGCGGATCGGCTGAGGGATCGAAGAACTGCGTGTCCCACCGATGCGCCGGGACATCGGTGATGCAGTCCACCCCCTCGACCAGGTTGTGCCAGTACGCGTCCAGGCTGGGTGCCCCGGGCAGCAGCACCGCCATGCCGATGATGGCGACCGGTGTCATGGCCGTGCCAACCCCACCCAAGCTGCCGCGTAGATCACGGACGTGGGGGCGTCACCCCAGGCGAGTTCTCTCAGCAGCGCGAGTGCTCCCTCTTCCGGGTCGATCAGCGCGATACCGCGCTTTGTGTAGGCCTGCATCAGAGCGGGTGTCACCATCCCTCGGTGAGTGTCCGACGGCGCCCACGGCCCCCAGTGCACGGTCAGGCATTGTGCGCCGCTCTCGGCCGACCACCGCGCGCCGAGGGTTTCCAGGGCGTCGTTCGCACTGGCGTAGTCGCTCTGTCCCCGGTTTCCGAAAGCAGCTGCGACGCTTCCGAAGAGCACGCAGTACCTCGGCAGACTGGGAAGGGCGTCGAGCCCAGCGAACAGTGCACGCAGTCCGGAGACCTTGGTCGCGAAGACGCGGGCGAAGGAGCGGGGATCCTTCTCGGTGATGACGGTGTCCTCGATGATGCCGGCGGCGTGGATCACCATGTCGATTCCTCCGCGATCGGCATGAACGTCCTTGAGCAGCCGTCCCATGGCTTGACCGTTGCGAACGTCGACGGCGTGATATGCGACGGGACTGCCGATAGCGCGGATCCGCGCGACCGTGGCCGCGACTTCACGGGCCGCCAGTGTGGCCTTGAGCCGTCGCTCTATCTCCGCCGGCACCCGCATTCCACTTGCGATCAGCGCCGCGCGGACCTCATCTCCGTCGCGTGCGGAAGCGGTGATCGGTGACTCGGGGCCTTCCGGCAAGGGCGTGCGACCGACCAGATCGATGCGGCAGCGGCTTGTGGCGGCGAGGAGTTCGGTGACGTGCGCGGCGATGCCCCGCGCCCCTCCGATGACGACCACGGTCGCGTCGCGGCCCAGACCGATCGCCTGTGCCTCGGAGGCTCCCTCGCCCGCGGGGCCGGCTCCGGCGATGGCCAGCACACCGAGCGGCGCTTCGACGGCTTCGAGGTGGTAGCGGCGGCCGTTGCCGCGCCGCAGGACGACCGGATGGCGGTCAGGTGCCGCGATCTCCGCGATCAGCTGGTCCGAGATCTCTTCGACGGGCCGCTCGGGGTCGACTTCCACCAGCCGCGCGGCCGTCATGGGGTGTTCGCGGTCGATGGTTCGGAACAGGCCTCGAAGTCCGGCGCCGAAGACGCTGCCGGCCAGCGGACCGACGGCGATGAACCAGCGCGGCGATCCGGTCAGGGCGGCCTTGATCTGTGCGAAGCCGCCGGGCAGGAACGCGGGCTCTTTGCCGTCGTCATGGAGCGGCCCGAGGTGCATGAATCCATCGGCGGAGGGAGCACCGTCGGTCCCGGGCCGCCCGAATTCGACTGTCGCGCCGTGGTCCGCGAGCCTCGTGGCGATCGTTGTCGCGAGCCTGTCGGTCGGCGCGGCTCCGAGGATGGCGAATCGGGCTCCGGCCAACGGGCTGTAGTCGAGCTGCTCGGCCGACGCACACTCTGACTCTCGCATGCGGAGCCGTGTCGGAGTTCGGATCTGCGCGGCGTCCGCGGTCGCGCCGGCATCCGGTTCGCCGGTCCGAGCCGGCCCGGGCCGCGGTGCGCTGTCCCCGGCCTGCCCGGTCCCGGCGGCGGACGACCCCGAGGGCGTGCGCTCCGGCGTGGCGGTACGTCGCCCGGCCGGCCCATCGCCGATGTGGGCCCGGATCCAGTCGGCGATGCCGCGGGCCGAGCGAGCCTTGGCCAGTTGCTCCAGGTGCTCGTCGTCGAGGTCGGCGGCGCCGAGATCGAGGCGTTCGGCGAGCTCACCGGCGATCTCCGCGCGCTTGATCGAGTCGATGCTCAGATCGGCTTCCAGGTCGAGGTCGGGTTCGATCATGTCCGGCGGATATCCGGTTCGGGCGCTGATGGTCTGCAGGACCACGCTGATCAGGTCCGGGTGCTGATTCCCGGCGACCGGGGGCGGATCCTGCCGGACCGGCCGGTTGCCGTCGGGATCACGGGGAGGGGCGGCTTGCGCGGCCGGCGCGGAAGGGCGTGCGACCGCGCTCGGTGCGGGACGGAGCGCCCGCGGCTGTGAGCGCTGCCGAACCGGGGGCCCGGCCGGGACCGCTTCGAGGTAGGCGAGCATGACATCCCGCTGCGCCGCGACCATCTCGCGGCTGTTCCGCAGGAACTCGGTGAGCAGAGCGTCGGATCCCTCGGCGGCACCGGCATGATCCGTGGTCACTGGGCCCTCCAGAGAAATTCGGCGAGCGGGTGTCAGGCCGCCCACAACGCACGCGCCCTCGGCAGTGCGCACGAGTTGGCCGTCGACGGTCCAGCCGGGACGTGGCGGCGCGGACGCGGCTTCGACGGCGTCGCGGCCTGCGAAGAGCCAGCCGGTCCGCATCGCGGTTCCCGCGGTGGCCATGGCGGCGGCTGCCAGGAGCAGCCCACGAAGTCCGGTGCCCAGTCGGCTGTCGCAAGCGACAGCGGCGTGCGGCTGGCCCTCGAGGATGGAGTCCACCAGCCGGCTCAGCGTCGTTCCGGCTCCGGCCTCGATGAACACTCGTATCCCGGCTGCGTACATCGCCTCGATCTCGTCGGCGAAGCGCACCGGCGAACCGATCTGCGCCGTGAGCTCCGCCCGGATGTCGTCGGCGCCGGATCCGTAGACCGCGGCCGTGCGATTGGCATATACCGGCGCCTCCGGAGCGCGCAGCGGCAGCCGGGTGAGGAACTCGCCGAACGCCTCGGCCGCGGGCGCGACCACCGGGCTGTGGAACGCACACGCCACCGGGATGCGCTTGGCGCCGACGCCGGCCGAGCGCAGATGGGCGACTGCCTCCTCGATCGCGGCGGTGGGGCCCGACAGGACCACCTGCTTGGGGGCGTTCCGGTTCGCCACGACGACCCGGTCGGCCAGGCCGTGTCGGGCAAGCAGGGCCTCGACGTCGCCGGCGGTGGCCGCGACCGCGGCCATGGCGCCGGGCTCTTCGCCCGCGGCCCGCAGGATCGCCCGGGCGCGTTCGCCGCTGGCCTCCAGCAGCGTCGCCGGATCGAAGACCCCGGCGCTGGCCAGGGCCACCAGCTCGCCGTAGCTGTGGCCCGCGACGGCGTCGGGGCACACACCCAGCCGGCGCAGCAGGTGATCCACGGCGAGTCCGGCGATGCCCAGCGCCGGCTGCGCGGCCAGGGTGTCACGAAGCCTGCGCTCCTGGTCGGCCGCGGCCGCGTCGTCGAAGGCGGCCGGCGGGTGCAGCAGGTCCGCCCATTCGCGGCCGAGCCGCAGGTAGTGGTGGAGCTCGGGGAAGGTGACGAACAACTCGACGAGCATTCCCGGTCGCTGGCTTCCCTGACCGGGGAAGAGGAAGGCCGTACCGCCGGATTCGGCGGAGCCGGCCCCGAAGAAGCCGGAGTCGTCCGGCTGGAACAGTCCCGCGGCCGGAACGTGCTCCCCGGCCAGTGCCCGACGGGCCAGAGCGGCCAGGTCGGCGACGTCCGAGGCGACCAGACCGATCCAGGCTCGGTCGGCCCGCGTATCCGAGGCACGCGAGGCGGAAAGCGCCAGATCGCGCAGCCGCCACGGCATCCTCGCCACGTCGGCGCCGCCCTCGATGCGCTCCAGTAACGCGGTCAGCGCCCGGTGGGCGGCCGGGCGGTCGGCACCGCGGAACAGGAACAGCTCGGCCGGCCACTGCTCACGGCCGTGCCTCAGGTCGGGGGCGGGCCCGTGGCCGCTGAGAACCACGTGGAAGTTCGTCCCGCCGAAGCCGAAGGCGCTGATCCCCGCGACGCGTTCGCCAGAGGGTGTCGGCCACGGGGCCGCGGCGGAGTGGAACGCGAAGGGGCTGTCAGGGCCCGTCCACCCGGCATTGGGGCGGTCGAGGTTGATGCTCGGGGGCCGCACGCCGGCGTGTACCGCCATCGCCGCCTTGACCAGGCCGGCCATGCCCGCGGCGCACTTGGTGTGGCCTATCTGGGCCTTGACCGAACCGAGCACGCAGCCGCCGGGGGCGGCTCCGGCCGCGGCGAAATGCTCGGACAGGGTACTGAGTTCGGTTCTGTCCCCGACCACCGTGCCCGTACCATGCGCTTCCACCAACCCCACCCGCGCCTGTCCGATGCCGGCCTGCCGGTAAGCGCGTTCCAGCGCACGCCGCTGACCTTCGGGCCGGGGCGCTGTGAGCCCCAGGGCACGGCCGTCGCTGGCGCTCCCGACGCCTCTGATGACGGAGTAGATGCGGTCTCCGTCGCGTTCGGCGTCGGCGAGCCGTTTGAGCACGACGCACGCCGCCCCCTCACCGAGCACCGTCCCGTCGGCGTCGATGTCGAAGGGACGCGGCAGTCCCCTGGGGGACAGCGCGTGTACGGCGGAGAACATGAGGAAGTCGGTGATCCCGTTGTGGAGGTCGACGCCGCCGCACAGCACCAGGTCGCTGGTGCCCGTCACCAACTCCCGGCAGGCGGCGTCGACCGCCGCGAGCGATGACGCGCACGCCGCGTCGACTGTGTAGTTGGCGCCGCCGAGGTCGAGGCGGTTGGCGATCCGGCCGGCGATGACGTTCCCGAGGGCGCCGGGAAAGGAATCCTCGGTCAGCCGAGGCAGTTGCTCGTCCAACTCGGCGGGAAGCGCGCCGAGATACGCCGGCAGCGTGCCGCGGAGCACCTCCGCGTTGGACAGGTCGCTTCCGGGCTCCGCGCCGAAGATCACCGAGGTGCGCTCGTGGTCCGTGCCGGGCCGGTCGTATCCCGCGTCGGCCAGCGCTCGGCGCGCCACTTCGAGCGCCACCAGTTGTGCCGGCTCGATGCTGCCCAGGGCCGTCGGCGGGATCCCGTAGCGAAAGGGGTCGAAGGGGATCGGCGGCAGGAACCCGCCCCACTTCGACGGCGTGGCCCGGCCGGCGGTGCGGCCGACGGCGGCCGGGTCGAAGTAGATCTCCGGGTCCCAGCGCTCTTTCGGGACCTCGGTGATCTGGTTGGTGCCGTCCAGGATGTTCGCCCAGAACGCCGCCAGGTCGCCGGATCCCGGGAACACGCAGGCCATGCCGATGATCGCGACGTCCAGGGCGGCCGGCACCGGTGCCGCCGCGTCGGGGGCGTCGGTGAAGGCCGGCAGCGCCCGCAGTTTCGTCGACTGTGCACGGTAGAAGTCGTTCGCGCCTTCCGTGACGTCCTCGTGCAGCCGGGCGACGGTGGTGACCGACGAGCGCAGTACCGCCACCTGGCCGGCCATGAACAGGCCTTCGGCACGCTGCCCCGCCGCACCGACGTGCACGAGCTCGGAGCCGTGCCGGCGCAGGCCCTTGCTGGCGATGCGAAGGCGACCGAGGTTGAGTTCTTCGAGACGCTCCCAGGCGTCACGCTGGGGTACCTCGGCATCGCGCAATGACTGCTTCACCCGCTGGAACTCAGCCGTGAACGGGCTGGCGAGGCCTCGCGTCGTGTGTCCCGGCGCGGTTTCCAGCAAGGCCGTGGCCTCGGCGGCGAGCGCCTCGCGCTGGAACAGCGGTTGGATCGCGCCGTGTGTGACCGCCTCTTCCGTGAAGAGGTACGCCGTACCCATCAGCACGCCGATATGCACGCCCCGGTCGGCCAAAGACCGCGTCATCGCGGCCACCATGGCGGCGGACCGGGCGTCGTGTATGCCTCCGGCGAACAGGAGCCGGCAGGTGGGCGCCGCGGCGTCGTGGTCGGCGGTATCGCTCCGGGACGACGTGCCCTGCTGCGTGAGCCAGTCTTCGATGACGCCGATCTGCGCTTCCCACAGTGCGAAGCTCGTCCGCGGCCCGGTGTGTCCTCCGCACTCCGAGCCCTCGAAGACGAACTTGCGGATGCCGGAGGCCAGGAACTGGCGCAGCAGCCCGGGAGAGGGGACGTGCAGGAAGGTCTCGATGCCGGCGTCTTCGAGGACGCGCGCCTGCGCCGGCCGCCCGCCGGCGACGATGGCGTAGGCGGGACGCAGTTCCTTGATGATGTCCAACTGGCCGGCTCGGACGTCTTCGGGGGCGAACCCCAAGACACCCACGCCCCAAGGCCGGCCGCCGAGGGCCTGAACAGTCTGTTCCAGCATCGTCCGGGTCTGGTCGCGGTTCGCCAGCGCGAGTGCGAGGAACGGCAGGGCGCCGTGGTCGGCGATCGCCGCTGCGAAGGACGGCTGGTCACTGACCCGCGTCATCGGGCCTTGGACGATCGGGAGCCGGATCCCGAGACCGGCGGCGAACGGGGCATGCGGGGCGAGCGTGCGAGCCGAGTCCTCGTCCCGCACCGCGCCGGTGATCTCCGAGAGCACGGCGCGGACCGCCCCGGCGGTGTCGCCGTATCGCGCACGGAACCTGGCGGCCAGGAAACCGTCCTGGCCGATCGGGGCCAAGCGTCCGGGGCCGGTTCCGAGCCGCTCGGCGGCCTGCTCGGGCGTGAGTTCGCCGACGACGGTACCGGGACCGGGTCGCAATACCCGATGACCGCCGAGCTGAACCGATTCCGGGCCGTCCATCGTGCGAAGCAGCGCGCAGACTTCTTCCGGGAGCTCCGCCTCGGGCATGAGCGCGAGCTGGGTGTCCAGCACGACCCCCGCGGCCCCGCCGATGACCGCGGCCGCGGCCGTGTGCTCACCCATGCCACCGGCGATCCACACCGGCAGGCCGAGGCCCTTCTGTGACAGGAGGTGCTGCAGCAGGACGAAGGCGCTCAGGTCACTGACCCGGCCGCCGGACTCGTTGCCGCGGGCGATCAGGCCGTGCGCTCCGGCGGCGGCGCGGGCTCGGGCCTCGGCCGGGCTCGTCACCTCGCACAGGACGCGACAGCCGGCACCGGCCAGATCCTCGACCCGCCACGGGCTGCCGTGGCCCAGTACCACCAGGTTGATGCCGCCCGCCGCGAGCACTTCCAGCTCCCCGCCGTCGAGCAGGCATCCGGAGCCGTACCGCACACCCAGACCCCCGGGCACCCACGATCTGGCGAAAGCGAGCGCGTCCCGGGCCGGTCGGCCGCCCGACCCCAGGTCCACCACGCCGGTCCCGCCGGCTCGGGCGACGGCTGCGGCGATCCTCACGTTCGGTTCCCCGGCGGGTCCCATCCCGAGGACCAGGTCGCGCCGAACACGTATATCCGTCATTGGAGATCCATCCTGTCTGATAGCGCCGGCAGGCGTTTGGCAGCTGTCCCCGCACGGCGGGTCCAGCCTGGTGAAAGGGCTTACGGCCTACGGGCCATAGCGCGCGGGGTGATACGCCTGGAATTCGAGACGACCGTCCCAGACAGCGGATTCGGCATGGCCGCTGAGTCCACCAAGGACCCGTCGGGACACTCCCCATCCGAGGTCGCCGAACAGCGTGATCGAAGCCCTTGGGAAACAGAGCTCTAACCTCTGTCTCGCAAATGTCTCGGGCTGGCGCAATCGGGCGCACTACTGGCTTTTCCCGGCGCGGCCCTGGCGTTGGGGAAAAAGGCAGAAAATTAACGTCTTGTCTGCTGCTTGTTATTCTTGGCCGATGTACGGCTTGCTCTCATTTCGCTCCGGCGTGCGCGGTGTCATCGCCGGCGATCCGCCGGGGAGCTTCGGCGCCGCAATTCTGGATTCTGTCAGATGTCTCGACGAAAGCTCGACCCGCTCGCGCGCTTCCGAATACCCGTAATTGCCTATCGCATCTCTTCGGATCCCAGGCGACGTGCCTCGCGCGCCGGCGGCGGACGGGAGCGCCACACCTAATGTGAAGCACATCTCTGAGCTCTCCCGAACTCGGACTTCCGCACCATCACTCCATCGAGTGATGGCGACCGTTGAGATGTGCCTGCTTACATGAATGTTGCGAGCCACCTTCTGCCTCGCCGCGGATATCAACCCACGGTATTCGGAGCCGGGGATTTGCCAAGCAGGCCCGTCCTGCTCACCGACCGAAAAGCGTCGGCTGGCCGTTCCCCGCCACCGAAGAGCACGCCACCGCTGGACTCCCCGCATGTTCGACCGGAAAGGTAGCCCGGTGGGAACGATCGGCATCGGTGCCCGGATCACCACGCTGGGCGGCTCGGCCACGGTCGGCGGCGACGTCACCGGCGTGACCGGCACGGGCACGTTCGATATCCCGATCGGTCCGCTGACGCCCCGGCAGATCCGTCGGCCGGAGGCGTCGCCGATCGGCACAGGCCATTTCCGGTAGTGAGACGTCAACCAGAACGGCGTGTCCTAGCTGGGGCGGCGGGCTGTGCCGTCTTGCGTGGCCGTTCCTGTTTCAGCAGCGGGGCGAGCTGTGATCTGCGGCTTACACCGAGTTTGTCGTAGACCCGCTGCAGGTCGTGGTCGACGTTTCGTGGGGTGATGCCTAGATTTTCGCAGATCTGCTCGTCGGTCGCGCCGTCGGCGGCCAGGCGCAGGATCCGGCGTTCCTGGGTGGTCAGGCGCGGTCCGTCCCAGTGCGGTGGGAGGGTGAGGAGGTCCAGTTCGGTGTCGGCCAGGTCGCTCCAGGGCTCGGCGCCGAGTGCGGTGAAGATCTGGACGGCCTGCTCCAGCTGCCGCGTGGCCTCCTCGACGGCGCCGGCTTCTCGCAGGGTTCTGCCGTAGGCGAGACGGGTGCGGGCCAGTTCGAACGGGTCCGGCGATGGCGCGTGGGCGGTCAGCGCCAGTTCGAACCACCTGTCGGCGTCGGCGGTGGCCGCCACTTGTGCGCGGCAGCGGTAGGCCACGGCCAGGGTGGCGGACAGGCCACCGGCTTCGGCTCGCGGTAGTTCGGCGGCGACTCCGAGGCGTGCGGCGTCATGGTCGCCGGCCTGCAGGAGTGCTTCGATGTAGTCGCCGAAGGTGGGCATGAACAGGTTGTGCTCGATCGCACCGCTGGCCCAGAGCCGCTCCCGCACCCTTCCAAGCAGTAGGATCGCCTGATGGGGGTGGCCGGCGGCAAGGTGTGCCGCACCGGTCGCGGTATCGGCCAGGTCCTGATAGCCGGCGGCGCCGGTGTCCTCGATGAGATGCTCGGTGGTGGCGGCCAGGTCGCGCACCAGGGTGAACAGTCCGCGCGCGGCCGCCAGCCGCGCGGCCAGCGCCACCGCCAACGGCGCGACCTGCCACTGTCCGAGTTCGCTGCCCAGGCGTCGGGATTCCTCGACCGCCTCATAGGCGTCGTTCCACCTTCCGGTGCGCAGTGCCAGCAGCGCTCGCGGGATCAGCAGCAGCGGCAGGTGTTCCTCGGCGCCGGCGGTGCGCAGGCGCCGCTCCGTGCGGGTCAGGTATGCGCCGGCCTCGGCGTTCATGCCGAGCCAGATGAGGTTCATGCCGGTGACACCGACGGTGTCGAAGCTCAGGCGCCACGGATCCGCCTCGCGGACCGCCGGGAAGTACTCGGTCAGGACCGTTCGTGCCTCCTGAGTTCGGTTGGCGGCGATCAGGCCGTAGGTGTAGATGGTGCGGGCCGCCGAGGCGCCGGCACCGACGCCGCCGGAGGTGAGGCCCATGGCGTGCTCACCGAGGCGAACCGTGTCGCACAGCCGGTTGGCGGCTGCCGCGGTCGTGGCCGCCGCGGCCAGGAAGGACGCCGCCAGGTCGGGGTCGTCATCCTTGAGCGCCTCGGCGTCGGATTCAAACAGTTCCTGGACCTGGTCGGCGTTTCCGCGGGCCAGGGTGACCTGGTGCCTCAGACGGTTGGCGGCGCCGGCCACGTCCCGTGTCGCGGCGTAGCCGATCGCTTCGGCAGCCAGCGCGAGGGCGGCTTCGACGTCTCCAGACACCTGCGCGCACTCGGCGGCGCCGATCGTCCACAAGGCCTGCATCTGCGGCTGCACACTGATCTGGCGGGCGCGCAGATAGGCGCGGCGCGCGGCGGCCAGCGCCCCGCGGGCCCGGCCCGCATCGGCGGTGGCGGCCAGGAGCGCCGCCGCCGCCTCGTCGCCCGGCAGCGCGGCCGCCGCGGCATGCCAGGCCCGCTGATCGGCCACGATGCTGCCAGGCGCGTAGTCGCCGATGCCGGCCAGATGGTCGGCGAGCGCCTGGTGCGCGGCCCTGCGCTCGTCCGAACTGGCAGCCTGATACACCACAGACCGGAACACCGGGTGCCGCATCTGCCAGCGGTCGCCGTCCTGCCAGATCAGGGACTCGATCCGCGCCAGGTCCAGATCGAATTCAGATATCCCCAGCAGCCGCATCGCCCCGGCCACTTCGGCCACCTGCCCGGTGAAGCTGGCGGCCACCACCATCAACGCCCTGGCACAGGGCGCCGGCAGCCGGCGAAGCCGGGCGGCGAACGCGCCGGCCAGCCGGGAACCGGACGGGACGACCACGTCGTCGTCCGGGTCCAGCAGCCCGGCCTCGGCCGCGTTCACCAACTCCAGCAGGGCCAGCGGGTTGCCCTGGGCTGCCCGGTGGATGTGCTCGGCGGCCCTGGCCCCGACCCGCTCGGCCAGATCCGTCCCCAAGAGTGTCTCGGCCGCGCTCCGATCAAGCGGCGACAGCTCCACCGAAGCGGCGTCCATCCCGTCGAACACCGACGGCTCGCCATTGCGCAGCGTCACCACGATCGCCACCGCCGATCCCGCCAGCCGCCGGGCAGCGAACAGCAGCGCATACGCCGAGGCCTCATCGACCCAGTGCCCATCGTCCAACGCGATCAGCACCGGCCGCCGGGCGGCCACATTCTGCAACAACGCCGCCAGCGCCCGCCCCACGGCGAACCCACCCACCTCGGCCCGCCCCGCCGCCGCCCCGGTCGCCATCGCCAACGCCTCACGCAGCAGAGCCGGCAACTCAACGATTTGATCGGCCAACGGACGACACAAATCGGCCAGCACGCCGAAACCGATCTCCGCGTCGGTCTCCAACCCCCGCGCCCGCAGGACCCGCAGCCCGCCAGCCTGCTCGACGCTCTGCGCCAGCAGGGCGCTCTTTCCGATCCCTGGATCGCCGCGCAGCAGCAGTACCCCGCCGACACCTGAGCGGGCCCGTTCCAGCACCAAGCCGATCTGCCGCGACTCATGCTCCCGACCCAACAGCACTTGATGGGCTCCTTAACATCCCGTCCGGAAAACCTGGTATCAGGATGCTTCCTGCATCACGGATATGTGGCTCAGTTAAGGGAGAGTTCATACAAATTCGTCCATACGGGCGAAGAGGACGGGGATTGGCCACGCTTCTCAGCCGTACACCGCTCGGAGCGGATCCGGCTGGGCGTGGTCGCCGCTGCGAGAAGCCGGACACCCGCGGTGGCGGCGGGCGGATCGCCTACGGCTTCGGCATGGCGGCGACCCTGGCCGCCGCGGGACTCTTGGCCGCCACGGAGTGACGGTTACAGGCCGCCGACCTTCACGGGGAACTTGTCGATCGTGGCGACCGTGACGTCGGGGTTCTCCAGGTCGATCAGGTCGACCGGGTTCTGCAATTGGTACAGGTCACCCTTGGGTGGGAACTGCGTCAGCGTTCCGATCAACTTGCCCGGGTACTTAGTGGCCAGGACCAAGGGCTCCCGCTTTGCGGGGCTGGTGGCCGCTCGGCACGGGTTGTTCTGGATAGAGAACGTCAGGTTCATCGGCATGGTGTCCGTCTCCACCTTGCCGATCGCCAGGTCGCCGACCTCCGGCTTCCGCTCGCTCGCGGTGACCTCGCCGAGGTCCGGGCTGTAGCCGATCAGGTCCTCGATCTGGGTGGTGACCGGGACGTGGGACACGTCGCCGACTGCGGTCGGGCTCCCGACGACCAGCTGCCCGGCGCCGGAAAGATCGAGGGTGTAGCTCTTTCCGTTACACGTCAGGACCACGCTTTGGGCATGCTCGGGCAGCGTGATGACGCTTCCGGGGAGCGGCACGTTCATGGTGTCGGCGGAGGCGGCTGCTCCGGTCAGCGTCAAGGCTGCGACCGCGGTCAGCGCGGCACAGCGGGCGGGCAGGTCGGGGCGCACAGGCATGGCGAACTCCATCTCCATCTCGGAAGTCGGTACGGCCCACCATTCAATACATTGGCGAGACATTCCGGCCGATTCCGGCAGAAAATCGGCGTGTTGCCCGCCGCCGGCGATGCCGAGCCAGTACGCACGCACTTGTCCGAGGGGCCGGAAAGTCAGCGCCGACGGTAGCCGGATACGCGGAGGTCGATCTCGCCGCGGATGTTGCCGTAGCCGGTGGCCGCCCAGGCTGTCCGGGGGCAGACGATCTCGAAGTACGGTACAGCCAGGATCGTGCCGGACCGTCCTGCGCCGGGATCCGATATCGGGGCCGGGAGCCAGTCGACACCGTCCCGGTCTCGTTGCCGCCGGAGGCACTCGGCGCAGTGCGGGTAGCCGCGGGACTTCGACCGCCGCGGGCGCCAGTCGCGAAGATCAGCGATCCCTTTGGGGACGTTGACGGCTGGGCCGTGCAGCGGATTCTCCACGCAGCGGAACACCCGGGCGGCCACCGGACGGCCGGCGTGGCGGTCGAGGGCGGCGGTGAAGCGGCTTGCCGCGATGTCGAGGAGCACAAGAACTCCGGCCAAATCGGGCGGGTGCTCGGCCTCGTCGGCTAACGCGCCCGCGGCGGCATGGGCGTCCAGGGCCAATGTGTAGTCGTCCAGCGTTTGCTGATCGTCGCCGTCAGGGTCGAACTCGCTACTGGTCAACAGGTCGCCGACAACGAGAATCCGGGGGTTGATGCGGTCGCGGATATCGGCGCAGATCGTCCGCCACTGATCGACGTCGATCTTCCAGGCCGTATAGGCCATCCTGTCCCCTTCTCACCGTCCCGGCGATGAGAATAGACGCTGTGCTGGCGCTAGAGGCGCCCAGGTCCTCGGCGCGGCGGCGCAGACTCTCGCGATACGCCTCGCCCTCGTGCTCAGGACCTTGGGAAGTGGGTCGAGTTCAGCCGCGCCGCTGACTTCCCGGAGTAGGCCGCGGTCCTCGACGACTTCTTCAACGTGGACGTCCTCAAAGGCACACGGATCAGCGAACAGGCATGGCAGGCGGCGTTCGCCACGGCCCTGCGCGCGGGCTCGTTCGCCACGTACGCCTGCGTCGACACCTGGCTTACCGACTTCCGGCAGGACGTCAGCAGATTCGACGTTCCGACGCTGCTCATCCATGGTGACGCCGACCGGATCCTGCCCTACTCCGCGACGGCGGCGCGGCTGCCCGACCTGATCTCCGACCTGACGGTCGTGACCGTCGAGGGCGGCCCGCACAACATCGCGTGGACTCACGCGGATGTCGTGAATCCGGCGCTGCTCGACTTCCTCGAATCCTGATCGGGCGGCGCGCGCGAGCTGATGCCGAGCTTCGGGAAGACGCGGTACAGATGCGCGCCGACGGTTCGCGGCGACAACTGCAACTGCTCGCCGATCTCCCGGTTACTCAGGCAGGTCGCCGCCAGGCGGGCGATCTGCTGTTCCTGGCCAGTAAGCACCATTCCCGATCCCATGGCGCTCTTACACCGGCTACTTCCGGTAGCGCGGAGCGCCGATCAATTGCGCCACCTGGGCGCCGCCGGCCGAGGCCCCAGCCCCGTAGACCGACCGGCGGGTGGGCCGAGGCGGCGTTAGCCGCCGACCCTGACGACGACCTTGCCTCGGGCATGGCCCTGTTCCTGGTACCGGATCGCTTCGGGCAGGTCCTCGTACGCATAGGTCCGATCGATGACGGGGGTCACCGCGCCGTCGTCGATCAGAGCGGTCATCGCCTGGAGCAGCTCGGGTTTGCGCGGGCAGCCGACGATGTCGGGGGCTGCGATCCGCCGGGATCCCAGCGGCGCCGCCGCGACGGCGGCGATGACGTGTGCCATCGGCTGGAGCCAGCGGCCGGACGGTCCGCCGACGACCAGAAGCGTGGCATGCGGGGCCAGGGCTCTGCGCCATGCGCGGGTGCCGGTGCGGCCGGCGAGGTCGAGGGCCACGTCAGCCCCGCCGGCCGAGTCAGCCGAGCCCTGGCGGCGCCCGCGCGTGAAGTCCCCGGCGGCGTAGTCGACGACCTCGGCCGCACCGATCGACCGGACCAGTTCGGCGTTCCGTGCCGAGCAGACGGCGGTGACGTTCGCGCCCAAGGCGACCGCGATCTGCACCGCGAACGTGCCGACACCGCCGGACGCACCGGTGATGACGACGTCCTGACCGGACCGCAATCGCCCGTCGTCGCGGAGCGCCAGCAGCGCGGTCGACGCGGCCATCGGCACCGCCGCCGCCTGCTCGTGGGTGAGGCTGCGGGGCATCGGTGACAACGCGTCCTCCGGGACGCACGCGTACTCGGCGAAGCCGCCCTGCTCCACAAGGGCGTAGACGTCGTCGCCGGGAGCGAAGCGGGTCACGTCGGACCCGACCGCCTCGACCCGGCCCGCGAGATCGCAGCCCAGGGTCCGCAGCCTCGGCCGCAGCAGTCCCAGGCCCCTGGTCATCAGGCGGGCGAGCACTGGCTCGCCTCTTAGGTGGTGCCAGTCGTACGGGTTGATCGATGTCGCGTGCACCCGCACCAGAACCTCCCCCGGTTCCGGCGTGGGCACGTCGACGTCGATCAGCTCCAGCACGTCGGGCCCACCGAATCTCTGCCGCGTGAACGCTCGCACGGCACCCCTCTCTTACGCTGTAAGGCTCATCCTTACGCCGTAAGGTAGCCTTACGGCGTAAGGGAGTCAACCCGGTCGCCCGGCCCCCGCAGTACGATCGCGGCGCAAGGATCGCCGCAAGGACGGGTGACGCCGACATGACCGCCGGAACCGAGCCGGACTCCAAGTCCCGCACGCCCCTGAGCCGGGACCGGGTGCTGCGCACCGCCGCCGCCCTCGCCGACCGCCTCGGCATCGACGCCGTCACGATGCGCGGCCTGGCCGAGGAACTCGGCGTCGAGGCGATGTCGCTGTACCACCATGTCGCCAACAAGGAGGACGTCCTCGACGGGGTGGTCGACGTCGTCATGAGCGAGATCCACGAAGCCGTGCGCGACCTCGGACAACCCATCGAACCCGCCGCGTGGAAAACCGCGCTGCGCGCCCGGATTCTCGCGGCCCGCGAGGTCTTCCTCCGCCACCCCTGGGGCCCGGCCGTGTTCCAGAGCCGCACCGAGGCGCCGCTGTCAGTACTCGACTATTACGACTCCGTACTCGCCCTGATGTCCGCCGGCGGCTTCTCCCACCAGCAGACCCACCATGCCCTGCACGCCCTGGGCAGCCGGGCCCTGGGCTTCAACCAGGAGCTGTTCACCCCGCCGAACGGCGACCCCGACCAGGACGCGGCCGCGATCCAAGCCATGGCCGGCCGCCTCCCGCACCTCGCCGCCATGCTGCTCGACGCCACCCACGACGGCCCCGACGCCACGCTCGGTTTCTGCGACGACCAGACCGAATTCGAGTTCGGCCTCGACCTCATCCTCGACGGACTGGAACGGTTGCTGCCGGGAGACCGGTGAGCGGTGGTTTCGGGGCGGGGACGGTTCCGAGGAGGCGCGGCGAAGATGGCGGACGTGTGCGCGGCCTTGGGGCTGGACGACGTCGAAGGTGCACTTCGAATTCAAAGCAGTAGCATCATGGCGTGAGCGACCCGACGCCCGGCCTGAACTCGGAACAACTCGGCGCGTACTTCGCGCTGATGGAGGTCAGCAGCCTTCTTCAGTACGCGGTCGACGAGCACCTGCGCGCCGACGGCGATCTCAGCTACGTGCAGTTCCAGATCCTGGCCCGGCTGGTGGACGCGCCGGAGGGCCGGCTGCGGATGACCGACCTCGCCGACGGTGTCGTCTACAGCCGTAGCGGGCTCACCTACCAGGCGGGGCTGTTGGACAAGCGCGGCCTGATCACCCGCTCGCCGTCGCCGGATGATGAGCGCAGTGTCATCGTGGCCGTCACCGACGCCGGCCGGGATCTGGTCGCCCACGTGCTGCCCGGGCATGTCGACCGCCTTCGACAGTTGCTGTTCGAACCGATGACCGGCAAGGACCTCGCCACCCTCAGCACCGTTCTCGGCCGTGTCCGCGACCATATGCGTGCCAACCCGCCGCGGTCCGCCAAACCCCGCGCCGGACGCAATCGTGCTGACTGAAAGGCGGACGGGCGATGGACCGAGCACTGCTGGCTGACTTTCTGCGGGCCCGCCGCGAGGCGCTGCAGCCCGAGGACGTCGGGCTTTCCCGCGGCTCTCGGCGCCGTACCGGTGGGCTGCGGCGCGAGGAGGTCGCGGTGCTGGCCGGCATGTCGGCCGACTACTACAGCCGGATCGAGCAGCGGCGCGGTCCGATACCGTCCGAGCAGGTGCTTGCCGCCTTGGCGCAGGGGCTGAAGCTCAGCTCGAGTGAGCGCGAGCACCTGTTCGCCCTCGCCGGGCACTCGGCTCCGCGGCGCGTCCAGCGCGACGAGCGCGTCAGTCCCGCCATGAGGCGCATCGTCGAGCGTCTCGGGGACACACCCGCGATTGTGTTCTCCCAGTTCGGCGAGACGTTGCTGCAGACTCGCGGGGCGGTCGCCCTGTTCGGCGATTACACCCGCTTCAGCGGGATGTCCCGCTACCTGGTCTACCGCTGGTTCACCGATCCGGCGCAACGTGCCCTGTATCCCCCCGAGGACCACGCCCTGCGCGGCCGGGTCTTCACCGTGGACCTCCGGGCGGCGTACACGGCCGACCCCGCGGGCACGGCCGGCGAGATCGTCGAAGCGCTGCTGGCGGTCAGCCCCGAGTTCGCCGAGGTCTGGCGGTTGCACGAGGTGGACGTCAGCCATCACCTCGATCTGAAGCGCTATCGGCATCCTGAGCTGGGCGAGCTGGAGATGTACAGCTGGCGGCTGGTGGACCCCGACGAGGGCCAGGACTTGCTGGTCTTCATGGCGGAGCCCGGCTCACCGAGCGAGCAGAAGCTTCAGCGCCTGGCCACCGTGAAGTGCAGCGGTGGCCCGACGACAACCTGAACGCCACGTGCCGGCGGCCTTCCGCGCGGGCATGGCCGTGCGCCTCCGCCTTGTCATCCACGGACAGGTTGTCCGTGGATAAGTTGGGCCTTCATCTGGTTCCCGGTTCGCGCCACGCTTGATCTGCCGGCCGGCCCACACCTCTTGCTTCGAATTCGAAGCGTGCTATGGTTTAGATGTGCTTCGAACTCGAAGCACATGGCTCAGGGAAGAGATGAGGTCTTGTGATGAAGGCAGTGCGTTTCCACGAGTACGGCGACTCCAGCGTTCTGCGCTACGAGGACGTCGAGCAGCCCGTCCCCGGCGCCGGGCAGGTGCTGATCCGAGTTGCGGCGACGTCGTTCAACGGGGTCGACGGCAACATCCGCGCGGGTTTCATGCAGGGTCCGATCCCGGTGACGCTGCCGCACACTCCGGGCATCGACGTGTCCGGCACGGTCGCGGCGCTGGGTGCGGGCGTCGGGGGTTTCGAGGTCGGTGACCGGGTCGTCGGGTTCCTGCCGATGACAGAAGATGGCGCGGCGGCGCAGTACGTCGTGGCTCCGGCCGAGATCCTCGTGCCGGCGCCCGCCGGTATCCCCTTGGCCGACGCCGCGGCGCTGCCCGTCGTGGGCCTCACCGCGTGGCAGGCATTGTTCGACCACGCGAAGCTGACGGCGGGCCATCGGGTGCTGATCAACGGCGCGGGCGGAGCGGTCGGCGGCTACGCCGTACAGCTGGCCAGGCAGGCCGGCGCGTATGTGATCGCCACGGCGAGTCCGCGTAGCAGTGACCGGGTCAAGGCGGCGGGGGCGGACGAGGTCATCGACCACACCACCACTGTGGTGACCGCGGTGACCACCCCGGTCGACGTGGTGCTCAACCTCGCCCCGATCGAACCGGCGCAGTTGGACGCGCTCCTCGGCCTGATCCGCCCCGGCGGTGTCCTGGTCAACACCACAGTGTGGATGCCCGCGCCCAGCGACGAAGCGCGCGGCGTACGCGGCATCGACCTGTTCGTCCGCAGCGACGCGCAACAGCTGTCACACCTCGTGGAGCTGGTCGACCGCGGCGAACTGCGGGTCGAGATCGCCCGGCGGGTGCCGCTGGCCGAACTGGCGGCCCTGCACGCCGACGCCGCCGCCGGCGAACTGCCCAGCGGCAAGGTCGTCGTCGTCGCACCAGACGCCTGACTCACACTCGACTGACCTTCGAAGGAGACGACCAAGATGATCCCCGACGACGACCCGTCCCGTTCGCTGACCGTGGCGAACCCCGACGACCCCGGAACGACGTACATCTCGCTGGTGGGCAACACCTACGCCATGCTGATCACCGGCGAGCAGACCAATGGCCGGTATTGCCTGATCGACATGCGCGTCCCCGACGGCGGCGGTCCGCCGCCGCACCGGCACGACTTCGAGGAGATGTTCACGATCCTCGAGGGCGAGATCGAGTTCACCTTCCGCGGCGAGAAGCACACAGTGCGCGCCGGGTCCACGATCAACGTCCCGGCCAACGCGCCGCACAACTTCCGCAACGCCTCGGGCGCACCGGCCCGCATGCTGTGCATGTGCACCCCGGCCGGCCAGGACGAGTACTTCATGCGCATCGGTGATGCCGTCGCGGGCAAGGACGCGCCGCCGCCGCAGCTGTCGCAGGACGAGCTCGCGCAGCGCCGCCGCCTCGCGGCCGAGTTGGCCGCGATCTACCGAAGCGAGTTCTTGTAGCACCGCCGCTTACGACGGTTACCATCACGCCGCCCACTGTCACAGCGCCGCCTAACCTCACCAGCACCGGCGAAGTCGTCAATGCGTACTTCGCCGTCATCAACGCCGGTGACTATGTTCGCGGCGCGAACCTCCAAGGCGGCTCCTATGTCTCATTCGTGCAGGGATTCGCGACCACCGTCCACGACGAGGTCACCATCCTGTCCGTGACCACGAAAAACGCTTCGGCCCGCCGCCAAAAGGCGGCGGGCCGAAGCGTTTCCTCAGTGCTTAGCGACGTTCGGCGTCGCCAGCCGCGGCGCCACAGCGTGGCCCGGCCCCTGAGTGGAACCGGCGGACGTCGCGATGTCGGCGGCCAGTTGCTGGTCGACGTGCTGCGGCAGGGCGTTGAAGCCGCCGAAGACGTAGGCCCAGTTCGAAGCGCCGCGGTTGGCGTCGATCAGGGCGTCGTCGGCGGAGGTGAGGCCCACGGTCGGGTCCACGAGCAGCAGCGGGCCCTGGCGGTTGCCCATCAGCGCGCCGCCGGACAGCGAGTCGGGCCAGTTGGTGCCGGTGGCGACGCCGATGTGGCCGAAGGCGCCGAAGATCTCGTGGGCGACCAGGTACGAGGTCTGATAGCGATCGACGCCGACCAGCGCGTCGTAGCCGTCCCACTTGGCGCCCTTGAGCGCGTGGTCCGCCGCGCCGCCGATCGCGGCCAGGTACTTCAGCTGGCCGTTGTTCGCCTTGGCCTGCAGGTAGGCGTCCGTCGAGGCGGGCATGGCGCCGCCGTCGGTCAGGACGACGACCATGTGCTCGTAGGCGCCCGCGGCGGCGCCGGCCGACAGCGCGTCGGGGTAGTTGGTGCCGGTGGCCACCAGCACGTCGGCGGCCGCCGGGTCGACGGCGTTCGCGATGTTGACCGCGGTCTTATAGCGGTCGTCACCCGCGATCCGGCTGACGTTGTAGCCCAGCGCCTTCAGCTTGGCCTGGACCGCCGGGGAGATCGCCGCCGTGCCGCCGAGCACGTACACCGTGCCGCCGGCCGGCAGGATCCGCTGGATCTCGGCCTGGGTCTCCGCGTTCAGCGCCTTCGTGTCGGTGAGCAGCAGCGGCCCGTACTTGTGGGCGGCCAGTGCCGAGCCGCCGAGGGCGTCGGCGGGCAGGTCGGAACGGCTGAGCACGACCGACTGGGCCTGCTGGCGGGTGTCGTTCGCCACGCCGTTGCTGCGCCATGCCTGGTGCGAGGTCAGCACGGCGGTGTCGATGCGGTCGCTGCCGGCGAACCGGTAGACGTGGGCCGGGTTGTCGGTGCGCACGGCCAGACCGCCGCTCAGCGGGGACAGGCTCTTCTCCAGCGCCGCCGCCGGAGCCGTGGCGGCCAGGGCCTGAGCCACGTTCACCTGGTAGGTGCCGTTTTTGTCGGTGCCGACCTGAGGCGTGTGGTTGGTGAACTCGAAGGCGACGGTCGCGTTGTCGCCCTCGTAGATCGGCGCGGAGTGGTTGCCGGTCATCCACGTGATCTGCTTGGGCTCGGACCAGGCGTTGCCGTGGAACGACGTCGCGAACAGCTGCGCGTCGCCGTCGGCGGTGAGGTTGCGCACGAAGACCACGGTCTGGCCGTCCGGTGAGATGGTCGGTGCCCAGCCGCCGGCGGTGACACTGCCCGGAGCGACGATCTGGGTGAGCGACTGCTTGCCGGCCGAGTCGTAGGAGACCACTGAGACGCCGTTGTTGCCGGCGGCGTCGGTCGTCTGCACCACGATGCTGTCCGCGTCGTCGGCGGCGACGTCCGGAGCGCTCAGGCCCACGCCGGCCGGCGCGATCCCGGCCATGAGCAGATCGAAGGTCGGGTGCTGGCTGCCGGCCGCGACGCCGTTGGCCAGCGCGCCGACGACCTTGGCCGCGGCGCCGGTCCCCTCGGTCCAGTACACGACCTCGTTCGAGACGTCCCAGACGGTGTGCGAGGGCGCGATGCCCTGCGCCAGCTTGATGGCGTGGCTGCCATCGAAGTCGGCGGTGTAGATGGCGTTGTCGCCGCCGATGAAGGCGAACCGGCCACCCTGGCCGGCCCAGGAGACGTCGTGCGCGCCGGCCGGCAGCGCGATCTTGCCGCCGCCGACGACGTTGATCGCCCCGTCCGCCGTGATCGTCACCGGGTTGCTGCCGGTGCCGCCGTAGCTGGTGGCGTTGGCCGCCCCGGTGGCGGCGAGGACGGAACCGATGGAGGAGGCCAGGACCGCCGCGACGGCGATCGGCTTCCGGTGAAACTTACTGGGCACGTGCAGACCCTCCCCGGTATGGACGCCGAAGGACTCTCCCCGACCTTGCCGCTGTCACGGGTATGCGACACGGTGTTCGACGCCTCAGAGAGCGCAAGGATACACAGGGACAAGAGGGCTGATTTACCGGGCGGAGGCGTTCCCTGATGGGGCTCCGCACCCCGCATGCGACCAAATGTTCGATCCGGCAGGTCACCGGCGTTTATCGCATGAAGGTCTTATCTATACCCTAAGATACCGGCTCTGGGCCTAGAGTTTACGGGTCCGAAACCCGATCATGGCCCTCGTTTGTCAGATTTCTGATACGTTCTCGGAGTTCGGGCCGGATTCCAGTTCGCAATCGCTTAGGAACACAGGGTTGACATATGGCTTCCGAGCAAGCTCGCAACCGTACCCGCGGTGACGTCCGGTGATCGCGGCGGACGGCGTCGAGGAGGCGCCGCGGCTCGGGCCCGGTGCCCCGGGCCGGCACGCGGCCTGGAACCCGGCCGAGCAGCGCCGGGCGCAGGCGAAGCGGCCGGCGGCGTGGATCGTGGCGCCGGCGGTGATCTCGGCGGTGTTCGCCGGGGCCGCGGTGGTCATCGTGGTCAACGGGGCGCAGTCGGCCGGCTATCACATACGCGGCAACACGATGACCGCCGTCTGGGTTCTCGGGTTCCTGATACTCGCGGTGGTGGTGGGAACGCTGGCGCTGGCCGGCCGCGCCGCCGCCCGCGAGACCGGGTTCGGCTCCTTCCCGGAACCTGATCAGCGATCGTTCGCCGGGCCGGGGCACGGGCCGGGGCCGGGATACGCCCAACCTCGGCCGCAGCCTCAGCCGCAAGCTCAAACGCCGCAGCCGATGCCGCCGACGGTGCCGATGCCGGCCCCCGCCCCGGAGGTGGCCGCGAACGCCGCCGAGGCCGCGGCGATGATGGCCGCCGTGAACAGCGCGGCCGTGGTCTCCGACGAGGGCGTGGACCTGCAGGTCATCTTCGCCCAGCTGGTTCGCAGACTCTTGACGCTGGTGCTGCAGCAGATCAACCGGCTCGACGAGCTGGAGAACGAGGTCGAGGACCCCAAGCTGCTCAAGTCGCTGTTCGGCATCGACCACCAGGCCACCCAGGTCCGGCGCTACGGCGAGAACATCGGCGTCCTGGTCGGCGCCATGCCGCAGCGGCAGTGGACGCAGCCGGTGCCGGTCACGGTGGCGCAGCGCTCGGCGGTGTCCGAGACGCCGGACTACCCGCGCGTGCAGGTGATCCCGCGCGCTCCGGGCCGCATCCACGGGCACGCGGTCTCCGACGTCATCCACATCCTGTCGGAACTGGTGGAGAACGCCACCAACTACTCGAACCCGAACACCAAGGTCACCGTCGGCGCGCACCGGGTCACCGCCGGGCTCGCGATCGAGATCAACGACCACGGCATCGGGATGGAGCCGGAGCAGTTCAAGCGGCTCAATACCCTGCTTCGGGACCCGTCCGGCGCGAATGTCAGGGACCTGCTCTCGCAGGGCCGCATCGGCCTGTCGGTGGTGGCGAAGATGGCCCACCGGCACGGGATCGCCGTGGAACTGCAGCCGAACGTCACCGGCGGCACCATGGCGCTGGTCGTGATCCCCGACGCCTTGCTGGCCCCCGAGGAGCTGCCGACCGGCGACCGGCGCACACCGCGCCGCAGCGTCGACACCACGCAGTTGGCGGCCAAGCCGGCGCTGTCGCCGATCGCCGCCGACCGCGTCGCGCCGCTGCCCGCCTCGGCCGCCGCGCTGTCGCCGGTGGCCTCTCCCGCCCGGCCGCAGCCGCACGCGCAGCCACAGCCGGTGGCCGCCGACCGGTACGCCGCCCAGCCGGGACCGGCCGAGACTCCGCCGCCGCTGCCCCGGTACGAGGAGCCCGAACCGGATCGGAGCCCGGCGGTCCTGCCGCGGCGCGTCGAGGTCGAGGCCGCGCGAGGTCCGGCGCTGCCGCCCCGGCACGGCGGATCGGAATCCGCTCACGGTTCCGCGATCGTGTCACGCCACCGGGAATCCGAGCCGGGGCCCGTGCTCCCGTCCCGGCGTCTGGAGGCGGAATCGGAAGCCGACGACGGTCCGGGCCTGCTGCCCGACGGCCGTCCGCAGCTGCGGCGCCGCACCCCGCAGGGCCACATCTCCTCGCGTCTGCTCCAGGCTCAGAGCCCTGAGCCCCCGGCGCCGTCCCAGTTCGGGGCGCTGTCGCCGACGGTGATGTCCGATTTCTGGCAGGGGCTGTCGGCCGCTGCCAACCCGGCCGCCGGGGCCGACCGGCCGGCCGGGGCCGACCGGCCCTCCGGAGCGGCCAATCTGCGGCCTGCCGAACCCGGCTACGCGCCGCGCCCCGAGCCGTGGACCGCGCCGCCGGCGCAGGCCGCGTCGCCCACCACGCACCGTGCCGAACCCCGTACCGAGCCTCGCACCGGGCCGGTGAGCGACCAGCGCCCCGAACCGCGTTTCCCCCCGACCGAGCCGCGCGCCGAACAGCGTCCCGATCCGCGCTTCCCGCCGCCGGCCGTTCCCGACTACGCGCAGCACGATCGCACGACAGCGAACCGTCAGGAGTGGAACCAGTGAGCCCCAACCAGACCGAAGAGAATCTCAGCTGGCTGATCAACCGGATGCTGGACAGCATCCCGGCGGCCCGCAGCGTGTTGCTCATGTCCACCGACGGGCTGGTCCGGGCCTGTACCACGGGGCTGACCAAGGACGAGGCCGACACGCTGGCGGCGGCGGAGAGCGGTATGTGGGGCATCGTCACCGCCATCGGGCAGACCGTCCGGGCCGGCAGCGTGCGCCAGGTCGTGGTGGAGCTCGACAACGCGTTCCTGTGCGTGGGCGCGGCCGGCCCCGGAACGTGCATCGGCGTGCTGGCCGACCGCAGCGCCGATCCGCGGCAGATCGGCTTCGAGATGCAGCGCTGCGTGACCGCGGTGGTCAAGGAACTGGCCACCGCGCCACGCGCCGGCGTCTCCGCCGACGCCATGACCGTGTCCCAGGTTCGGTCCTGAGCCCGGGGGCGGTCGTGAACCGCGGCGAAACGGACGCCTTCGTCGATTCGGCGGCCGGCCGGCTGATCCGCCCCTACGCGGTGGCCGGCGGCCGGACCGCGCCGCAGGCCGACTTCCACCTGGTCACCCACGTGGTGGCCACGGGCCGGCCGCTGGACGGGCTGGGGCCGGACCACGACGACATCCTGAGCCTGTGCCGCCGCCCGATCTCGGTGGCGGAGGTCTCGGCGCTGTCCGGCCTGCCGCTGGCCGTGACCAAGATTCTGCTGTCCGACCTGCTCGGCTGGCGAGCCATCGACACCCGGGCGCCCGTTCCGGTCTTCGAACGGGCGCGGCCAGGTGCGGACCTGTTGGAGAAGGTGCTTGATGCCCTCTACAAACTCTGAGCTGCCCGTCCCGTCCCGGCTGCCCGGCGGCCTGAAGCTGCTGATCGCCGGCGGCTTCGGCGTCGGCAAGACCACGATGGTCGGCGCGGTCTCCGAGATCGCGCCGCTGACCACCGAGGCGACGATCACCGAGGCCAGCCGCGGCGTCGACGACATCGCGCTGACCGGCGGCAAGACCACCACCACGGTGGCGCTGGACTTCGGCCGCATCAGCATCGCCGACGAGTACGTGCTCTTCCTGTTCGGGATGCCCGGCCAGGAGCGGTTCTGGTTCATGTGGGACCAGCTGTGCATCGGCGCGCTCGGCGTGATCGTGCTCGTCGATA
>JAEKKI010000240.1 GCA_019510485.1 Catenulisporales bacterium
GGCTGCTCGCCGACCCGGACATCGTGCTGCGCAGCACCGATCCCACTTTTCTGCGGGCGGTCGAGCGCTACCTGGACGCTCTCATGCCGATCGTGCTGCCCCGGATGGGGACGCGCGGCGGGCCGATCCTGGCGGTGCAGGTGGAGAACGAGTACGGCGCGTACGGCACGGACACCGAGTACCTGGAACGCCTGGCCGCCGCGCTGCGCGTGCGGGGTATCGACGTGCCCTTGTTCACCTCCGACCAGCCGGGCGACCTGGCGGCCGGGGCGCTGCCGGGGGTGCTGAGCACGGCCAACTTCGGTGGCAAGGTCACGGCTGCGCTGGCCGCGCTGCGCGCGCAGCAGCCGACGGGGCCGCTGATGTGCGCCGAGTTCTGGAACGGCTGGTTCGACTACTGGGGCGGCGTGCACGCGACACGCCCGGCCGACGACGCGGGCGCCGCGCTGGACGAGATGCTGGCGGCCGGGGCGTCGGTGAACTTCTACATGTTCCACGGCGGGACCAACTTCGGGTTCCTGAACGGGGCCAACGACAAGGGCACCTATCGGGCCACGGTCACGTCGTACGACTACGACTCGCCGCTGGACGAGGCCGGGGATCCGACGGAGAAGTACCGCAGGTTCCGGTCCATCATCGGGAAATACGAGGCGGTGCCGGAGGAGGGGATTCCGGGGCCGGGCGAGAAGCTGGGACCGGTGCCGATCTCGCTGGACGCTCGGGTTCCGCTGTTCGCCGCGGAGAGCCTGGACGCGCTGGGGACGGCGCAGGGTTCGGAGTCGCCGCTGACGATGGAGCGGCTCGGGCAGGGGTTCGGGTTCGTGCTGTATGAGGCGCGGCTTGCGGACAGCGGTCCGGCGACGCTGGTGTTCGACCAGATCGCAGACCGAGCGCAGGTGTTCGTGGACGGACAGCCGGTCGGCGTGCTGGAGCGGGAGCGGCACGAGCACGTGCTGTCGTTCACGGTGCCGCGGGCGGGGGCCGAGCTGCGGGTGCTGGTGGAGAATCAGGGGCGGGTGAACTACGGGGCGAAGCTCGCCGATCGCAAGGGGCTGATCGGGGCGGTTCGTGTCAATGGCGCTTTGCTGACGGGGTGGACGTCGCGGCCGTTGCCGCTGGACGAGCTGTCCGGGTTGCGGTTCGCGCAGTCCGTTGACGCGGTCGGGCCTTGTTTCCATCGTGGGGTCTTCGACCTGGATCGTCCTGCGGACACCTACCTCCACCTTGATGGGTGGACCAAGGGCGTGGCCTGGATCAACGGCTTCAATCTGGGGCGCTACTGGTCGCGGGGTCCGCAGCGTTCGCTGTATGTGCCGGGTCCGGTGTTGCGGAGCGGGGCCAACGAGTTGGTCGTCTTGGAGTTGCACGGGACGCGGGAGGCTGTGGCGGAGCTGCGGCCGACGGCGGATCTGGGGCCGACGGAGTTGTGAGGCGTGGCCGACCGAGTCTTGGGCCGGGTCGGTCGGCCACGTTATATCGTCGGTGCGTGAGCGAGGGCCACGAGCAGGTCGAGCAGGTCGAACCCGTTGGCCGCGTCGAGCGCGTCGACCGCGTCGAGCGCGTCGAGCTGGAGTGCTCGGTCGACCGGTTGATCGCGGTGCGCCAGGACGGGTACACCGCCGCGCGGCTGACCGCTGCCGACGGCACTCAGCTGACGGCCTCGGGGCGTGCCCTGTCCGGCGTGCAGCCCGGCGAGACGGTGCGGGTGCGCGGGGAATGGGTCACGCACGCCAAGTTCGGCCTCCAGCTCGCCGTCTCCGCCTGCGAGCCGACGGCGCCGTCCAGCGTGCGGGCGATCCGGCTGTATCTGGCCTCCGGCATCGTGCGCGGGATCGGGCCGAAGCTGGCGGCGGCGATCGTGGAGGCGTTCGGGGCGGACACGTTGCAGGTCATCGACGAGACGCCGGAGCGGCTGCTGGAGGTGAACCTGATCGGGCCGGGGCGCAAGGATCTGATCGTCGACTCCTGGATCGCGCACAAGCAGGTGCGGGAGCTGATGGTGATGCTCCAGGGGTACGGGATCGGGCCGAGCTTCGCGGTGAAGATCTACGGGGAGTTCGGGGACGCCTCGGCCGAGGTCGTCGCCAAGGATCCGTACCGGCTGATCGAGGCGGTGCGCGGGATCGGGTTCACGACCGCGGACAAGATCGCCTTGGCCTCGGGGATTCCGGAGGACTCGCCGGTCCGGATCCGGGCGGCGGTTCTGGACCGGCTGGACGCGGCGGCAGCGGTGTCCGGGCACTGTTTTCTGCAGTACGGGGAGCTGCTCGCCGCGGCTGGGGCGTTGCTGGAGCAGGACCAGATGCTGGTGCGGCAGGCCGTCGACGCCCTGGCCGAGCAGCGCCGGATCGTCATCGAGACCGGCATCGGCGCCGGCCAGGCGGTGTACGAGCGGCGGATGTGGGATCGGGAGCGGCGGGTGGCCGCGGGGTTGGTGGCGTTGGCGACCGCGGCCTCTGATATGCCACGGGCTGTGGTGAAGCGGCTGGAGGCTCTGGAATCCGGCGGCGCGGGCGGCGATGGTGATGCTCTGCACCCGCAGCAACTGGCCGCGGTCCGGATGGCGCTCACCAACACCGTCTCCGTGCTGACCGGCGGACCGGGCTGCGGCAAGTCACGGACCGTGGACACGATCGCCGCTCTGGTGCGGGCCGGCGGCGGCAAGGTGACGCTGGCCGCGCCGACCGGCAAGGCCGCCAAGCGCCTGGCCCAGCTCACCGGGCACGCGGCGATGACCGTGCACCGGCTGGTCGCCGACAAGAAGGACGGTTCCGGCGGCTCGGATCCCGGCGCGCTGTTCGACGACGATCCCCTGTACGCCGACCTGGTGGTCGTCGACGAGGCCTCGATGCTGGACGTGTCCCTGGCCGCCAAACTCGCCTCCGGCCTCGTGCCCGGCAGCCACCTGCTGCTAGTCGGCGACGAGGACCAGCTGCCCTCGATCGGCGCCGGCCGGGTGCTGGCCGACTTGCTGCGCGTGCCGCGGATCCCGCATACCCGGCTGTCGCATGTCTTCCGGCAGGCGGCGGGCAGCTCCATCACCACCAACGCACACCTCATCCGCCAGGGCCGGCCGCCGGTGCTGCACGCCTCGCCGGGGTTCTGGTTCGAGGACTGCGATGATCCGGCCGCCGTCGCCGATCGGGTGGTGGAGATCGCCACAGACCTGATCCCGGCCAAACACGGCGTCGACCATACGCGGGTGCAGGTTCTGTGCCCGTCGCGCAAGGGCCGTACGGGCACGATCGAGATCGGGCAGCGGATCCAGGAGAAGCTCAATCCGGCGGTGGAGGGCCGTCCGGAGCACTGGTCGGGGGCGGCGGTGTTCCGGGTCGGCGATGCGGTGATCCAGATCCGGAACGACTACTTCAAGGGACGTGCGGGGGTCTTCAACGGCACCACCGGGACCGTGACCGCCATCAACACCGAGGACCGGACTCTCAGGGTGCTGACGGAGGACGGCGAGAGCGTCGACTACGGCTTCGAGGAGTTGGAGGACCTGCTGCACGCATATGCGATCAGCGTGCACCGGTCCCAGGGCAGCGAGTATCCGTATGTCGTCGCGCCGATCACGACCGAGTCCGGTGGGCTGCTGTTGCGGCGCGCGTTGCTGTACACGCTGGTCACGCGGGCCAAGACGTCGGTGATCCTCGTCGGGCAGCGCAAGGCCCTGCGATTGGCTGTGGAGGCCACCGGACAGATCCGCAATACCGGGCTCAGCCAGCGGGTCGGCGCGGCTTTCGCGCAGTCGGAACCTGATGCGATGGAGATCGAGCCGCTCATCTGAACCCAGGGGCAATCCGGGATTGTCCCGAACCAGGGCGAGGTCGCCGCAGGCGGCGGCGGGATGCCCTGGCGAAGGAGCGGCAGTTCGCTGGACTCGCTGGTGAAGCGGATAAGGCGGGCGCGGCGGGTGCGCCGTGCCGTTTCCGGCCTGATCGAGCGTCGCCGCCGACGGCGGGCCTAGTAGTGGTCTGAGAACGGGATGTCTGCGCGACCCTCGGCTGAAACTTTCGCCGGATATCGCGAAGTTTTGATTCCGAGAATGTCGAATCGGTTCGAACGGTGCAGCTCAGGCAATGGCGAAGCGCGCGGAGTGTTCGCCGCGTCGTGCCAAAGCGGTGAGCAGCCCTTGCACTCGTGGCAACGCGCTGGCACCTTCAGTCACGATCCGACCGGTCAGAGTCCCAAGCTCCCTGAAAGGTCTGCGCCATGCCCGCTTCGCCCTCGTCCCGGCCGCACTCGCACCAGATCACGCGTCGAAGGCTGTTGACGACGGGGGTGGGCGCGGCTGCGGCCTCGGCATTCGGCCTGGTGCGCGTCGCCCCCGAAGCCTCGGCGAACGCCGGCGCCCGCAGCTACGCCGCCACTGGCGCCGCAGTCACGACCGGCGCCATCACGTCCGTCGACCTGTCCGGAACATGGAGCTTCACACCTTCGGGTCAGGGCACGACGTCGATCATGGTGCCCGGGGGCGGCTGGTACAAGCAGGGCTTCACCAACGTCGGCCAGGCGGTGTACTCGCGCAGCATCACGGTGCCGGACTCGGGGCAGCCGCAGTCGGTGTGGATCGAGTTCGGTGCGGTCAACCACCAGGCGACGCTGTCGGTGGACGGGCGCGTGGTCGCCACTCAGACCACTGCGTTCACCCCGTCGAACTTCGACATCACCGCGTATGTGACGCCCGGTTCCACGCACACGATCAGCGTGGACGTCAAAGGCCGCAACGCGCTGAAGACGTCCGGCGGCAAGTACCTCGTGCCCGACGCCGCCGAGTGGTGCGAGGCGATCCCCCAGGGCATTTTCCGCTCCGCGTTCCTGCGGGTGTACCCCGCGGTGTATATCAGTGACGCGTTCGTGCGTACCTCGGTGGCCAACCAGAGCCTCACCTACGACGTGTCCGTGACGAACACCTCCGGCAGTTCGCGCTCGGTGACGCTGACCGGGTCGCTCGCCTCCGATAACGGCACTTCCTTCAGCTACCCGACACTGCCGAGTGCGACCGTCACGGTGGCCGCGCACTCGACGGCCAAGGTGACCGTCGGTCCGGTGGCCTGGAACCTCGGCACCACCTCCTACTGGTGGCCGAACGTGCCCTACCGTTCCGGTTACCGTGCCCAGCTGCACGATCTCTCGGTGCACGCATCTACCGACGACGGCCACACCAGCGACGCCACCTACCGGTTCGGATTCCGGGAGTTCACGCAGAACGGCGCGTACTACTACCTCAACGGCGTCCG
>JAEKKI010000323.1 GCA_019510485.1 Catenulisporales bacterium
CAGGGCCCCCAGGGCGGCGACGCCGCGGTGAGCAAGTCCGGCCCCTACCAGGGCATGTGGGGACACCCCGCGTTCTGGGGCGGCGACGGCGGCTATGTCTACGTCGTCGGCAACCAGGGCCCGCTGCGCGCGCTCAAGTACGGCGTGCGCAACGGCGGTACCCCCGCGCTCACCCTCACCGGCCAGAGCCAGGACACCTTCGGCTACACCAGCGGTTCTCCCCTGGTCACGTCTGACGGCGCGGACGAGTCCAGCGCCCTGGTGTGGATGACCTCCGCGAGCAACGCCTCCGGCGCCGACGGCACCCTGCGCGCCTACAGCCCCACTCCCGACGGCAACGGCCATCTGCAGTTGCTGTGGTCGGCACCGATCGGCACCGCGACGAAGTTCAGCACACCGACCGCGGAGCGCGGCAAGGTGTACGTCGGCACCCGGGACGGTGTGCTCTACGGCTTCGGCAGCCCGGCCAGGACGGCTCTGACCGCGGCCTCGCTGGACTTCGGCCAGGTCGGCCTGGGCGGCAGCAGTTCGGCCGACATGAAGCTGACCGCCACGCAGGACGTCAGCATCACCGGGCTCAAGGCCTCCGGCGCGTTCTCGGTCGACCCGTCCGCCGTACCCACCCCCGAGCAGCCCACGGCGCTGGCGACGGACGCCACCCTGGACGTACCGATCAGCTTCGCCCCCACCGCCACCGGCGGCATCAACGGCACGCTGACCGCGAACCTGTCGGACGGCCAGAAACTGGTCTTCGCCCTCCACGGCGTCGGCACCAGGCCCGGCCTCGGGGCGGCCCCCGCCGCCCTTGACTTCGGAGAAGTGCCCACCGGGAGCACCTCGACGCTGAACCTCCAGATCACCAACACGGGTACCGCACCGGAGACCATCGACTCGGTCGACTCGCCCGGCGGCGCCTTCTCCACCTCAGGGCTGCCGAGCGCGGGCACGGTCGTACCCGCCGGTGGCTCCTTCGTTCTCTCGGTCACCTACACGCCGACCGGCGACCAGGTCGACAGCGACGCGCTCGTGGTCAGCAGCAGCGGCGGCGGCGCCACTCACACGCTGAGCGTGCCGGTCAGCGCGACGGCCATCACGGGGCAGGGACACCTGGAGTTCTCCCCGAGCTCGCTGGACTTCGGGCAGGTGCCGATCGGCAGCTCGAAGTCGCTGTCGTTCACCATCACCAACACCGGCAATATTCCGGTGACGGTGACCAAGGCCAAGGCACCGACGGGTGACTTCAACAGCCCGGTGCAACTGTCGGAGGG
>JAEKKI010000046.1 GCA_019510485.1 Catenulisporales bacterium
CGGGGCGCTCTGGTCGGCGGCTGCCAGCGGATTCCGGAAATCCGGACTATCGTGATCGTCTGTGACGAGTAGCGGCGACGACGCGGCGGAGCGGCTCGCGAGGGTTGAGGCGCGGCTTGATGAGATCGCGGGTCGACTGGGCGCTCTGGAAGGTGATCGGCGGTCGGCGCCGCGTCGACCTGTGGTCGGTCTGCACGACGACGGTCTGCACGACGACGGTCTCGGCGATGACGCCGGTGTCGTGACCTACTCCGGTTCCGGTCAGTTCGGGCCGCATGCTGTGAAGCTCCGGCAGCGCCAAGACCTCGCGACCGTGTTCGCCGCCGATCCCGAGACCGTCGCGCACGTATTCGGCGCCCTCGCCAGTCCTGTCCGGATCCAGTTGGTCAGGGCTCTGCTGGACGGCCAGAAGACGTCCCAGGAACTGCGCGGCGTCCTCGACGACGCCTCGGCCGGCCAGCTCTACCACCACCTTCGCGAGCTTTTGGCCGCGGGGCTGGTGGTCCAGCCCGCGCGCAGTGTCTACGCGATCCCGTTCTCGAAGGTGGTCGCGACGTGTGTCGCCGTGGTCGCGGCCCTCGATCTGGCGGCGACGAATCACCAGGCTCCACCGCCGGCGCCCGGCGACTGATTTCGGTTTCCCGGAATACTAGAGTTTCCGCCCGGACTGATGTTACGTTGTTCCGGCATTCCGAAGTTCCATACTCGGGCTCTCCTCTCGTCACCCGTCATCTCACGAGGAGATCAGAACCTTGACTCACATCCCGCGCCGGACCGCCCTCGGCATGCTCGGCTCCGTGCCCCTGGCAGCCGGAGCTCTGTCACCGACCCCTACGACATCAGCCCCGGCGCAACTCCACCCCGGCGGCACCTTCGACCGTTACCTCTGCGACCTCGCCGCCCGCGATCTGTTCTCCGGGTCCGTCCTGGTCACCTGGCGCGGCCGCCCCATGCTGTCGCGCTCGCTCCAGATGGCCGACAAGAGCGCCGGCGTCCCCAACAGCCCGGACACCGTCTTCCCGCTCGCCTCGCTGACCAAGATGCTCACCGGTGTCGCCGTCGTCCAACTCGCCCAAGCCGGCGCGGTCGATTTCTCGGCTCCGATCGGCACCTACCTCGACGGCTTCCCATCAGCGGTCGCGAACGCCGTCACGGTCCACCAGCTCGCCACCCACACCTCGGGCCTCCAGGACTTCCAGCGCAACCCAGCCTGGCAGGGCGAATGGGAGACCTGGACCACGAAGACCCAAGCCTTCGACCGCCTCCTGGACATCTGCCGCCGGCTCCCCCTGGACTTCACCCCCGGCACCGGCTACGCCTACAGCAACACCGGCTATTTCCTCCTCGGCGCCATCGTGGCGAAGGCGTCCGGGCAGCCGTACTGGGACTACATGCAGCGTCGCGTCTTCACCCCCGCCGGCATGCCGAACACTGCTTTCGCCACCCGCGACCAACAGCTCACCGACCCCCGCTTCGCCCACAACTACAGCGCCCCGGCCGCCGACGGGCATCGCGACGACATCACCTCCGCCGTCGGCGCGGGCCCCAACGGCTACGACGGCGCAGGCGGCGCCTACTCATGCGCGCAGGACCTGGCCGCCTTCGCCCGTGCCCTCACCACCGACCAGCTCCTCAACCCCGCCTGGACCGGCGTCCTGAGCACCGGCAAACACCCGATCTCCCTCGCGAACCACAACCCCGACCAGGCTCCGAGCCAGGCCACCCTCATCGGCTACGGCACCGAGGAACGCATCGTCAACGGCTACCGCGCCTTCGGCCACACCGGCGCACTCGGCCTGATGACCCCGGGAGCCACCGCGCCCGGCGGCGGATCGACCGCGCTGACGATCTATCCGGACCTGGACGTCGTCGTGGTCGTGCTCAGCAACTATCTGCTCTGGCAGGCCAACAGCATGGCGGCGTTCCTCCAGCACCAGGACGCGATCGTGACCGGCCGCTGACGACGGCATGATCTCGCCGCGATCGGGGTACCCCACGCCGGTCCGGGAACGACGGCGCGGAAAGGGGCGGATATGGCGCAATCGAGCGGTCGTCTCCGGCGTGCCCGCCCCGACCGGCCGGGGCTGGTGCGGGTCCGGCACGGGCGCGGATTCCGCTACCTGGACGCGGACGGCGGCCCGGCGGCCGAGCAGGACGTCTGGCGGGCCAAGGAGCTGGTCATCCCGCCGGCCTGGCGCGACGTGTGGATCTGCCCGTGGCCCAACGGGCACATCCAGGCCACCGGGACCGACGACGCCGGCCGTCGGCAGTACCTCTACCATCCGCGCTGGCGGGAGCAGCGCGACCGTCTCAAGCATGATCACGTTCTGGAGTTCGCCGCGGAACTCCCCGCGTTGCGGCAGCGTATCGAGCAGGCGCTGTACGAGCGCGGCCTGAGTCGCCCGAAAGTGCTCGGCGCCGCGATCCGCATGCTCGACCTGGGTCTGTTCCGGGTCGGGGGGCGGCAGTACGCGATCGCGAACGGCTCGCACGGTCTGGCGACTCTGGAGCGGAGCCATCTGAGCTTTGAGCACGGCGAGGCGGTGTTCCGCTATCCCGCCAAGGGCGGAGCCGAGCGCGTGCAGCGGATCGCGGACCCGGTGTTGGTGAAGGTGCTCCGCGCGCTGCATCGGCGGTCCGGAGGCGGCGACCGGCTGCTGGCGTACTACAACGGGCGCGGCTGGCACGAGGTCACCGACCGGGAGATCAACGAGCATCTCAAGACGCTGGCCGGTCCGGACGCCTCGGCGAAGGACTTCCGGACTTGGCACGCCACGGTGTTGGTGGCCGTGGCGCTGGCCGTGTCGAACGGCTTGCCCGACAGCCGGGCGGCGCGGCGCCGAGCTGTCGCGCGCGCGATCGCCGAGGCTGCCGACTATCTGGGCAACACGCCTGCGGTCTGCCGCGCTTCCTACGTCGATCCGCGGGTCATCGATCGCTACCTGGACGGTGAGACGATCGACTACGTGCTGCCGGCGCTCGGCCGGGACACCGAGCAGGGTGTGCCGGCCACTCACGGCGCGGCCGAGCAGGCCGTCCTACGGTTGCTCGACCACCAGAACGGTCGCCAGTGAGGCGTCAACGGCGTCCGGGATCGCCATCCCCGCTTCATGACCGGTCCGCAGGTACTTCAGCACGGCGTCCGTAAGCTCCTCGCCGGGCAGCGCGGCCGGGATGCCCGGCGGGTAGGGCGTGAGCGTCTCGGCACACACCCGGCCGGCCGCCTCATCCAACGGAACCGCTCGCTTGGCGGCGAAATACGCGCTCCGCGGCGGCATGGCCTGGCTCAGCCGCAGCTCGCCGGGATCGGGGAGGTCGACCGGCGTCGGAGCGGGTATCGCCTCAGCAGCCTGAGACAAAGCCTCGAGCGCACCGCGCAGCGTGTCCGCGGTCTCGGCGTCATCGGCCAAACTCAGCTGCGCCGTGATCCGGCGGTGGTCGCTGACGTGGACGCCGACGCCACGTCGTTCATACAGCCAGTCGGCCGCTTGGTAGCCGCTGATCCCCAGAGCCGAGACGTCGATCATCACTTGCAGCGGGTCGGCGTCGAACGCCAATCCCGGCCCGCACAATTCCTCACGGCTGACGACGTGCAACCGGTCGACGCCCGCCACCACGTGCCGAACCCGCTCGGCCAAATCCAGAGCCGCCGCGAGCAGACGCTGGCCCTCCTGCACCATCTGGCGGCGCCAGCCGTCCATCGCCGCATACAGCAACACCGAAGGACTGGTCGTGTCCAGCAGCTCAGCGCGAGAGGCCAGGACATGCGCGTCCACCAAGTCGCCCTGGCGGTGGAACACAGAACCCTGCTCCAGTCCGGCACCCATCTTGTGCACGGAGGTCACGCACACATCGGCGCCGGCATCCATCGCCCACACCGGCAGCTGCGGGTGGAACGGCAGATGCGCGCCCCACGCCTCGTCGACCACCAGCGGCCGTCCGGCGCGGTGGCAGACGTCGGCGATACCGGCCAGGTCCGCGCACGTGCCGTACGGAGTGGGACTGGTCACCAGCGCGCCGCGGGCGTCGGGATGGGCGGCGAAGGCCTCGGCGTAGGCGTCCGCGGACGGCGGATGCGCCAGATGCAGGTTCCGGTCCCACGAGGGATCGACCCACACCGGATGGATACCGGCCAGGATCAGCCCGGAGACCACCGACTTGTGGGCATCCCGGCCGATCAGCAGCTTCTCCCCCGGCCCGGCCACCGCCAGCATCGCCGCCTTCACGGACAACGACGAGCCGCAGGTGGAGAAGAACGTGTCCTGCGCCCCGACCGCTTCGGCCATCAGCTGCTCGGCCCGCAACACCACGTGCCGCTGCCGCAAGCGGCCGTCCAGACCGCCGGTGGCCAGCACGTCATCGGCGAACACGTCCGATCCCAGCGCCTTGAGCACCCGCGGATCCACGCCCCGGCCCTGCTTGTGACCCGGCGGCGCGAACAACAGCGCACCGCGCCGCCGGAATACTTCGAGTGCTTCCAGGACAGGAGCTTGAGACTGGTCCATGACGACACCTCACGACGGGTCGATAGCGGTTTGCCCGGCTTTAGTACCCGCGCGCGAGGCGCTAAACATGGGATAGTGCTGGCACTGTAACGCTTTAGTATGGCGAGGTGGGCGATGATGAGCAGCCAGATCGATCCGACCGATGAGACCTGGTGGCGCGAGGCCGTCGTCTACCAGGTCTATCCGCGCAGTTTCGCCGACGGGAGCGCGGACGGCGTCGGCGACCTGCCCGGCCTGATGGCGCGGCTGCCGTATCTACGGGAACTAGGCGTCGACGCGATCTGGATCTCGCCCTGGTACCGCTCGCCGATGGCGGACGGGGGCTACGACGTCGCCGACTACCGGGACATCGACCCGTTGTTCGGCACTCTGCGGGACGCGACCACGCTGCTGGACGGCGCCCACGGACTCGGCCTGCGCGTCATCATCGACATCGTTCCGAACCACTGCTCGGATCGGCATCCGTGGTTCCAGGCCGCCCTGGCCGCCCAGCCCGGCTCGGCAGAGCGCGCACGGTTCCACTTCCGCCCGGGCCTCGGCTCCGACGGCTCCCAGCCGCCGAACGACTGGTCGTCGGCGTTCGGCGGTCCGGCCTGGACCCGCGTCCCGACCGGGGACGGCTCCCCCGGCGAGTGGTACCTGCACCTGTTCAGCGCCGAACAGCCGGACCTCAACTGGGACCATCCCGAGGTCCGCGCGGAGTTCGAATCGATCCTCCGGTTCTGGCTTGACCGCGGCGTCGACGGTTTCCGGATCGACGTCGCCAACCTGCTGATCAAGGATCCGGCGCTGCCGTCCCAGGCCGCGCTGGACGCGGATGCTCCGTCGCCATATGCGGATCGGCCTGAGGTGCACGAGATCTACCGCACTTGGCGCAGGATCGCGGACTCGTATCAGAGCGCGCGCATCTTCGTCGGCGAGCTGTGGGTGAGTCAGGAGTCGCTCAAGCGGTATCTGCGCCCTGACGAGCTCCACACCGCTTTCAACTTCGCCTATCTACAGGCGCCGTGGGAAGCGGAGCGGCTGCGCGCCGTCATCAACGAGACTCTCGCCACCCACAACTCGGTCGGTGCGCCCGCGACCTGGGTGCTCGGGAACCACGACGTCACCCGCGTGGTGACCCGCTTCGGGCGCGCCGAGTCGAGCTACGCGCCCGATGGCGTCCGGGTGCACAACGCGCCGGTGGATCTGGAGCTCGGCACGCGTCGGGCCAGGGCCGCCGCCCTGCTCTACCTCGCGTTGCCCGGCTGCGCCTACATCTACCAAGGCGAAGAGCTGGGGCTGTGGGAGGTCGAGGACATCCCCCTCGAACTGCGGCAGGATCCGACCCTCGTCCAATCCGGCGGAGCGGACCTCGGACGCGACGGCTGCCGCGTGCCGCTGCCGTGGGAAGCCGACGAGCCGGGGTTCGGATTCGGTCCGCGCGGGGCGGCAGCTCCGTGGCTTCCGCAGCCGGCGGAATGGAAGGCGCGTGCTGCCGATGCGCAGGCCGGCGACCCGGAGTCCGTGCTGGAGCTCTACCGCGAGGCGTTGCGGACCCGAAAGGCTGAGACGTCGCTGCACGTCAATGGTCTGCTATGGATCGAATCCGACGCGCAGACGATCGCTTTCACGCGCGGCACGGATTTCGCCTGCGTGGTCAACTTCGGATCCGCGCCGATCCCGTTGCCCGCGCACGAGTCGATCCTGCTCAGCAGCGCACCGACGGCACATGGACTACTGGAGCCGGATACGGCCGCCTGGCTCCGGCTCGGCTGACGGGTCCGGACGAACGCGCATGACGGCGCCGGCGACGTGGAGGAGGTCGCCGGCGCCGTCGTCTCAGCGGTCCGTTACGGGTGCAGCGTCAGCAGGTGCGCCTTGAACCCCTCCCCATAGGTGGAGGTGGGAGTGCCGTTCCAGTCCGTGATCAGGATGCTGCCACCGGGGTTGCACCCGCCCCACGGGTTCCACGTCCAGGCCGAGTAGCCCACCCCGTGGGCGTCGGCCCAGGCCATCACCTGGTCGATGTAGTCGTGGTTGCAGCTGTTCTGGCCGATCTCGCCGGTCTGGACCGGGACCTTCGCCGCGACGGCGCCGATGTTGGTGTCCCAGCAGAACGTCGAGCTGCAGCCGTTGAAGTTGTACGAGTGCCAGGACGCCATCAGGTTGCCGGTGGGGTCCTTCGGCTCGTACGCCAGCCACTGGCTGAGGTCGTTGGTCCAGGTCAGGCCGCCGGTCATGATGACGTTCGTGGCGCCGGTGGCGCGGACGGCGTTCACCAGGGTCTGCATGCCCGCCACCTGGTAGCCGATGCCGGAGCAGGTTCCGCCGTCGCGCAGGCAGGTCCACTCCGCGGTGGGGCTCGCCCAGCCGTCCGCGGCGTCCGGGTAGGGCTCGTTGAACAGGTCGAACACGACCGCGTTGTCGCCCTTGAAGGCCGTCGCGACCTGGGACCAGAACGTCGGCGAGTACTGCATGTCGGGCATCGGCTTCTGGCAGGTCGCGGTGGCGTCCGAGCAGGCCGAGCTGGAGCCGGTGTACTGGCCGTAGGTCCAGTGCAGGTCCAGGATCACGTTGATGCCGTTCTTCACCAGCAGGTTCGCGTAGTCCTTGACCGCCTGCTGATACGCCGCGCCGACGGTTCCGCCCGGCGGGACGTCGCTGTTCCCCAGCCAGCACTCCTCGTTCAGCGGGATGCGCACGACGTGGATGTTCCAGGTCTTCATCGCGTCGATCGAGGCCTGGTCCACCGGGCCGCCGTCCCACATCCCCTTGCCCTGGACGCAGGCGAACTCGCCGCTGGAGCGGTTGACGCCGAGCAGGCGGTACGTGGCGCCGGTGGAGGTGACCAGGTGGTTGCCCGAGACGTGCAGGGCCGGGGCCGACGAGGGCGGCGGCGGGCTGGACGACGTCGTCGACGGCGTCGTCGAGGGTGTCGTGGACGGCGTCGTGGACGGCGTCGTCGAAGGCGTCGTCGAAGGCGTGGTGGACGGTGTGGTCGAAGGCGTGCTGGTCGTGTCGACGATCCCGTTGCACACCACGCCGTTGACCGTGAACACGGTCGGAGCGGCGTTGGTGCCGCTATAGGTGAAGTTGGCCGCCGGGGTCACGGTGCCGCCGGTCGGGACGCCGCCGTTCCAGGAAAGGCTGCTGACCGTGACGTTCTTGCCGGACTGCGACCACGTGCCGTTCCAGCCCGACTGCAGCGTCTGGTTGCCGGCGTAGGAATAGCCGAGCGTCCAGCTGGACCAGGCCGAGCCGAGGTTCGTGATCGTGACGCTCGCCCCGAAGCCGCTCTTCCAGTCGCTCGCCACGGTATACGTGGCCTGACATTGGACGCCGGCGGCGTGCGCCGGCCCGGAGACGGCCAGCAGAGCCGCGGCCGCCGTGATCACCGCCACGGCGATCGCGCTGATCACGGCGCGTAGGCGCTGCGACCACAGGGGTGGGGACATGAGAGACATGGGTGTACTCCTGTCGATGGGCATCTGCGCCGCACCGTAGGGACCCGGTGAGCCGCTGGCGAGATCAGCGTCGTCGAGGGTTGGGAAAGCCCTGGTCCGATCGCCGCACGCGGTCGGGCCGGCTGAAATTTTCACCTGCCCCGCCGGTCGCGTACGGCCCTTGACAGGCCCCTTCGCCGGTTGCATAGTCCCCATAACTGAATCGCTTTACCTCACCAAGGAGCCTGATCGATGGCGCTCGGATCCAGATCCAGATCGAGGTGGACGGCCCTGCTCGCCGGTGTGCTGACGGCGGCGTTCGCGGCCGTGGCGGGGGTCGCCCAGGCTGCTCCGGGCACGGCGGCGGAACGGCAGCCCGCCGGCACGGCCGCGAAGCGCGGGCCGATCTCCGTCGCCTACGTCGAGGTCAACAGCAACAGCATGCTGAACGCGGGCAAGTACCAGCTCGCCGGGAGCGGCGCCAACGTCTTCGACATCGCCGTCGTCTTCGCCGCCAACATCAACTACAACGGCAGCAGCGCGTACCTGTACTTCAATCCGCAGGTGCAGAGCGTGCTGGACAACGCCGCGACCCAGATCCGGCCGCTCCAGGCCAAGGGGATCAAGGTCGAGCTGTCCATTCTGGGCAATCATCAGGGCGCCGGCTTCGCGAACTTCCCCTCAAAGTCCGCGGCCTCGGCGTTCGCCAAGCAGTTGTCCAACGCGGTCACGAAGTACGGGCTCGACGGCATCGACTTCGATGACGAGTACGCGGACTACGGCGTGAACGGCACCGCACAGCCCAACAACTACTCCTTCGTCTACCTGGTGCAGGCCCTGCGCGCCGCTATGCCGAACAAGCTCATCACGCTCTACAACATCGGCCCCGCCGCCGCGCACCTCACCTACAAGGGCACCAACGTCGGCCCGCTGTTCAACTACGCGTGGAACCCCTACTACGACACGTTCGAAGTGCCCAGCGTCAGCCTTCCCAAGAGTCAACTGGCGCCGGCGGCCATCGACCTCACGTCCACTCCGGCGTCCGACGCCGCCAGTCTCGCGCAGCAGACCGTCGACGGCGGCTACGGCGTCTACCTCACCTACAACCTGACCAGCACGGACATCCACGGCTACATCTCAAGCTTCACGGACGTCCTCAACGGCAGCGACGCGGTGTATACCGGCTGAGGTCAGACTTCTGATCGCTGGATCCGGGCGCGGACCAGGACCGTCAGCGCCCGGATCCACAGCCCGGCCGGGCGTCAAGCGTCCGATTCGGCGACGGTCCCCACAGACCGCACACCCTCGATCTCCGCCAGCGTCGCCGCGAGGTCCGTGATGCGGCGTTGACCCCGCACCGTCATCCGCAGGCTCGCGCCCTCGACGAACCGGTCGGTCGACACCGACAGGACCACGAAGCCCATTTCCGTGCTGGACTCCATGATCCGGCCGAGCGTCCCGCGCCCGACGACGTAGTCCACGCGCAGCGACGCCGGTGCGCGCGCGGACGCCGGCAACCGGGCCACCAGCGGGGCGAAGGCGAAGACCACCACGAAGTAGCCGGCCGTGGCGGCGATGGCCAGCACCGGCAGTCCCGCGCCGGCGGCGCAGCCCACGCCGGAGGTCAGCCAGACCGCCGCCGCGGTGGTCAGGCCGCGCACGGCGTCGCGCCGTACGAAGATCAGGCCGCCGCCGATGAAGCCGATCCCGGAGACGATCTGCGCCGCCATGCGCGAGGGGTCGAGCGAGACACCGAGGCGCAGCACGTCGGTGAATCCGTACTTGGAGACGAGCATGAACAGTGCCGAGCCGAACCCGACGATCGTGTGGGTCCGCAGCCCCGCGGACTTGTTCCGCAGTTCCCGCTCCAGCCCGATGCCCACCGAGAGCACGAAGGCCAGTCCCAGCTCTCCCAGCTGCGTCCAGTCCTGCCCGATCGGCTGACCCCAAGTCACGCCTCCCATGGCACGCTATGCGTTGGCGCACCGCCACCGGAGTCAGCCGAATGACCACAGTTGAGCCGGTATGCTCCCTCACTCCGACCGGTCGGGCCGGTTCCGGCCCAGGTCCCACGCCGCGTCTTCGAGGTGCCGCTGCACGATCCCCGCCGCGTCCTCCGGGCCGACGCCGGCCTCGTACATCACCACGCAGACCAGGGCCGAGCGCAATCCGTATAAATGGCCGCGCCACTCATGGCGCTCCTCCTCGCTCTCCGGCTTCAAGGTCTCGGCATCGGTGCCCACCAGGACGGTCATGAACAGTAGGGCGCCATAGCTCCCGCTGAATCCCTCATCCGCAAGCCGGCTGAGAATGACCGACTTCGCTGTATCTGTCACCGACGGCCTCCGCTTCCCCAACGCACATCGCGTGAGTCTGGCATAGCCAGACCCACGCGTGGGTCAGCCGCACCGGTGAAATCGGCGTGCCCACCCCTCTATGGCGTCACGCGGCATCGAAGGACGCGGCGACTTCGCCCGCCCACCGCAGGGGCCGCTGCGGCCGCGCGGGCTGCACCGCATGCGCCGGCCGCGAAAGCGACGGCGAAGCCGGCACCCGCCGCTCGGCCCCGGCCGCCTCCACCGCGCGCCCCGCCCTGGCCCCGGTGACGCCGGCGATGACCCCGGCGAGTTGCCCGGCCACGGCCGACCAGGCCAGCCGGTCGCCGGCGGCCCGTGCGGCGGAGGTGGCCGCGGCCAAGCGGCCGGGTTGGGTGAGCAGGGTGCGCAGGGCGTCGGTGAACGCCCCGGTGTCGCCGCAGGGGGTGGTGATCCCGGCGCCGCCGGCGAGCAGGTCGGTCGCGTAGTGGTAAGCGGTGGAGACCGCGGGGACGCCCGCGGCCAGGGCGAAGGTCAGCGCGCCGGAGCTGATCTGCTCGCTGGAGCGGTACGGCGTCAGGAACACGCTGGTCTGGCCGAGCAGCGCCGCGATCTCGGCGTCGGTGAGGAAGAAGTCGAGGAAGGTGACGCGGTCCCGGACGCCGAGCTGATCGGCCAGGCGCTCCAGGCTCTCGCGGTAGCTCTCGCCGTCCTTGCGGACGATCTCGGGGTGGGTGGCCCCGGCGATGATGTAGCGCAGGTCGGGCACGTCGGCGGCCACGCGGGCGACGGCCTCGATGCCGGTGTGCAGCCCCTTGCCCGGCGAGAGCAGGCCGAAAGTGCTCGCCACCGTGGCGTCGCGGGTGTCGGCCAGGACCGCGGCGACCTCCGGCCGCACCGTCAGGCCCCGCTGGCCGTCGTCGTGCCGTGCGGACCACTGCCGCATGGACCATTCGGGACGCAGGATGGCCGGGGCGCCGTGCGGGACGATGTGGAACCGGTCGGCCGGGCCGAGGCCGGTGGCCGTCGCCAGGCGGCGGGCGGTGGGGGTGAAGACCGTCACCGCCGCGGCCGACTCGCACAGCTGTCGCAGGACCTTGGCCTGGTGGGGGGTGGGCTGTGACACGACGGTGTGCAGCGTGGCCAGATAGGGGATGCCGAGACTGGTCAGCTCGGCGGCCAGATCGTCGACCCAGGAGCCGTCGGGGCCGCCGAAGATCCCGAACTCGTGCTGGATCAGCACGGCGTCCACCCCGGCGGCCGCCAGCTGCTTGGCGGCGCGGGGATAGCTTGCGGGGTCGTCCTGGTCCAGGACGGCGCCGGCCTCGGGGCCGTAGGACAGGCCGTCCCGGTCCACCGCGCAGACCACGACGTCCAGGTCCGGCGCGGCGGCCGCGAGGCCCTCCCGCAGGTCGTGGGTGAACGTGGCGATCCCGCACTCCCGGGGCGGGTAGGTCGACACGATCGCGAGCTTGCGGCGGGGTCGGGCGGACGGGCATGGCCTGGTGCGGCCGCGCGGACGGACGGTGGCGGTCTGCATGGCGATGTCTCCTGCCCTTCTCCAGCTTTCGCAGTTGGTTCTGGTGTGGTTCGTACGGCGTGGTCTGCGTGAACGGCGGCCTGATCAGCCGTCAGCCCAGCCGTATCGGCGGCCCGACCCGGATGGTTCGGGGGGTCGGGCCGGTCGGGCCGGTCGGACCGGGGTCATCGTGCGTCACGGTCCGCACGCGGGCCCGATCGTAGGCGGCACGTTCCGCGGGATCGTGCAGGATGCGGTAAGCGGCCACCACTTGCGTCAGTCGCTCGGGAGCGGCTTCGGACCCGGCGGTCGCGGTGTCCGGGTGCAGGGTCCGGACCAGGCGCCGATAGGCGCGACTGAGCTGTGCGGCGTCGGCGTCCGGGGTGACGCCGAGCAGCGTGTAAAGGTCCTTACCCATGTCCGTCTCCGCCTCCCCGCGGCCCCGGTGGTCCCGGTGGTCCCGGTGGTCCCGTGCTGGGCTCGCGACCACCGGGACACTTCTGCCACCGCGCCGCGGCTAGGCGCTGATCGCCTTCTTCTCGCCGCTCGCGGTGACCTCGACCTTGCGCGGCTTCGCGGAGGCGGCGACCGGGATCCGCAGCGTCAGCACGCCGGCGTCGTAGTCGGCCTTGATGTTGTCCGGGTCGAGGGTGTCGCCGAGGAACAGCTGGCGGGAGAACGCGCCCAGGGCCCGCTCGGAGACCTCCATCTTCACCTCGCCCGTGGCGGTGGGCCGGCGCTCGGCCCGGACGGTCAGCACGTTGCGCTCGACGTCGACGTCGATCGCGTCCAGGGATACGCCGGGCAGGTCGAAACAGACCACGAACTCCTCGCCCTCGCGCCAGGCGTCCAGGGGCATCGGGTTCGGGCGCGACCAGGTGCCGGCGGTGGTCCCGAGCAGCTGCTGGGCGATGCGGTCCAGGTCGCGGAAGGGGTCGGTGCGCATCAACATGAGGGGTCACCTCCAGAGTGAAAGATGTGGGTCGACTGCGGTCGACGCGCTTCCGATTTCCGGTATAGCATGTCGTCGCAACGATGACAAGTACGAGCGTCGCCGAGATGATGACGGAGTGATGACGTTGAGGGAACAGGAGAAGCGCGGTACGGCGACCGCCGTGCCCGCGGTGGACACCGGCGCGGCGCTGGGTCAGCTGGGACAGATCGGGGAGGCGTTGGGCGCGGCTCGTGCCGCGGCCGGCGGCCCCGACCACCCGGCACCGGCGCCCGCGCCTGCACCCTTGAGCGCGAACCAGGTCCTGGTCGCGCTGTCCCTGCTGCGCGAGCTGCGCTCGGAGATCGCCGGATGGGAGCCGCAGCTGATAGAGGCGGCCCGCACGCTGGGCGCCAGCTGGGCCGATCTGGCCCCGGCCCTCGGCGTGGCCAGCCGGCAGGCCGCCGAACGCCGCTACCTGCGCCTTCGCCCGACCCAGGACGGCGCGCAGGGCACCGGTGACCAGCGGGTGGCCGCCGAGCGGGACCGCCGCGCCGGCGACCGGGCGGTGGCCGGCTGGGCCCGGCAGAACGCCGCCGGGCTGCGGCAGCTGGCCGGGCAGATCGGCGCCCTGACGGACCTGGGCGACGGCGCCGAGGCGGATCTGGCCGCACTGCGCGGCGCCCTGGGCCGGGACGACGCCGCGGACCTGCTGGAACCGCTGGTCGAGACCCGCGACCACCTGCGGTCCGAGCATCCGGCGCTGGCCGATCAGGTCGGCGCGGTGGGCCGCGACGTGGCCGAGGTCCGCGCGGCCTCGGACCGGAAGCGGCATTCCGCGCCCGGCGTGACTCCCTACCCCTGAATCAGATGGCAGATTTAGTACTCGAGCCGTTCCCGAACCCGAACTGGAAGGAGCCCCGCCGGTGGGAAGCAGTGTCGAGACGCTGGAGTTCCAAGCCGAGACGCGCCAGCTGCTGAACTTGGTGATCCACTCCGTCTACTCCAACAAGGACATCTTTCTCAGAGAGCTGATCTCCAACGCCTCCGACGCGCTGGACAAGCTGCGGCTGGAATCGCTGACCGACTCCGGTCCGCGGGCCGACACCTCTGATCTGCACATCGCCCTGGAGGTCGACCGCGACGCCCGTACGCTGACCGTCCGCGACAACGGCATCGGGATGACCCGGGACGAGGTGGTGGAGCTGATCGGCACCATCGCCAAGTCCGGGACCGCGTCCCTGCTGGAGAAGATCAAGGAGGCCAAGGACGCCGCGGCCGCGCAGAGCCTGATCGGGCAGTTCGGCGTCGGCTTCTACTCGGCGTTCATGGTCGCCGACAAGGTGACGCTGCGCACCCGCCGGGCCGGCACCGAGGAGCGCACCCTGTGGGAGTCCGACGGCGCGGGCACCTACGACATCAGCGCCGCCGACGACGACCTGCCGTCCGGCACCTCGGTCACGCTGCACCTCAAGCCCGCCGACAGCGAGGACGGGCTCGCGGACTACCTGGCCGAGTGGAAGATCCGCCAGATCGTGAAGCAGTACTCGGACTTCATCCGCTGGCCGATCCGGATGCCGGTGGAGCGCGGCGCCGAGGACGGCGTGAGCGTCACCGAGACGCAGACGCTGAACTCGATGAAGGCGCTGTGGTCCCGGTCCCGCAACGAGGTCTCCGAGGCCGAATACCACGAGTTCTACAAGCAGATCAGCCACGACTGGACCGATCCGGCCGAGATCATCCACATGCGCTCGGAGGGCACCTTCGCCTACGACGCGCTGCTGTTCATCCCCTCCCAGGCCCCCTTCGACCTGTTCTCCCGCGAGACCAAGCGCGGCGTGCAGCTGTACGTCAAGCGGGTGTTCATCATGGACGACTGCGAAGCGCTGATGCCGAACTATCTGCGCTTCGTCAAGGGCGTCGTGGACGCGCACGACCTGTCGCTGAACATCTCCCGGGAGATCCTGCAGCACGACCGGCACATCCGGGGCGTGCGCCGGCGCCTGGTCAAGAAGGTCATCGGCGCGATCAAGGACATGCAGGCCGCCGACGCCGAGCGCTACGCGAAGCTGTGGGGCCAGTTCGGCCGGGTGCTCAAGGAAGGGCTGATCGAGGACACCGACAACACCGAGCCGCTGCTGGAGATCATCTCGGCGGCCTCGACCCACGACCCCGAGAAGCCGACCACCCTGCGCGAGTACGTCGAGCGCATGAAGGACGGCCAGGACGTCATCTACTACCTCACCGGCGCCAACCGGACCACGGTGGAGAACTCGCCGCACATGGAGGCCTTCGCCGCCAAGGGCTACGAGGTCCTGATCCTCACCGACCCGGTCGACGAGGTCTGGGTCGAGCAGGTCTCGGAGTTCGACGGCCACCGCCTGCAGTCCATCGCCAAGGGCCAGGTCGATCTCGACGACGCGGCCGGCGGGGATGCGGACGCCGATTCGGAGAAGGAACAGCGCGAGCAGGACTTCGCAGCCCTGCTGCCGTGGCTGGCGTCCACCCTGTCCGAGCACGTCAAGCAGGCCCGGCTGTCGTCGCGGCTGACCACCTCGGCGGCGTGCGTGGTCGGGGACGCCGACGACATGACGCCGATGCTGGAGAAGATGTACCGGGCCATGGGCCAGGAGGTGCCCGGGGTGAAGCGCATCCTGGAGATCAACCCGAAGCACCCGCTGATCACCGGTCTGCGCACCGCGCACGAGAAGAACCCCGACGATCCGGCGCTGCCCGGGCTCGCCGAGATCGTCCTGGGCATCGCGCTGCTCGCCGAGGGCGGGGACCTGCCCGACGCGGCCCGCTTCGCGCGGCTGCTCACCGAGCGGCTCACGCCGGCTCTGTAAGGACGCTGCGAACGCGGCCGGCCACGGTTCCCGCCCTGGCCGGCCGCGCCGCCGAGCCATGAGCAAGCTGGGCAGCGCCACCTCGTCATAGAGCACCAGCGAGCCGGGGTCCGGCGCGTATGTCGAGGCGGTGACGCCGCCGGACTGCGCCGAGACGTTGCCGGCCGTGCGCCGGGGTTCAGCACGTAGGAGATGATCTTCCACGAGGTCTGCTGCCCGTTCGCTCAAACCTGGAACGGCGTGGAGAGCCACTGCGGTCCGAACGAGACCGTCACGAACGCCGGCTACAACGATTCGCTGAGCCCCGGTGGCAGCACGTATTTCGGCTTCCAGGGCACTGGCTCGGCCAATCGTCCCCCGACGCTGACCTGCACGGCCGGCTGACGCTCGGCGCTCGACGCCCGGCCCGCGAAAGCCGTCCGCCCGGACCAGATGGTCCGGGCGGACGGCTTCGTGCTACTTACTCAGAACCGGTCAACCGAGCTTCCATTGCTGGTTGCTCTGGCCGCTGCACGTGTACAGCTGGACCAGCGCCCCGTTGGCGGTACTCGCCCCGGAGACGTCCAGACAGAGCCCTGATTGGATGCCGGTGACCGTGCCGTTGGAGTTGACGTTCCATTGCTGGTTCGCTCCGCCGTTGCACGACCACAGCTCGACCTTGGTGCCGGGACTCGTCTGGTGGTTGTAAGCGTCCAGACACAGCGTCGTGCCGTTGAGCGTGGTGGTCAGCTGGCCCGAGGACGTGCGCGTCCACAGCTGGTTGGCGCCGCCCCAGCAGTCGTAGATCTGCAGCTGGGTGCCGAGTGTGGTCGAGGAGTTCGGGTCGTCCAGGCACTTGCCGGCGCCGACGGCGTGCAGCTCGGACCCGCTGCCGCCACCGGTACCACCGGTCGTGCCGCCGGTCGTTCCGCCGTTGGTACCGCCGCCGGTGGAACCGAGCTGGATGCTGGAGTTGCCGCTGCTCTGGTAGCCCTCGGTGGCCAGGATCTGGTAGTTCTGCTGGCCCATGTTCATGCCGTGGCTGGCCCAGGCGTCGAAGAAGTTGCCGGTGGTGATGGAGCCGCCGACGCGCCTGGACTGCCGCACGGCCCAGTACTGGTTGAAGGTCGCGGTGCCGATGATCGACGGCGCGTTGTACCGGGTCGTCTCGTAGATGTCGTACGTGCCGCCGTCGCTGTTGACGGTGCCCTTATACGTCCCAGTCGGGCGGTAATTGCCCCAGCTGTCGACGATGTAGTACTCGACCAACGGGTTGGTGGTCCAGCCGTACAGCGACAGGTAGCCGTTGCCGGAGGGGTTGAAGGTCCCGGAGTAGTTCACCGTCTGGCGGCTGCCGGTGCTCCAGCCCAGGCCGGCGACGAAGTTGCCGGCGTTGCTCCAGGAGGTGCTGTACTGGCCGGCGTTGTTGCCGAGGGTCATGCAGGCCGAGCCGGAGCCCTCGGTCCAGAACGAGTACCAGTACCCGTTGCTGTTGTTGGTCTGGCTCGAACAGATGGTGGTGGCGGCGTTGGCCGGGCTGGCCACCATGGCCGTCACCATCGTGATCAGCGCGGCCGTCAGCAGGGCGAACGCGCTGCCGAGGGACAGCTTGGTACGTTTGCCGAGCTTCGAGCTGCCGCGTATGCGGCCGCGCCATGAGGTGGGACTCACGTGAGCGTCCTACCTTTCTAGTGGGTGTGGGGATTTCGGTGGCGGATCAGGATCGGTGATCAGTAGTGAGTCCACTGCTGGTTGCTACCGCCGTTGCAGGTCCACAGCTCCAGCGCCGTACCGTTGGCCGTGCCCGCACCGGTGGCGTCGAGGCAGAGCCCGGACTGGGGGTTGGTGATCGTGCCGTCGGCGTTGAGGGTCCACTTCTGGTTGGCGCCGCCGGAGCAGCTGTAGATGTCGACCTTGGTGCCGTTGGTGGTGCCCTGGTTCGCGGCGTCCAGGCAGGAGCTGCCGTAGACCCGCAGTTCGTTCGCGGAGGTCGTGGTCCACTGCTGGTTGGCGCCGCCGTTGCAGTCCCACAGCTCCACCTGGGCGCCGTTCGCCTGCGAGGCGCCCGTCACGTCGACGCAGCGGCCCGAGCCGACTCCGACGATCGTCCCGGCGCCGCCGTTGTTCCCGCCGCTGCGTAGCCGGCCTGTCCGCCGGCCCAGGAGGAGTTGTTCGCGCTCCCGACCTGGGTGCCGTCGATGCTCGCGGTGATGGTGCTGCCGGAGAAGGCCAGGGACAGGGTGTGCCAGCGGTTGGTGCCCAGCGCCGCGACGTTGCCGCTGGCCAGGGTGGTGACATTGGTGTTGTTGCTGGTGTTGGAGTTCAGGATCGACCAGGCTCCGCTGTCGCTGACCCGCAGGTGGTAGGCGTTCAGGCCGCTGGCCCCGTTGTTGCCGTACGTCTGGGTGTTGGCGCGGCCGAGCAGCTCGGCGTAGCCGGACTTCTCCAGCAGGACGTCGGAGGTGACGGTGTAGTTGTTCCAGCCCACGTCGCCGAGCATGGCGTGCGGATCGGACAGGTTGTCCCAGGTGATCGGGGCCTGCGCGCTCATCTGGCGCACGCACTGGCCGGTGCGGCCGCCGCCGCAGCCGACGACCTCGAAGGAGCCCTGCCAGTCCTCCAGGTACTTGGCCTCGGTGCTGGTGGCGTTGGCGTCGAAGTTGTCGCTGTAGGGCAGCGCGAAGCCCTTCTGGGCGGGGCTGGTCGCCGTGCCCTTGCCCTGGCCGGTCGTGGTGGTGATGGTGTAGACGTAGCCGGGCTGCACGGTCAGGCTGTAGGCGCCGCCGCTCGGGGTGAGGTCGGAGGCGTGCACGAAGAAGTCGGAGGAGCTGTTCGACCGCACGTTGGTGGACCAGACGTGCACCGCGCCGGTGGACAGGCCGCCGGTGACGTTGAAGTTCAGCGTCTGGGCCGCGGAGGCGTCCATCGTCTCGATCACGGTGGAGTAGTCGCTGTTGTTGGTCGACTTCAGCGTGACGTAGCTGCCGTTGTTGCGGTTGCCGCCGATGTAGCCGCTCGACTGGTCGAGGTAGTGCCACCCGGGCGCGGTGAACTGCGTGGTCTGCGCCATCACCCAGGCGTTCTTGCCGATCGAGTAGTAGCCGGACCACGGCTGCGGGGACAGCGCCACGCCCATCGTGGGCCACGGGAGGTTCGGGGTGATCGCCGCGATGATCGGCCAGTTGAGGTAGGCGGTCATCTTGCCGTCGATGTAGCCGCGGTTGATGCCGCGCGCCATGGCGTTCGCACCGGCGTTGTAGTCGTCCGATCCGTTCTCACTCGCCCACAGCTGCTTCCCGGTCGACGTGGCGGACGACGGCACCGAGCAGTTGGACTGCGCGGACCGGTAGCCGCACGGGTAGTGCGCGCCGAGGATGTCGACCGAGGAGGCGAACTGCGGGTTGGAGTTGACGTCGTTGGCTATGCCCCAGCCGGAGTCCGAGCCGACGACCTTCACCGCGGAGTACCCGTTGGAGTTCAGCGCGCTGCGCAGCTGTTCGTACCAGCCGACGTTGTACTCGCGCTCGTTCCAGCCGCCGAGGTAGTCGATGGTCAGGCCGTGCTGCTTGGCGCAGCCGAGGTAGGAGATCAGGTAGTTGACCATGTCGGTCGACCAGAAGTTGCCGTTGCCGATCCATCCCGGCGCGCCCCAGGCCAGGCCATAGAGCTTGATGTTCGGGTTGCGCGCCTTGGCCTGCTCGGCGAGCCAGAACTCGTAGCCCACGTTGCAGTTGATGACGCCGCGGGTGTGCTCGATGCTCGGCTCGGCGCCCGAGGTGGAGTTGGTGTCCCCGCCGATCTCGATCTTCAGGATCTGCGGGGCGGCGCCGTAAGCCGGCTTGAAGAGGTAGTCCAGGATCTGCGAACGCTGGGTTTCGGGATAGTCGATCAGCAGCCTGCTGTTACCGCCGCCGCCGCTGATGGCGCCGACGCCGTCGAACGTCCGGCCGCCGGAGGACCCGTTGAGGGTGATGGCGGTCGCGGCGTGCGCGGGCGTCGCGGTCACGGCGACGACCGCGCTCGCGGTGAGTGTGAAGCCGGCCAATGCGACCAGCCAAGCACGGAGGCGTCGACTGATAGGGCTGATTCTTGACACGAGGCACTTCCTTTCGCCTACTGGCGAACCGATTCGAGAGTGCGGCGACTGTTGGAGGTAACTCCACCGTCACGAATGTGTCAAGCACATGCATCGGCGAATACTGCTGTAGCGCAGGATAGATATGAAATTTACACGCCGGCGCGCGGCATCAGAGCGTTGAGCCGCGAGAAGAGTATGAAACATCGACTCACGCGGCGCGTCAAGACGTGCCGAGGCCTGTCTCAGGAACGCTCGTCGGACTCCGCGAGATGATCGCGCAGCCATCGCTCCGTGGTACTGACGTGGACGAGGGCCACGGCCTGGGCGAGCGTCGGGTCGCCGGCGGCGAGGGCGTCGTAGATGGCCTGGTGTTCGGCCAGGGTGCGGTCGGCGACGGCGTCGTCGACCAGGCCGCGCCAGACCCGGGCCCGGACCGTGCGGCTGGAGATGCCCTCCAGCAGGGAGGCGAGGGTCTGGTTGCCGGTGGCGGCGAGCACGGCGCGGTGGAAGGCGGCGTCGTGCCGGTTCAGGAGCTCGACGTCGTCCTTGGCTGCTTGCATCGCCTCCAGGTGGCGATGCACCTCACCGAGTTCCGCGGCGCTGATGCGGGCCGCGGCCACGGCGGTCGCGATCGGTTCGAAGAGCCGGCGTACCTCGGTCAGCTCCAGCTGGGTGTCGGCGCGCAGCAGTTCCACGGCCGAGCCGAGGCCTTCGAGCAGGATCGCCGGCTCCAGGCTGGTCACGTAGGTGCCGTCGCCGCGCCGGATCTCCAGCACCCGGGCCAGGACCAGCGCCTTGACCGCCTCGCGCATCAGGTTCCGGGACAGGCCGAGATCCGCGGCGAGCCGCTGTTCCGGCGGCAGCCGGGAGCCGGGCGGAAGGTCGCCGGACAGGATGAGTTCCCTGATACGGGCGATGGCTTTGTCGGCCAGGGACATGCCGGAACAGTAGCAGCGACATCCCATGTCCAGCCTTCTCGCACCATGAAACTTTCATGGCCGGCCCGCGCCGGTGCCCGTTTGAGCAAGCGTTCCCACCTGCTGCCGGGACGATCCGTTGACAGGGCCTCCCACCACCTGGAAAGTGCGGCCACCAACCATTGCCGACAGTGGGGAATCATGACGTCCAGAACCGCGAGACTCCTGTTCGCGGCGGCCCTCGCCGCCTCCGCGACCACCATCGGCTCCGCGGCCGCCGCTTCCGGTTCGGCCGCGCCCGCTGCTTCGAGCGTGACGACCGGCCACACGCTGCCCGCGGACACGCGCTTCGCCCTCAGATCCGACAACGAGGCCGCCCAGCAGGCGCTCGCCTATCTGAAGCAGCACGATGTGCCAGACGCCGTGGCCATGGCGAAGCTGGCCACCTGGCCGGAGGCGACGTGGTTCACCAGCGGCACCCCGGACCAGGTCCGCACGCAGGTGCGCGACACCGTCAGGTTCGCCGCGGCCCAGCACGCCGTGCCGGTCCTGGTCGCCTACGACATCCCGCTGCGCGACTGCAGCCAGTACTCCTCCGGCGGCGCCCAGTCCGACGCCGCCTACCAGCAGTGGATCGCGGCCTTCGCGCAGGGCGTCGGCAGCAGCAAGGCCGTGGTGATCGTCGAACCCGACGCCCTGGCGAACCTGCCCTCGGACTGCAGCGCCACGACCGACCCGACCGGGGCGCTGACCGCCGGGCGCATCGCGGACATCAAGTACGCCGTGACCGCGCTCGAAGCCCAGCCGCAGACGGTCGTCTACCTGGACGCCGGCAACAGCCAGTGGCACTCGGTCGGGGACATGGCGCAGCGGCTGATCCAGTCCGACGTCGCCCACGCCCAGGGCTTCTTCCTGAACGTGTCGAACTACCAGCCCACCGACCAGACCGACAGGTACGGCACCTGGATCTCCAAGTGCGTCTGGTTCGCCACCGCCGGCCCGGCCTGGGCCGCCGGGCACACCGACTACTGCGCCAGCCAGTACTACTCCGGGGCCGCTCCGAACGACGGACAGCCCGGCAACGCGGTGTCTCCCACGGATCCGAGCACCTGGCACTGGACCGATGCCTGGTTCGACCAGAACGTCGGCACGCCGCCGGCCGCGCAGCTGACCCACTTCGTCGTGGACACCAGCCGCAACGGTCTGGGCGCCTGGACACCGCCCGCCGGCACGTACAGCGACGCGCAGACCTGGTGCAACCCTCCGGGTCGCGGTATCGGAGCGCGTCCGACCGCCGCCACCGGCGTCCCGCTCGCCGACGCCTATCTGTACATCAAGACGATCGGCGAGTCTGACGGCGGCTGCACACGCGGTACCGCCGGGCCCGGCGACCCCGAGTACGGCGGCTCCGTCGATCCGGCGGCCGGTGCGTGGTGGCCCGCGCAGGCGCTCACGCTCGCGCGGAACGCCGTGCCCGCGCTGACGTTCAACACCCCGCATCACTGAGCCGAACCGAACGAGCCGAACTGACCGAACGAGCCGAACCGCCGTCCCTATATAGGAACGGCGTCCGGCCACGCCAGGGTCCGGAGCGGCTCGGCGTGATACCGGCCCGGTACTGCCTCGCCACCTGATCGGGGGGACGAGGCAGTGCCGGGCCGGTGGTGTCCGTGAGCCTTGAGAACCACCGGGCGACGACGCCGGGCTGGTCCGCTGGACAGTTACCGCGCAGGTTCACAACTTGCAGGAGTACGCGGTGATATCGGAGTCCTTGGGTTTGTACTTGCCCTCGAAGTCGCCGATGGTGGCGAGCGGGGCGTTCGCCGGGCCCTTCAGGGTGTCCTGGAAGTCGCGGCGCCACTTGTCGTGCAGATAGGAGATGATCACACTGTCGAGCTGGTGGCACAGGGTGCGTTGACCACCGAGCAGGCCGATGCCGTAGTACTGGGTTTCGCCGTAGACGCCGCTGAGGATCACCTTGTATTTGCCGTTGCTGACGTCGGCGTAGCCGTCCAGGACGAGTTCGTCGGTCAATACCGCGGTGGCGCTGCCCTCATCCAGTTGATCGACGCAGCCTTTGGTCGTGTCGGCCCTCGAATCCATGTTGGCCTGGGGGATGGTGACGGCGGAGGCGGTGGTCGTGCGTATCGTGCAGACCTTTTGGTCCTTCAGTCCGTTCGGTGCGGACAGCGATGCCGCGTCGCTCCCGCGGACCAGCAGAGCCTGCGGTGTCACCAGATAGGGCCCGGCGAAGTCAATGCCCTGGCTGTTGCGGTCCGGGGTGATGGAGTAGGTCGCGATGACCAGCTTCGCCGTGTGGCTTTGGAGATAGCTGCCCCGCTGGGCCGAGGTGAGGATCGTCGGGGTGACTGGGCGCCCCAACTGCGTGCCCACGTATTTCATGACATCGATGTCGAAGCCGGACGGATTCAGATCGCCGAAGTCGAACTCCGGGCCGTCGTCGACGACGCCGACCGTTATCGAGTCGGACATCAGCGTCGTGTTCGTGGGAGCTGGGTCGGGCCCGGTGACAACGATGACAAGTGCGATCGCCAGCGCGGCCGCCACTGTCGACGCGGTCAGGACAGGCCAGTGCTTGGCGGCCTTCTCTGCCACATTGCGGACGGACATGGCTTCCTCCGTGGCGGTCAGTCATTCGTGAGTTCCGCGCCGGCTACCGCGATGTCGACAGCGCAGTTGTGATCGCCGCCGAGGTTGACGATCTGGATGTCGAGGTGGAGTTGCTTGGCGTCCGGGCTCAACGGGATCGCCGCGGGCTTCAGGGGCGTGGCGGTCACCTGGTCCGAGGGGTTCCCGCCTTGCGTCGGCGTGAGCCGGAGCCTTGTGTTGGGCGTGCAGGAGCTCACCTTCGGAAAGCTGTCGACGACGTTGAAGACCAAGACGAGGGCATCGCGCGGATGAGTGATGGCGACGTCCACGGTGGCGACCTCATGGCCTTGCGGATCTTCGGGGCGCGTGGCCGAGCCGCTCGGATACAGATGGGTGCGGCCCGAGATCAGAATCTGGGCCTTGACATCGAAACTCCGGTTGGCGCGATATACCGACCAGCCGATCCACCCGCCGGAGAACACCAGATCGGCGGCGAGCAGGGTGGCGAGCGTCGCCGCGGGCCTGGCGGCCCGGCGCAGCGTCGGGGCTGTCGTCTGCTTGTAACGCGCCGCGAACCACACGGCCACGGTGCCCGATACCGCGACGAGCAGTGCGACGACCTTGCCCGCGACGTCGCTCTTCACGGCCACCAGGGCGGCCAACAGGATCGCCCAGAAAGCCACCGCGCCGGCCAGCGCCCAGAATCGAGCGTCGTCCAGCCTCCGGAGCGGAGTCAATCGTCGCTTGCCCGGTTCCGCTGCCTCCGCCCCGGGAATCGCCATGTCAGAAGTATGAGTCGCTGGCCGTGTCGCTGTCGATACCCGTGGTCATCGTTCGTGGTGAACGCCGATCAAAGAAACCCAGTAGGGGTCGGCCTCGGCCTCGGTCGCGCTTGCCATGTGAGCTGCCAGCCCTCCTCAGCCCGCCCCCCGGCTGCCGGTCCGGGAGGACGGAATGTGAGCGCTAACATCCACTTCCATGCCAGTCGCCCGCGCATCGAGGACGGCGATGGGATGTCTCGGCGGTAGACGGTGCTGCACATCGTCTGATCTGTCAAGGGCGGGCGGCTCGGGAATCGGCGAACGGCAGGCCGCTGACCTGGCAACACTCGGGTCACGACGGTTTCGGCGCGACTACGAAAGTTTCATCAGTGCTTGACATCCCACCTCTCAAGCGGCTTTCGTATCTCACTGACAGCCTCGCCCAGCGCGGATGCCGGGCCGACTTTCGCGAAGCTGCTCCTATCGAGCCCGACTAGCGGAGGTCGAGATGACCCCTAATAAAACTCCACGTCGCCGCCTCGCGCGCGGCCTCGCGCTCGCCGCGGTCACCGTCCTGGCGGTGCCCGTCGCCATGGCCGTCACCGCCCAGTCGGCCTCGGCGGCCACGACGCTGCGCGGCCTGGCCGAAGCCCAGAACCGGTACTTCGGTACGGCGTTGACCGATGGCGATCTGAACATCAGCGGCGAGATGAACATCGCCAATGTCCAGTTCGACATGGTGACCCCCGGCAACGAGATGAAGTGGGACACCACCGAGTCCCGCCAGAACTCCTTCAA
>JAEKKI010000047.1 GCA_019510485.1 Catenulisporales bacterium
GACCGAGTACCGCCGCCTGGGCGGGCACACCGACCGGATCCGCCTGTCGGAGCCGCGCGGTGCGAACTCCGACGTCGCCACCGTCAGCGGCGTGATCGAGGGACACGACGAACGGCGCGGGCGGGTCTTCGCCGGCTTGTTCCCGGAGTGCGTGCCGGAGGGCCGTCCGGTCTGCTGCACGATCTTGGACGGACCGGGTCCCTACCGCTTCGACAACGTCCCCACCGGCCGGTGGTACCTGCTGGCGCAGTCCGCCGTGCAGGACGACGGCATGGCCCGCGCGGGCCGCGGACGGCTCGGCATGGAGGCGCCGCGAGGCGGGGAACCGCCGGTGTGGGTCGGGACGCTGGGCCCCATCATCATCCGCCGCGGCGTCGAGCAGCACGTCGTCGACCTCCCGCTGAAGCCGGCCGGCGTGCTCGACCCGCCGGTCCTGCTGGCCCTGCAGGCGGCGCGGAAGGAGGCCGTCGAGCGGGTCGCGGCAGTCACCGCCGGTGTCGCGGCCGGGGTGGGTTAGCCGAGGGTCGGCCGAGTACGCATCCGCCGATGTCCCCCGACCCCGCGCCTATACAATGAGCTGGTGCGTTCCGACCAGCGCCTGGAGAGTCTGCTCGCAGAGTTGCGGCCCTCGGTCCTCGGTGCCCTGGTCCGGCGGCACGGGCAGTTCGACGGCTGTGAGGACGCGGTGCAGGAGGCGCTCGTCGCCGCCGCCACGCAGTGGCCGGCCGACGGCGTCCCGGACAACCCGCGGGCGTGGCTGCTGACCGTGGCCGGGCGCCGTCTCACCGACTACTGGCGCAGCGACCAGGCCCGGCGCGTCCGCGAGGCCACCGTCGCGGCGATGGCGCCCCCGGAGTCGGCGCTGGCCCCGGCCCCGGACGACGACGAGCGGATCTCGGCCGACGACGACACCCTGATGCTGCTGTTCCTGTGCTGCCACCCGGCGCTGACGCCGTCCTCCCAGGTGGCGCTCACCCTGCGCGCGGTCGGCGGCCTGACCACCGAGGAGATCGCCCGCGCCTTCCTGACGCCGCAGACCTCGATGACCCGCCGCATCTCGCGGGCCAAGCAGCAGATCAAGGACGCCGGCATGACCTTCGGCCTGCCGCCGGAGGACGAACGCCCCGACCGCACCCGCGCCGTCCTGCACGTGCTCTACCTCATCTTCAACGAGGGCTACACCGCCACCGCCGGCCCCGATCTGCTGCGCCCGGATCTGACCGCCGAGGCCATCCGCCTGACCCGCCAGGCCCACCGCGTCCTGCCCGCCGACGGCGAGGTCGCCGGCCTGCTGGCGCTGATGCTCCTGACCGAGGCCCGCCGCCCGGCCCGCACCCTGGCCGACGGCACCCTGGTCCCGATGGCCGAGCAGGACCGCTCCCGCTGGAACGGCGACCTCGCGCAGGAGGGGCTGGCCCTGGTGGTCGAGGCGCTGGCCCGCCCCGGCGTCGGCCCCTACCGGCTGCAGGCGGCCATCGCCGCGGTGCACATGGAGACCCCGCCCGGCGGCGAGACGGACTGGCCGCAGATCCTGGCCCTGTACGACCTGCTGGAGCAGATGGCCCCGAACTCGGTCGTGCGCCTGAACCGCGCGGTGGCGATGGCCATGGTCAAGGGGCCGCGCGAGGGCCTGCGGCTGCTGGAGCCGCTGGAGCGTGACCGGTGGATGGCCGGCAGCCACCGGCTCAGCGCGGTGCGGGCATACCTGCTGGAGATGGACGGGGATCGGGACGGGGCGGCCGAGGCGTACCGGAGCGCGGCACGGCAGACGGCCAGCGGGCCGGAACAGCGGTATCTCACAGAGCAGGCGGAGCGGGCGGCGGCCGGTCGTGAGTCGCCGGAGGGCGGACGTCGGTAGTCGGCGGTCACGTCCATCTCGGTGCGATACCGCACAATGTGGAAGATGCGCGGCGCAAAGTGACAGACGTCTGCCTCGCGCTGACGGCCGCCACCTGCCCACTGTCACCCCCCTGTTGCCATCACCGCACTGACCTGCGTAGCGGCTGCGTTCGCCGAGCAATACGGAAGAGGCCCACGCCCGCCGAGTGCGGCGACTATGTGGCGATAGGTGAACCTGTGTGTTCGCCGCCTGATCAGTAATGAATGTGGCAGGGAAGTAGGTGGCGCCGTGGGTCTGCCCGCGCCGGACGGCGGCACCTCCGGGCGAGGAGGGGCGTGATCGCGGACGGCGATGCCGGCCGGGGTGAGAACGGGTGCCGGTGCTGGTGATTTCCCGCGCCGGATCGGCTGGGCGGATGCGATGTGCAAAAGGAATTCGACCGCCGATATCGCGTACTGAACGACTGTTGCCGGTAACTCAGAGTTCGTATATGCTCACTGCGCAGCGGGATGAACGGGTGTGCGAAGAAGACCGGCGCGGCGTGGCTCGGGAACCGCGGCCCGAGATCACGTTCGGAAGATGGGCGGCCCGCGATCGGGCTGCCCACGACCGGTTTCCCCGCATCCTGCGAGCAGTGCCCCGGCCGGGAGGCGAAGCGAAAGGGAAAGTCATCGGATCAGCACGGCCCACCTTGGGATGAGCTTTCGGTAAACGGTATGTGGAAAAGTCCTCGCGCGTCGGGATGCCGCATTTCCACTGCGGTGCCGAGGCGATGGGAGAAGCGCGATGAGGGTCTTGCCGGCTGATATTTACAGGGGACGACGTCATGCAAATCGCGGTAGAGCGCGCCATCGAGATCATGTGGGACCGCTACAACGAACCACTGTCGCTGTCGGACATGGCTGACGCGGCCATCCTCAGCCGATTCCACTTCTCCCGGGTGTTCCGGTCGCTGACCGGCACCTCGCCGTGCCGCTTCCTGGCGGCTGTGCGCCTGGCGAAGGCCAAGGACATCCTGCTGCAGTCGTCGATGAACGTCACGGACATCGCCTACGAGGTCGGCTACAACAGCCTCGGCACCTTCACCAGCCGGTTCACCAGGAGCGTCGGCGTCTCACCGGGCCGCTACCGGCAGCTGTCGGCGACCGGGATGCCGGCCCCGCTGCCCATCGTCGTCCCCGGAGCCCGGGGGGTGGTGCGCGGCCTGGTCGCGCTACCCGACACCGACGTGCCGCTGCGCGTTTACATCGGCGCCTTCGACTCGCCGATCGCCCAGGGTATGCCGGTGGCCTGCGACGTGCTCGACTCCCCGGGGCCGTTCCGGCTCGACGGAGTCCCGGACGGCCACTGGTACGTCCGCGCCGCCGCGGTGCCGATGCGCGACGTCGACCCCCGGCCCTGGGCCCGCAAGCCGCTGTTCGTCGGCGCCATCGAGCCGGTCGTGGGCCGCCGGGGCGTCGTCGACGCCGACGTCGAACTGCACCCGGTGGGCCCGCTCGACCTGCCGGTGCTGGTCGCCCTCCCGGAGCTGGACGGCAGCGCGCTGCCGGTGGCCACCGGCGAACAGGACGACTTGGACCGGGAGGCGGCCGGCCTGGTGCCGCTGCGCCGTTTCGCGTGACCCTCACTCCACCGATCGACCACGCATCACTCCACCGCATCACTCCACCGCGTGTTCGCGCCCCGATCACCTTCTGGCCGGACGCCGCGATGCGTAAGGCCGCGCGTACCCGGGCAATGAGCACCGGGGCCGTGATGGCCTCACGCGCCGAGTCGGCCGCGTGCGCCGGGAGGCTCCACCGGCTTCGCGCGGCTGACCGAGACGGAGGGACGCAGACGATGGAGTTCGACGTCGTGATCGAGATCCCGGCGGGATCCCGCAACAAGTACGTCATGGATCACGCGCTGGGCCGGATACGGCTGGAGCGGCAGCTGTTCACCGCCACCAGCTATCCGGCCGACTACGGATACATTCCCGACACCCTGGCGGCCGACGGTGATCCGCTGGACGCCATGGTGCTGTTGGAGGAGCCGGTCTTCCCCGGCGTCGAGGTCGCCGTCCGCCCGGTGGCGGTCTACCACTCCAGTGACGAGCACGGCGTCGACGAGAAGATCCTTTGCGTGCCCGCGAGCGACAATCGCTACGACGGCATCCGCGATCTCGCCGATGTTCCCAGTGAGCGGCGGGAGGAGATCGGGCACTTCTTCGACATCTACAAGGACACCGAGCCCGGGCGCCAGGCCCATCCCGGCGGCTGGGCCGACCGGGCCGCGGCCGAGGCGGTCATCGCCGCCGATCGGCGCCGGCATGCCGACTCGGCCGCCAAAGCGGGCTCGTGATCGGCCGCCGGCTGCCACGACCCGGCGCGGCGGGCGGTACGCGACGAGGAGCCGGCCGACCCGTTGGGCGCCATGATCGACATATGCCCGGACAAGCGCCTAGAGTCCCGCGTCGACGAACGGAGCACACTGTGGCGCAGGATCCGGACGCGGAGCCGACTCCGGAAACGGCGGCCGGTTCCGATGCGTCGGGCTCGGAAGGGGGCTTCGAGGCCGACGCTGATTCGGTTGGCCTCGCCGACGCCGCTGACCCGGCCGGCTTCGACGACCCGGCGGATCCGGCCGACCCCTGGCTGACCCCCGGCGTGGCCGGCATCGGCGCGGCCAGCTTCTTCTCCGACGCCGGCCACGAGATCACCACGGCGATCCTGCCGACCTTCCTCACCGCCACGCTGCACGCCGGACCGGGCGCCCTCGGCCTGATCGAAGGCCTGTCCGACGCCCTGACCGGCGTCGCGAAACTCATCGGCGGCCCCCTGGCCGACGACCCGCCGCGCCGCGCCCGGCTGGCCTCCGGCGGCTACGTGGTCACCGCTGTCGCCACCGCGGCGATCGGCGCCGCCACCGCCGTCTGGCAGGTCGGCGTGCTGCGCGCCGTCGCCTGGGCCGCCCGCGGGATCCGCTCCCCGGCGCGCGATGCCCTGCTCGCGTCCCTCGCCCCGCGCAAGGCGTACGGTCGCGCGTTCGGCCTGGAGCGCGCCGGCGACAACCTCGGCGCCGTGGCCGGGCCACTGCTGGCCTCGCTGCTGGTGACGCTGGTCGGCATCCGCCACACCCTGTACCTGGCCTTCGTGCCGGGGTTGTTCGCCGCCGCCGCGATCACCATCGCCGCGCGTCAGGCCCGCGACGTCGCCGCCAGCCCCGAGGCCCGCCGCAGCTTCCGCATCAACCTCACCGCGCTCCGGGAAGCCGGGGCGGGCCGCGCGCTGATCCCCATCGCGGCCTTCGAGCTCGGCAACGTCGCCACCACCCTGCTGATCCTGCGCGCCACCGGCCTGCTGCACCACGGCAGCCGTAGCCTCACCTCCGCGACCGCTCTGGCGATCCTGCTGTACGCCGCGCACAACGTCGCCGCCACCGGCGTCGCGCTGGCCGGCGGGCACTGGATCGACAAGGCCGGACCGCGCATCGTGTTCGCCACCGGGGCCGCCGTCTACGTCGCCGGATACCTGGTGTTCGCCTTCGCCGGTCACGCCTGGCCGATCCCGGCTGCCGCGTTCGTCCTGGCCGGAGCCGGCATCGGCCTCGCCGAGACTGCCGAATCCGCCCTGTTCGCCCGAATGCTTCCCGACCACCTGCGCGGCAGTGGCTTCGGGCTGCTCGGCCTGACCCAGTCGGCCGGCGCTTTCGCCTCCACCGCCGTCGTCGGTCTGCTCTGGGCCGCGTTCTCCCCGACGCTCGGCTTCGGCTATGCCGCGGCTTGGATGCTGCTGTCCATGGCTTCGCTGGCGTTCTGGCGTGGGCCGCGCAGCCAGGTGTAGTCGCCGGGGCTCAGGACCCCGTCATCTCCGCCGCGTGCCGCCCCGCCGCACGCCCGGAGAACAGGCAGCCGCCGAGGAAAGTACCTTCGAGCGCGTTGTAGCCGTGCATCCCCCCACCACCGAAGCCGGCCACCTCACCGGCGGCATAAAGACCCGGCAGCGGCTCTCCATCCGACGTCAGCACCCGCGAATCCAGGTCCGTCTGGATACCGCCGAGCGACTTGCGCGTCAGGATATTGAGCTTGACGGCGATCAGCGGCCCGGCCTCCGGGTCCAGAATGCGGTGCGGGGCGGCGGTACGACCGAGACGGTCGCCCAAGTACCGGCGGGAGTTGCGAATGCCCTGGACTTGCGCGTCCTTGCTGTAAGGATTGGCGATCTGCAGATCGCGGGCCTCGATCTCGTGACGCAGCGCCGCGGCCTCGAGCAAGGGTTCGTCGGTCAACGCGTTCATCTTCGCGACCAGCTCATCCAAGGTATCGGCGTGCACGAAGTCGGCCCCGTTCTTCACGAACGCCGCGACCGGGGCCGGAGCCCCTTTCCCCAACAGCCGCTCCCGCAAGAACGTCTTGCGATCCTTCGCGGTGATGTCCGGATTCTGCTCCGAACCCGAGAGCGCGAACTCCTTCTCGACGATCTTGCGCGTCAACACGAACCAGGAATGGTCATATCCGGCGATCAGCGGATCAGTCCGCAGGTGCCGCAGCGTCCCGAGGGTGTCGTACCCGGGCAGACAAGGCGCCGGCAGCCGCCGCCCGAGCGCGTCGAACCACAGTGACGACGGCCCCGGCAGGATCCTGATCCCGTGCCCCGGCCACACCGGATCCCAGTTGCGCAGCCCCTCCGTGTAATGCCACATCCGGTCCCGGTTCACCAGCCGCGACCCGGCGCGCTCGCTGATCTCCAGCATCCGGCCGTCCACATACGCCGGCACGCCGGTGACCATGAACCCCGGAGCCGTGCCGAGCCGCTCCGGCCAGAACCGGCGCACCAGGTCGTGGTTCCCGCCGATGCCGCCGCTGGTCACGATGACCGCCTGCGCCGTCAGCGAGAAATCCCCGGCCGCCTCCCGATTCGACGCCACGCCGCGCGGCGAGTCGTCGGGCGCCAACACCGTGCCCCGCACCCCGGTCACCACACCACCGGTGACCACGAGCTCGTCCACGCGATGCCGGTGGTGAAAGGTCAGCAGCCCCGCATCAGCAGCCCGCTGAGCAGAGCGGACGAAGGGCTCGACGACCCCCGTCCCGGTGCCCCACGCGATATGGAACCGAGGCACCGAATTGCCGTGCCCTGCCGCCCGCAGATCGCCGCGCTCCGCCCAGCCGACCGTGGGCAGGAATGCCAGGCCGAGCCCGGCCAGCCAAGGCCGCTTCTCCCCGGCGGCGAACTCGACGTAGGCGCGGGCCCAGCGCTGGGCCCAGGAGTCCTCATCGTCCAGCCGGTCGAACTGCGCGCTGCCCTGCCAGTCGCTCCACGCCAGCTCGAAGCTGTCCTTCACCTTCAGCCGGCGCTGCTCGGGGGAGTCGACGAAGAACAGCCCGCCGAACGACCACCACGCCTGCCCGCCGAGGTTCGCGGCGCTCTCCTGCTCGACCACCGCCACCCGGCGCCCGCGCGAGGTCAGCTCGTGCGCGGCGGCGAGCCCGGCCAGGCCTGCTCCGACGATGATGGCGTCTGCGTCCACGTTGCGGCTCCTGTCAGGGTTCGCGGTTACTCTGATGGTGTGACCGAGAGTGTCTACCACACCGGCTATGACATCGAGCTCGACCTGTCCCGCGACGACCTAGGCCATCCGGACCGGCCGAGCCTGTGGGACGAGATCTACCGCCCGGAACGATTCCACCATGGACTGCTGCGCTGCACCGGCGCGAACCGGGACGGCACGCAGTGCTACGAGGCCATGTACGTGCAGGTCCGCCGCGGCAAGCGGGTCGCCTGCCACGTCAACTCCGCGATCGGCCCGCACCCGTCCGGGGCCGGACCGCGCCGCAAGGCGCTCAAGGAACGCATAGCTGTCTCGGCACAGCGCGCCGGGTTCGAAGCAGTGCTGGAAGACGGCAGCGTGCGCCACACCGACGTGCTGGTGAAGGGCCGCGGCGGCAGCACCATCGGCTGGGAGGTGCAGTTCCACCGCGTCACCGCCGAATCCGTGCGCCGCCGCAGCCGCCACGCGCGCCGGCGCGGGATCACGCCGATGTGGACCGTCGAGGACCCCGGGTCCGAGGCCGTCGACCGGGCGCCGTGGACCCGCCTGGACCGGGTCACCGACTGGCGGCTGATCGCCGGCAAGCAGCTCAACGTCCGCGGCGGCGTCCGCGAACTGCGGATGGAGCGGTGCGACGAGCGGCGCGCCACGCCGTGTCCGGAGCGGGGATACGGCCGCTGCGGCGGCTGGCACGCCTGCTGGGACCTGACCCGCGGCATGTATCTGGACGACCTGATCGCCCGTACCGCCGGCGGTGAATATGTGCCGCTGTTCCTGCCGACCAAGACTCGCCGGGGTGGGAACTACATGTGGGTCACCACCAGGGACAAGGCCGACTTCCTGCAGGACCGGCCCGAGCCGACGCCGTGGGACGGCGACGTATCCGACCTCGACTTCGGGCCTGACGGTGACGGCGACGACGGCCGGATCGACGCCGGAGCGTGGCTGACCGCCACCGCCGCCGCCGGACCGGGCGGCATCGTCGTCGCCGACCGCTATCTGCCACCGCAGGACCTCGTCGATCTGCGTAACGCCTTCCTGCGTGCTGAACGGCGGTGTGCGGCGATCTCCGACGAGGCCCCGCCGCCCCTGGCGATCGCCCGCGGCATCGCAGCGATCGGCGAGGAGCTGCGCCGGCGCAGCGATGAGGCCCGTGCCGAGCGCGGTCGCGTCCTTGAGCAGTTGTACCGGCATCCGTGGTGGGACAGCGTCGACAACCGGGTCATCGCCGAGCGGGAGCTGTGGAAGGTGGCGCGGGACCAGTTCAGCGGCTGAGCCGTCGGCGGCGGCAGCCCATCGCCCGCCACCGGTGGGTCAGCACCTCGCGCCCGGACACCGGCGATCCCTTCGTCGCCACGGGTGGTCTCCCTCAGGCTGCCGATCGCGGCCTGAGGCCGGCCGATCGGGCACGAGCGCACGCTGCCGTATTCTGGCGTCGGCCGGATCTGGACGCGCGGGAAGCCCCCGGCGTCGGTCATCTCGCAGAGGGCGGTCGGTCGAACGGAATTCGATGAGCTGAGGTGCGCGGGGGCGGTGGAAGGAGAGCTATCGTGGGCGAAGCACGGATTCCGTTTCCGCGCACCGTTCGCCGCCTTACGTTTTCGCAACAAATCACCGCGTGCCGACACTGATGGGGTTCAGGCACCTTGACCAGGCCTTGGGCATGTTAGCGATAACACTGGTCCGTTACCAACGCTCCACCAAAAACGTCCCGGCGCAGCTGAACCCTTGACAGCGTTTGCGTTACCGGTAACACTCTCGTTCCACGAGGAGGCCGTCATCGGCCGGTGCGCACGGGGACCTGAAACCAAGACATCGTAGTCTGCGAGGAGCGACGTGAAACTGTCCAAGATCGCCGCCGGGGCCACCGGCGTAGCGCTGGCGATGACCCTGGCGGCCTGTGGGTCGTCCACTAAGACGGCTGACAAGGCCGGCGCGTCGGGCGGCTCTTCCGGTGGCTCGGCCGCCGGTGCGCTGGTCGGCGTCACCATGCCCACACGGCAGTCGGAGCGCTGGATCCACGACGGCGACAACGTGAAGGCGGGCCTGGAGAAGCTCGGCTACAAGGTCGACCTGGAGTACGCGAACAACGACATCCCGACCCAGGCCAACCAGCTGGAGAACCAGATATCGATGGGCGCCAAGGTGCTCATCGTCGCCTCGATCGACGGCACCGCGCTGTCCAACCAGCTGCAGGCGGCCCACGACAAGGGCATCAAGGTCATCTCCTATGACCGCCTGCTGATGAAGTCGCCGAACGTCGACTACTACGCCAGCTTCGACAACTACAAGGTCGGCGTGCAGCAGGCGACCTCGCTGCTGGTGGGCCTGGGCTTCAAGAAGGAGGACGGCACGGACGTCGCCTCGCCGCCGGCCGGCCCGTTCAACATCGAGGTCTTCGCCGGCTCGCCGGACGACAACAACGCGCCGTTCTTCTTCAAGGGCGGCATGGACACCCTCAAGCCGTACCTGGACTCCGGCAAGCTGGTCGTCAAGAGCGGTCAGACGGACTTCAAGACCGTCGCCATCCTGCGCTGGGACCCGGCCACCGCCCAGGCCCGCATGGAGAACCTGATCACCAAGACCTACACCGGCGGCGCGAAGGTGCAGGGCGTGCTCTCCCCGTACGACGGCCTGTCGATCGGCATCCTGTCCGCGCTGAAGTCGGCCGGCTACGGCACCGCCGGGCAGCCCTACCCGATCGTCACCGGCCAGGACGCCGAGGTCGCCTCGGTGAAGTCGATCATCGCCGGCGAGCAGTACGCGACGGTCTGGAAGGACACCCGCAAGCTCGCCAACCTGGCCGTCACGATGGCCGACAACGTCCTCAAGGGCCAGACGCCGCAGACCAACAGCACCGACTACAACAACGGCGCCAAGGTCGTCCCGACCGAGGTCCTCGACTTCGAGACCGTCTACAAGGACAACTACCAGAAGGTCCTCGTCGACAGCGGCTACTACACCGCCGCGCAGCTCCAGTAGTCCTTCCTGAATAAGCAGTCCCGGCGGTCCGGTTTGAGGGGCCGGGCCGCCGGGACGCCTCCTTCGATCGAAAAGGAGTCGGGATGGACGACAACATCCTGCACATGGCCGGGATCACCAAGACGTTCCCCGGTGTCAAAGCCCTCCAGGACGTGAACCTGGAGGTTAAGCGCGGTGAGATCCACGCGATCTGCGGGGAGAACGGCGCCGGCAAGTCGACGCTGATGAAGGTCCTCTCCGGCGTCTACCCGTACGGCAGCTACGAGGGCGAGATCACCTTCGACGGCGAGGCCTGCGAGTTCGGCAACATCCGCGACAGCGAGGCCCGCGGCATCGTCATCATCCACCAGGAGCTGGCGCTGTCCCCGCACCTGTCGATCGCCGAGAACATCTTCATAGGCAACGAGCGCGTCCGGCGCGGGCTGATCGACTGGCACCGCACCAACGCCGAGGCTGCCGAACTGCTGCGTCGGGTCGGCCTGGCCGAGAACCCGACCGTTCGCGTGTCGGACCTCGGCGTCGGCAAGCAGCAGCTGGTCGAGATCGCCAAGGCGCTGTCGAAGAAGGTCCGGCTGCTGATCCTGGACGAGCCGACCGCTGCCCTCAACGACGACGACTCCGAGCACCTGCTGGACCTGCTGCGCGACCTGCGCGACGAGGGCGTGACCTGCGTCATCATCTCGCACAAGCTGAACGAGATCGAAGCGGTCGCGGACTCGGTGACCATCCTGCGCGACGGCCGCACCATCGAGACCCTGGACTTCCACACCCAGACCGTGACCCAGGACCGGATCATCACCGGCATGGTGGGCCGGGACCTGGAGCACCGCTACCCGGAGCACACGCCGAACATCGGCGAGGAGATCCTGCGCGTCGAGGACTGGACCGTGTTCTCCCCGACACAGCGCGGCCGCAAGGTCGTGGCCGGCGCGAACCTGTTCCTGCGCCGCGGGGAGATCGTGGGCCTGGCCGGCCTGATGGGCGCCGGCCGCACCGAGCTGGCGATGAGCGTGTTCGGCCGCGCCTACGGCGTCGACATCTCCGGCCGCCTTTTCAAGGACGGCAAGGAGATCAAGGCGCGCAGCGTGGACGAGGCGATCGAGCACGGCATCGGCTACGCCACCGAGGACCGCAAGCGCTACGGCCTGAACCTCATCGACGACATCAAGCGCAACATCTCGGCCGCGGCCCTGACCAAGCTGGCCGACGGCGCCGGCCTGGTGGACCCGCACGAGGAGTACAGGGTCGCCGAGGGTTTCCGGGCCTCGATGAACATCAAGGCCCCGGCGGTCACCGCGGTGGCCGGCAAGCTCTCCGGCGGCAACCAGCAGAAGGTCGTGCTGTCCAAGTGGATGTTCGCCGACCCCGACGTGCTGATCCTGGACGAGCCCACGCGCGGTATCGACGTCGGCGCCAAGTTCGAGATCTACACGATCATCCAGCGCCTCGCCGACGCCGGCAAGGCGGTGCTCGTCATCTCCTCGGAGCTCCCTGAGCTGCTCGGCATCTGCGACCGCGTATACGCGATGGCGGCCGGCCGGATCACCGGCGTGCTGGAGCGTGACCAGGCCACGCCCGAGCGGATGATGACCCTGATGACCCAGACCACCGAATCCCTGACCGCCCAGGAGCCGGTGTACGTACCGGCGCTGGAGCCAGAGCACGAGCAAGAGAAGGACCAGTGATGAGCAGCATCGCTCCCGCGAGCACCACGGAGCTGGCGGCTCCCCCGGGCTCCGGCGCCCCCCGCAAGTTCGAGTTCAACCTCCGCTCCAGCGGCATCTACCTGGCCTTCGCGGCCATCGTCGTGCTCTTCGACATCCTGACGCACGGCCTGCTGCTGACCCCGGAGAACGTCTCCAACCTGATCGTCCAGAACTCCTACATCCTGGTGCTGGCGATCGGCATGATCCTGGTGATCATAGCCGGGCACATCGACCTGTCCGCGGGCTCGGTGGTCGGGGTCACCGGCGCGATAGCGGCGACCTTGATGGTCAACCACCACATCGCCTGGCCGCTGGCGCTGCTGATCACCGTCGCCGCCGGCGCGGTGATCGGCGCGTGGCAGGGCTACTGGGTCGCCTACTTCGGGCTGCCGGCGTTCATCGTGACGCTGGCCGGCATGCTGGTCTTCCGCGCGCTGACCATGACCGTGCTGGGCAACCAGGGCATCGGCCCGTTCCCGGACCAGGTCCGCACCCTGTCCACCGGCTTCCTGGGCAACCTGATGGGCAACGTGGGGCTGGGCTCGCTCGGCGGCGCCGACCTGTTCACCCTGCTCGTCGGCGTGCTCGCGGTGCTGGCCGCCGTCGGCGGGCAGTGGCGGGCCCGCGCCGCCAAGATCCGCTACGGCCAGCAGGCCGAGCCGGTGGGGATCTTCGCCGGCAAGATGGCGCTGATGGCGTTCGTGGTCCTGGGCGTCATCGTCCAGCTGGCCCGCTACAAGAACCTGCCCTGGGTGCTGGTGCTGCTCACCGTCCTGGTCCTGGGCTACAGCCTGGTCGCCTCGCGCACCGTGTTCGGCCGCCACGTGTACGCCATCGGCGGCAACCCGCAGGCCGCGGTGCTGTCCGGGGTCAAGGTCAAGAAGGTCACCTTCTGGATCTTCGTGAACATGGGCGTGCTGGCCGCCATCGCCGGCGTGGTGTTCACCGGCCGCCTGAACCAGGCCGGCCCGACCGCCGGCACCAACTTCGAGCTGGACGCCATCGCCGCGGCCTTCATCGGCGGCGCGGCGGTGACCGGCGGTGTCGGCAAGGTGGTCGGCGCGATCACCGGCGGCCTGATCATGGGCGTCATCAACAACGGCATGTCGCTGCTGGGCGCGCCCAGCGAGCGGGTCATGCTGGTCAAGGGCCTGATCCTGCTGGCCGCCGTGGCCTTCGACGTGTGGGCCAAGCGCCGGGCGGGCACCGCCCGGTAGCGGCGCGCGCGGCGCGTTCGGCCGTGACCGGTGGCGAGTTCTGGCAGAGTCCTGACTGTGGCTGTGGCTCTGCATTTCGTAGGACGAGGAGCGACGTGACGACTGAGCGGGTGCGCGGCGTTGAGGCGGTCCGCGGCGGAGGCCGTGCCGGGCTGCGCGACGTGGCCGAACTCGCCGGGGTCTCGCACCAGACGGTGTCCCGGGTGTTCAAGGACCACCCGCGGGTCAGCGCCGAGACCCGGGCCAAGGTGCTCGCCGCGGCGGCGCAGCTGGACTTCCGGCCCAACGCCATCGCCCGCGCCCTGGCCACCGGCACCTCCCGGACCATCGGCGTGGTCAGCTTCGACACCACCTTGTTCGGCCCGGCCTCGATGGTCAGCGCCATCGAGCGCAGCGCCCGCGAGGCGGACTACTTCGTCTCGGTCGTCGGGCTGTCCTCCCCGCACCGCCGCTCGGTGGCCGAGGCCGCCGACCGGCTGCGCGGCCAGGGCGTGGACGGGATCATCCTGATCCCCGGCCACGTGCCGGCCGACCAGGTGGTGCGGCATCTGCCGGGCCAGCTGCCGGTGGTCGCGCTCGGCACGGCCGAGACCGTCGCCTCGGCGTCGGTGGACCAGTACAACGGCCCGCTCACCGCGGTCCGCCACCTGTTGGACCTCGGCCACACCACGGTCCACCACGCCGCCGGCCCCACCGACTGGCGCGACGCCCGGGAGCGCGAGCGCGCCTGGCGCGACGCGCTGGCCGCGGCCGGCGCGCCGGTGCCCGCGGTCCTGCCCGGCGACTGGAGCGCGGCCTCCGGGTACGAGCGCGGCCAGGCGCTGGCCGCCGACCCCTCGGTGACCGCGGTGTTCGCCGCCAACGACCACATCGCCCTCGGCGTCCTGCTGGCCCTGCACGAGTCCGGGCGGCGGGTGCCGGAGGACGTCAGCGTCATCGGCTACGACGACATCACGGAGGCGGCGTTCTTCACCCCGCCGCTGACCACGGTGCGGCAGGATTTCGCGGCGCTGGGCCGGCGCAGCATGGCGCTGATGCTGGACCTGATCGCCGGCGGGGTGTCGGCGCCGCCGATCGGGGTGGTGATCCCCACCGAACTCGTCGTGCGGCGCAGTACCGCACGACGGTCATGAGCTTTTTGAGTATCGGGTACGGCCACGGCTGGACTCGAGCAGTATCAGCAATCTTATCAGTGTGTGAACCAGCGTGGAGGGATCGCGTCCGGCCATGAGTGCGAGTGTTACCGCTAACACCGACCGATACGTCGTCGGCGTCGACTTCGGGACCCTGTCCGGACGGGCCGTGGTCGTCCGCGTCGCCGACGGCCGGGAACTGGGCAGCGCCGTCTCGGAATACCGGCACGGCGTCATCGAGCGCCACCTGCCCGACGGCACCGGCCCGCTGCCGCCGGACTGGGCCCTGCAGAGCCCCGAGGACTGGCGCGAGGTGCTGCGCCACGCGGTCCCGGCCGCCGTGGCCGAGGCCGGGGTCGACCCGGCCGCCGTCATCGGCGTCGCCACCGACTTCACCGCCTGCACGGTGCTGCCGACCCTGGCCGACGGCACCCCGCTGTGCGAGACCCCGGGCCTGGCGGGCGAGCCCCACGCCTGGCCCAAGCTGTGGAAGCACCACGCCGCTCAGGGGCAGGCCGACCGCATCAACGCCCTGGCCGCCGAGCGCGGCGAGAAGTGGGCGGCCCGCTACGGCGGCAAGCAGTCCTCGGAGTGGGAGTTCGCCAAGGCGCTGCAGGTGCTGCAGGAGGCCCCGGAGATCTTCGAGCGCTGCGAGCGCTGGATCGAGGCCGCCGACTGGATCGTCTGGGAGCTGACCGGAGCCGAGTCCCGCAACGCCTGCACCGCCGGCTACAAGGGCATATTCCAGGACGGCTCCTATCCGTCCGAGGACTTCCTGGCCGCGCTCGACCCCCGCTTCGCCGACTTCCCGGCGACCCGCCTGGTGCACCCCGACGGCCTGGCCGCCCTGGGCTCGCGCGTCGGGGGCCTGAGCGAGCAGGCCGCGGAATGGACCGGCCTGCCCGCCGGTATAGCCGTGGCCGCCGGCAACGTCGACGCGCACGTGACCGCCCCGGCGGCGCGCGCCGTCGACCCCGGCAAACTGCTGGCGATCATGGGCACCTCCACCTGCCATGTGGTCAACGGCACCGACCTGGCCGACGTCCCCGGCATCTGCGGCGTCGTCGACGGCGGCATCAGCGCCGGCTTCTACGGCTACGAGGCCGGGCAGAGCGCGGTCGGCGACATCTTCGCCTGGTGGACCAAGATCACCGGCCAGGGGCACGAGGAGCTGACCGCGGCCGCCGCCGGCCAGCCGATCGGCGGCCACGGCCTGATCGCCCTGGACTGGATGGGCGGAAACCGCTCGATCCTGGTCGACCACGACCTGTCCGGGATCGTCGTGGGGCTGACCCTGGCCACCCGGCCGGAGGAGATCTACCGGGCGCTGCTGGAGGCCACCGCCTTCGGCACCCGGGTCATCGTCGAGGCCTTCCGGGCCGGCGGCGTCCCGGTCCACGAGTTCGTGGTGGCCGGCGGGCTGAAGAAGAACAGCTTCCTGATGCAGCTCTACGCCGACATCCTGCGCTGCCCGGTCTCGGTCGCCGTCTCCGACCAGGCCCCGGCGCTGGGCTCGGCGATCCACGCCGCGGTCGCGGCCGGCGCCTACCCCGACGTGTCCGCCGCCGCCGAGGCGATGGGCTCGGTCCAGACCGCCGCCTACGTCCCGGACCCGGCGCGCGCCGACGCCTACGACGTCCTGTTCGCCGAGTACCGCGCCCTGCACGACGCCTTCGGCGCCGCCGACGGCGCCCTGCACCGGCTGCGCCGGATCCGCAACGCCGCCCTCGCCTGACCAGAAGGACCCGAACAGTGAGTATGAGCACCGGCATACCCGGTATCGACAAAATCCGCCGCCAGGTCTGCGACCTGCACGCCGAACTGGTCCGCTACCAGCTGGTGGTGTGGACCGCGGGCAACGTCTCCGCCCGCGTCCCCGGCGAGGACCTGCTGGTCATCAAGCCCTCCGGGGTCGGCTACGACGAGCTGACCCCGGAGAACATGATCGTCTGCGACCTGGACGGCAAGGTCGTCGAGGGCGACCTGTCTCCCTCCTCCGACACCGCCGCGCACGCCTACGTCTACCGCAACATGCCCGAGGTCGGCGGTGTGGTGCACACGCACTCCACCTACGCCTCGGCGTGGGCGGCGCGCGGCGAGCCGGTGCCGTGCGTGCTGACCGCGATGGCCGACGAGTTCGGCGGCGACATCCCGATCGGGCCGTTCGCGCTGATCGGCGACGACTCGATCGGCCGCGGCATCGTGGAGACGCTGGCCGGGAGCAACTCCCCGGCGGTGCTGATGCGCAACCACGGCGTGTTCACCATCGGCAAGGACGCCAAGGCCGCGGTGAAGGCCGCGGTGATGACCGAGGACGTGGCCCGCACCGTGCACATCGCGCGGGCACACGGCGAGCCGCAGCCGATCGAGCCGGCTGCCATCGCCTCGCTTTACGACCGCTATCAGAACGTATACGGCCAGTCCTCGGACCGGGCCGCCGGGAGCGGCTCGACCGGATCGAACACAGAGGGAGACGCATGACCGCCCTGGAGAGCCCCGCCGCAGAGATCTGGTTCCTCACCGGATCGCAGGGTCTGTACGGCGAGGAGACGCTGCAGCAGGTCGCCGAGCAGTCGCGCGAAGTCGCCGCGGCGCTCGGCGCCTCGGGCGCGGTCCCGGTGCCGATCGTGTGGCGCCCGGTGCTGACCGACAGCGCGGCGATCCGCCGGGTGATGCTGGAGGCCGACGCCGACGACCGGTGCATCGGCGTGATCGCGTGGATGCACACCTTCTCGCCGGCGAAGATGTGGATATCCGGGCTCGACGCGCTGCGCAAGCCGTTCCTGCACCTGCACACCCAGGCCAACCAGGCGCTGCCGTGGTCCACGATCGACATGGACTTCATGAACCTGAACCAGGCCGCGCACGGCGACCGGGAGTTCGGGCACGTGCAGGCCCGGATCGGCCTGCCGCGCAAGACCGTGTTCGGCCACGCGGCGGACCCCACGGTGGCCACCCGGGTGGGCCACTGGAGCCGGGCGGCGCTGGCGGCGTCGGCGCTGCGGTCGCTGAAGCTGGCGCGGTTCGGCGACAACATGCGCGACGTCGCGGTCACCGAGGGCGACAAGGTCGAGGCCGAGCTGACCTTCGGGGTGTCGGTGAACGGCTACGGCGTCAACGAGTTGGCCGCGGCGGTCGAGGCCGCGGGCGAGAAGGCCGTCGACGACCTGGTGGCCGAGTACGAGGACCTATACGACGTCGCGCCGGAGCTGC
>JAEKKI010000048.1 GCA_019510485.1 Catenulisporales bacterium
TCGTCACCACCTCCACCGGCGACCGCCTGCCCTACGACACGCTGATCGTGGCCACCGGCAGCGAACCGATACGGCTCGGCTTCGGCGAGACGCTGCGCACCTACGAGGACGCGCTGCGGCTGCGCGAGGTCATCGGCGCCCGCAAACGGCTGGCGATCGTCGGCGCGGGGTGGATCGGCGCCGAGGTGGCGACCGCCGCGCGCGCCGCCGGGGCCGCGGTGGTCGTGCACGAGGCACGTGAGCGTCCGCTGGCCGCGGTGTTCCCGGATGCCGTGGGCTCGGCGATGGCGCGCTGGTACCACGAGACCGGGGCCGTGCTGAAGTGCTCGGATCCGATCAGCGGCGCCCCGGACGACGCCGACCACGTCCTGGTGGCCGTCGGCGCGCGGCCGGACACCCGGTGGCTCGGTGAGGCGTTCCACCGGGCCGCCGACGGTTCGCTGCTGGTCTCCGAGCATCTGGAGACCAACGTGCCCGGCGTGTTCGCCGTCGGGGATGTCGCGGCGTACCGGAGCGTCCGCTATGGGGGACAGCACATCCGGGTCGAACACTGGGACAACGCGCTGCGCGGGCCGGAGACCGTCGTGGCCAACGTGCTGGAGGGCGTCGGCGCTCAGGTGCACGACCCGCTGCCGTACTTCTGGAGCGAGCAGTTCGGCCGGATGGTGCAGTACGTGGGCCGGCACGCGCCGGACGACCGTGTTGTCGTGCGTGGCGCGTTGAGCGACCCGACGTGGAGCGTGGTGTGGCTGGACGCGCTGTCCCGGCCGACCGCGGTGCTGGCCGTGGGGCGCCCCCGCGACCTGGCGCAGGGCCGCCGGCTGGTCGCCGCGGGATCCGTTCTGGACGCCGACCGAGTGGCCGATGCGGGGACGGTTCTAACGTCGGCGGCCCTGTGACAGACCTGGCATGCTTGGAGTGTGACTGACAAGAACACCGCTGCTGGGGCCACCAGCACCGAGATCCAGCGCGATTCGCTCGACCCCGCGACCGACGCTCTGGTGGGGGAGTGGCTCACGCTCCCGGACGTCGCGGAGCGGTTCGGGGTGCAGGTGACCCGCATCCGCCAGCTGCTGCGCGACAACCAGCTGATCGCGGTGCGCCGCGGCGAGAACAACGCCCTGCAGATCCCGGCCGGCTTCATCCAGGACGACCACACGATCAAGGGCCTGACCGGCACGCTGACGCTCCTCAAGGACGCCAAGTTCACCGACGAGGAAGCCCTGCGCTGGCTGTTCACCCCGGACGACTCCCTGCCGGGCACACCGGTGGACGCGCTGCGGGAGAACCGCGGGACCGAGGTACGGCGGCGCGCGCAGGCTGAGCTGTGAGTTCTGGGCTTCGCACGAGGCTGGCTGACGCGCGGCTGTACTTGTGCTGCGATGCGCGGGAGCGGCAGGGGGATCTGCCGGAGTTTCTGGACGCGGTGCTCTCCGGTGGCGTGGACATCGTCCAGCTGCGGCAGAAGGGCATGGAGGCTCGGCAGGAGTTGGCGGCGCTGGAGGTTTTCGCTGACGCGTGCCGGCGGCATAGCGCGCTGCTGGCCGTGAACGATCGTGCGGATGTGGCGCTGGGCGCTGGCGCGGATGTGCTGCATCTGGGGCAGGACGATCTGCCGGTGGCGGTTGCGCGGTCGATCATCGGCGATGCGCCGTTGGTGGGGCGTTCGTGTCATGCGGAGGCGGAGGTCGATGAGGCGGCGGTCGCGGGCGGGGTTGATTACTTCTGTACGGGGCCGGTTTGGCCTACGCCTACCAAGCCCGGTCGCTTTGCTCCGGGACTGAGTTTGGTGGCCTATGCGGCGCGGCTCGCACCGCCGTTCGCTCCCGGGGCGCGGCCGTGGTTCGCGATCGGTGGGATCGACGCGCGGAACCTCCCTGAGGTCATAGATGCCGGAGCTCGGCGCGCGGTGGTGGTGCGGGCGTTGACGGAAGCTGAGGATCCGGGGGCGGCGGCTGCGGAACTGGCCGGGATGCTGCGGGCGGGTTGAGTTCGGCTGGCGGGTTGAGCTCCCGGTCCGGGCTGTACCGCCGCGCCGCCACGAGCCATCGACACCGTGGCGCTCGCGTCGTAAAAACGCTTGTAAACCAACAGCTCAACCGCCACCCGGCCACCCCGGCCGAGCACGAAATCCCGAACCCCTACCGGGTCAACTCCTCCATGGTGTCCTCGAAATCCGGAAACTCCTCCCGAGCCGCCGCGACAACCTCCCGCGCCGTCATCCGCTCGCTCGTCGCATGCTTCTCAGCGATCGCCGTGAATTCCGCATGCGGCTGCGAGCGCCGCATCGGATGCTCCACCGCCTCATACGGCCCGCTCCCATCAGCGATCAGCCAAAGGAAGCTGGACAGATCGCACGCCACAGCCCCGGTCTCGCCCTCCGATCCGAGGAACACGATCGGCTGGTCGGCCAGGTCCGCGTCCTCGCGTACGAGCCAGAAGGCCGCGTAGCCGCCGTCGCCCGATTGGCCGAAGACGCGGAACTGGCCGCCGTCGGCGTCGGGGTTGCCGGTCCAGGCGCGGAACCAGTCGGTGGTGTCCTCGGGGTCGAGGAACTCGTCAAAGGGCTCGAAGTCCACGCCGGGGTGGTCTTCCTCTTCCTCGTCGACCTCGTCGGCTCCGTAGTGGAAGCCGATCGCGGCTATCGCGGCCAGCGCCGGGGGCAGCGCGAGGTCGTCGTCGTCTTCGATAGTCACGAGCCGTAGATTAGCCGGGAGCGGGGTTCGTGCTCCAGAGCCGTTCAGGGGATGTCCGAGGTGTCCGCCGGCGCGTCCGGTGCCGGTACTCCTTCCCGGGACGCCGGAAGGCCCGGAACCCCGCACGGGATTCCGGGCCCTCTGTCAGGACCTTCTGTCAGGAGCCGGAAGCCGACTACCCCTGCTTCGGCAGCACCACGACGGCCAACGGCGTCCGCTGCGCGCCCTGCCCCAGCGGGTTGTCCTTGAACATCTCCGCGATCTGTTCCTCGGGCACCGTCGTGGCCTGGCCCAGAATGTTGCAGCCCAGGTCGTTCGCATCGATGATCGCCACGCCCTGGAACGTCGCGGCGGCCGCCGCGGGCAGCACCTTGCGCAGCCGCTCGGCCAGCTCGGCCGCCGCCTTCCCCGGCTCGGCCGGGGCCAGCTTCGCCGACACGTTCGACGGATACAGCGAGTACTGCGTCGGGCCGTCGATCGCCCGCACCGCCGGCCCGGCCAGCTGGTAGAACAGCCCCTTGCGACCCACCACCTTGCCGACCGCGCCGGCGGCCGACGCGGCGACGATGCGCGGCAGACCGGCCTCCTGAATCGCCAGCTGCATCGTCTCCGGCGAGCCCAGGCCGATGCCGGCGGGCGTGCGCACCACGAACTTCTGGAGCTTGCGCGCGGCGAAGGAGGGCTTGATCTCCCACAGGAAGTAGGAACGGCCCTGGGAGATCGCCACCACCTTCTCGCTGACGGCGAGGAACCAGGGGCCGGCCAGCGCCGACGCGTACTCCGAGGACTCAGCGGCCTTGACCGCGAACTCCGCGCCGTACTCCGAGATCTTGGTGTGGAAGTCGTCGCCCTTGGCGAAGGCGTCGGTCTGGATCGGGAACCGCAGAGCTTCGCCACCGGAAACGCTGATCGCGATCTGCTTGTCGGGATTGGCGGCGAAGTACTCCTTGGCCGCCGAGGTCGTGGAGTCGACGTGGGTCCCCGGCGCGTCGACGAACGTCCGCAGCCACAGCTCGACGTTCAGCAGACGCCAGAACAGCATCGTGTCGCTGTTCTTCCCGGCGATGAACTCCTCGAACGCGCGCAGCACCGCGGCCTGGTCGAAGTACGGCCGCGAGCCGAAGGAGTCCGAGCGGAACACCGTGTGAACGTGGTTCTTGATACGCAGGAACCACTCACGCTCCGGCGTCGTGAAGCCGATCTTGTTGCGGCGGTCCACGATGGTGTCGGGCAGCAGGCCGCGAACCGAGTCGCGCAGGATCTTCTTGTTCCACCCCTGCTTGATGATGGCCTCGGGCTCCAGCGTGAACAGGTACCGCAGCAGCGTGAAGTCCAGGAACGGAACCCGGCCCTCCAGCGAGAATCGCATGGTGTTGCGATCCTCGTACCGCAGCAGCGACGGCAGCGAGTTGGCGAAGATGTCCTCGACCAGCCGCGCCTTCAGATCGTCCGGCACCGGCGCGAACGTCTCGCCCTTGTGCTGCTTGGCGAACCCCTTGTCCAGCATCTGCCGGATGTCGACCGGCTTGTCCAGCCCGAGCTTGCCGCGCACGACCTGCTTGCCGTAGCGGGACAGCACGTCGGTGGAGGAGACCACCTCGCGCAGCAGCTTCGTGTACTGCTTCTCCTTGCGCAGCTGGCGCAGGTAGACGAAGTAGTACGGCAGATAGCCGGCCATCATCTCGTCCGCGCCCTGCCCGTCCAGCAGGATCGTGACGTGCTTGGTGGCCTCCTGCATCACCTTGTACTGCGCGTAAGGCCCGGTGGAGATCGTCGGCTCCTCCTGGGTGCGCACGAAATCGGCGAGGTCCTCCAGGAACTCGTCCGGATTCGGGTGCACCTTGTGGCAGTCGACCGGCCCGTCCACCTTCGCCATGACCGCGTCGACGTACCGCTCCTCGTCGTTGACGCTGCCGGGGAACACCGCGGAGAAGCTGTTCTGCGTCGCGCCGACCGACTCCACGTCCCGCGCGTGCTGCTTCATCAGCTTGCTGATGACGGCGACCACGGTCGAGGAGTCCAGGCCGCCGGACAGCGCCGTGCCGACCGGCACCTCGCCGACCAGGCGCATGCGGATGGCCTCGGTGAGGCGCTCCTTGAACTCCTTCGTCGTGTCCTTGGTGAACGGCGAGCGCGGGCCCTGCGCGAGCAGATCCTCGCGCAGCGAGGTGAACATCCGGCGCTCGATCCGAGCGCCGTCGACGACGACGACCTCGCCGGGCCGCACCTTCTCGATCCCGGCGAAGAACGTGCGGTCGGAGTCCTCGTGGATACGGAAGCGCAGGTAGCGGTAGAGCGTGGCGTCGTCCGGCCGGGCCTGGACCAGCCCCGAGGCCAGGATCGCCTTGATCTCCGAGCCGAACACCAGGCGGTGGCCCTCGGCGGCGTCCACAGAGGCCAGATACAGCGGCTTGATACCGAAGTGGTCGCGCGCCAGGTAGGACTTGCCGGTCCGGGTGTCGTGGATCGCGACCGCGAACATGCCGTTGAAGCGGTCGAACGCCTGCTCGCCCCACTCGGCGAAGGCGCGCACGACGACCTCGGTGTCGCAGACCGTGCGGAAGGTGTGCCCGAGCGCCTCCAGCTCGGCCATCAGCTCGCGGTAGTTGTAGACCTCGCCGTTGTAGACGGCGGCGTAGCGGCCGTCCTCGGTGAGGAAGGGCTGGTCGCCGTGGGCCCGGTCGATGATGGCCAGGCGGCGGTGCGCGTAGCCGACGCCGCCGCCGTCGCTGTAGACGCCCTCGCCGTCCGGTCCGCGGTGGGCGATGGAGTCACCCATCCGCTTGAGCATCGCCTCGTCATGGGCTCCGAAGACACCCGCGATCCCGCACATGTACCGTGCCACACTCCTCGCCGTCGAAAAAGCCTGCGCGCTGAGCCAAACCTATACGACGAGCGGGTGACGCCCGCGCGACGCCGAGTAGTGTGATCTTCAAGCGGGCAGGGAAGGCGTGTGAGCGCTGCCACCGCCGGATCCGGCGTCGGGTCTTCCGGCGTTGCTACCATCCTTCTCGGCGGCGGACTTCCAGCGCGGCCACGCATGCCGCACGCCACGGCAACCGATCCGGGGGGACGACGACGATGGCGAACGAGACCGTGACCGACAGGTCACAGCAACCACCGGGACCGAGACCGGCCGGGGCCGGACCCGCACCGATCGCCCGTCGCCGCAACCCGGCGGTACGCGCCGCCGACACCGTGGGCCGCAGCTTCGTCCGCGACATGATCGTGTTCTTCTCCGTCCCGGTGCGCGACCTGCGTACGCGGCGGCTGATGGCGATACCGGGGACGATCGTGTGCGTGGCGCTGATCGGGCTGCTGTGGGTGATCCAGAGCTTCCGGCCCGGCGGACTGGCGTTCGTGCAGCACGTGGCCGGGGTGCGGCAGGGCGAGCCGCTGTGGGAGGTGCTGTTGCAGCTGCCGCTGTCGATGTTCGCCCCGGCGCCGCAGCTGCCGGCCTGGGGTGCGATGACGCAGGTGCTGGTGGCGTTCGGCATCTCCGAGTGCTGGCTGGGCTGGCGCAAGATGCTCGCGATCGCGATGCTCACCAGCGCGGTGACCTCGATGGCGGCCCGGGGGATGGTGTACGCGAGCAACTGGCTGCACATAGGGACCCCGCAGATCGACAACTTCCAGGTCGACACCGGCCCCTCGGTGGCGGTGGTGGCGCTGCTGATCTACCTGGCGCTGCGGCTGCGGACGTACTGGGTGGTGGCGCTGACCGCGGTGTCGATGGGCGGCGAGGCGGCGATCCTGCCGAACCTGGCCGGCCGGGAGCACGGAAGATCGAGCGGGCGACGTCCGGCTAGCTCCGACTGGCTTTGAGTGGCTTTGACTCGCTCCGACCAGCCCTGACAGAGCCCCCGGCACGCGGCCCCGCGCGGCAGTATGAATAAGCTGCCTGTCTTATGGACTGGTTTCCCGAATCGGACGAGACTCTGCTGTACCGGGGCCGGGTCGGCTTCGCGACCGGCCGGGCCACCAAAGTGGCGGGCATGCGCTGGTTCCGCGACGAGAACGGCCGGGACATCGCCGGCGAGCTGCCGGGCTGGCCCGAAGGGCCGGTCTACACCCCGCGCGGCGACGCCGCGGTGCGGACCACCAAGACGCTGGGCGGCATCGGCAAGGGCGTCGTGGTGATCGCGGCGATGGCGATCAACGCGGTCAGCAACGCCAATCCGGACGTCTCCGTAGGCGACGGCGCCAGGTCCGCCGATCCCGCGCTGGAGATCGACGACTTCCCGGTCATGATCGCGGCGCCGGACACCATGGCCCGCACCCTCCCCTTCCAACTCGACCGCGACCGCCGTCCCGAGCACTACGCCACCGACCTGGCCGTGACCGAGCGCCGCGTGCTGGTGCTGGGCGTGGACACGCAAGGCGGCCTGAATCCCGCGCAAGTTCTTTGGGAGGCGCCGCGCGAGGTGCTCGGCTCGGTGGTGAAGCACGCCTTCGGCACCAAGGGCGGCGATCTGAGCTTCGTGTTCAAGGACGGCTCGCGGGCCCGGCTGAACCTGGAGTACGGCGCGGCCCCGGCGATCCAGCTGACCGCCGAGCTGTGCCCGGCGCACCGCGTGGAGTTGAACGAGCTGGTGCTGAAGAAGCTGAAGCGCCGGTCCGCGCCGACCAGGCTGGAGCACACCTGGGAGGCCGTGCGGCAGGACGACGGCAAGGTGATGGCGCAGCGGGTGTACGTGATCGACGGCAAGCAGTCGCGGGACGGCGGAGAGTTCGGCCGGTACAACGTCACGAAGTGGGTGGATGAACCCGGTGTCGGCTCCGGGGACGGCGCTTCGGCGTGAGGCCGCGGATCGAGGCGTCGATGATCTCGATCGGGTGCACGACGGGGGCGGCGGTGCCGGTGCCGGCGTCCTCGTCCAGGTACCGCTGGATCTGAAGCAGGCAGCCGGGGTTGCCGGTGGCGACCAGATCCGGCTCGGTGGCCCGGATCCGCTCGGCCTTGCGCCGCCCGAGCTGCTCGGCGGCTTCCGGGCGAACCAGGTTGTGGATGCCGGCCGAGCCGCAGCAGAAGGCGGCTTCGGCGGGCTCGACCAGGTCCAGGCCCGGCACGTCGGTCAGCAGTTTGCGAGGCTCGGCGCGGACGCCCTGGCCGTGCGCGAGGTGACAGGCGTCGTGGTACGCGACCCGAGCCCGAACCGGATGCCGCTCGGCGCGCGGCTCCAGCGCGCCCAGCACCTCCGAGACGTCCCGCACCCGCGCGGCGAACTCGGCGGCGCGCTCGGCGTACTCGGGATCGCCGGCGAGCAGTTCGCCGTACTGCTTGAGCGTCGAGCCGCAGCCCGCGACGTTGACCACGATCGCGTCCAGCTCCCGCACCGGCACGCCGTGGACCTCCACCTCCGCGCCCTGGAACGCGTCGAGCATCCGCCGCGCGTATCCTCCTCGCGCCCGGCGTGCAGCGACAGCGCACCGCAGCAGCCCTGGTCCGGCACCTCGACGTCGCAGCCCTCGGCCCGCAGCACCCGCACCGTCGCGGCGTTGACGTCGCCGAAGAACACCCGCTGCACGCACCCGGTGATCAGCGCCACGGTCCTGCGACGCGCGCCGGCCGCCGGATTGTGCCGGGCCGGCGGCCGCCGCCACGCCTCGCGCACGGTGGTCGGCGGCATCAGCGCCTCCATCGCTCCCAGCCGCGGGAAGCGGCGCAGCAGGCCGCTGGACCGGATCAGCGCCGCGCCACCCGTTCGGCGGTACGCGACAGCGCCGAGCGCTGCTATCCGCAGCCGCAGGGGATGCGGGAAGAGCGCGAACACCAGGCGCCGGAACATCCGGTCGCCGCGCGGCTCGGCGTAGGCCGCCTCCACCCGCGGCCGGAACTCCTCGATGATCCGGTCGTACTGGACGCCCGACGGGCAGGCGCTGACACAGGACAGGCAGCCGAGGCAGGAGTCGACGTGTTCGGCCACCGCCGGATCGAGCTGCGCCTGTGACGTGAGCACTTGCCGTATCAGGTGGATCCGGCCCCGGGGAGAGTCGTTCTCGTCACCGGTGAGCGCGTACGTGGGGCACGCCGGCAGACAGAAGCCGCAGTGGACGCACACCGAAGTGAGATCGTTCAGGTTCGCGCTCATGGCGGGAGTGTACTGAGATGTACGAAAAACGGCGATATACGATAAACGGCCTCTGCTCTCGTTCGACGAGATCAGAGGCCGTTCACATGAGGGTGGCCGACGGGGCTCGAACCCGCGACAACTGGGATCACAACCCAGGACTCTACCTACTGAGCTACGGCCACCATGTGCCCTCCGCATCGCTGACCTGAGGTTTCCCCCGGGCTGCGCCGCGCTGGCGCCACCAAGCATACATGGATCGGGCGGTGCTCCGCACAACCCTTTCCGGAGCGGCGCCGGTGGTCTTAACCGGAGGTCAGGCGGCGGTCAGGCGCCGCTCACCGGCCCGTTCGCCGGCCCGCTCGCCGCCTCCTCGGCCGCCACCCGCGCCGCCAGCGCCCGCGCGGTGTCCGAGTCCGGGCCGGGCTGCGGCACGAAGATCGCCTCGCGGTAGTAGCGCAGCTCGGCGATGGAATCGCGGATGTCGCCCAGCGCCCGGTGGTTGCCGGTCTTCTTGGGGGCGTTGAAGTACACCCGCGGGTACCAGCGCCGGGCCAGCTCCTTGATCGAGGAGACGTCCACGATGCGGTAGTGCAGGTACTGCTCCAGCTCGGGCATGTCCCGGGCCAGGAAGCCGCGGTCGGTGCCGACGGAGTTGCCGGCCAGCTGCGCCCGGCCGGGCTCCGGGACGTGCTCCTTGACGTAGGCCAGGATGCGCTCCTCGGCCTCGGCCAGCGCGATCCCGTTCGCCAGCTCTTCCAGCAGGCCGGAGGTGGTGTGCATGGCCCGCACCACTTCGACCATGTCGGCCAGCAGGCCGGGCAGCAGATCGGCCGGCGGGGCCACCACCACGTCGATGCCGTCGCCCAGGACGTTCAGCTCGGAGTCGGTCACCAGGACGGCCACCTCGATGAGCGCGTCCTTCGCCAAGTCGAGCCCGGTCATCTCGCAGTCGATCCACACCAGCCTGTCGTTCATGGCCCCACCCTATCCACGAGCGGGCGCCGCTAGTGTCCCTCCCGGCCGCCGCGCGCCCGCGAGGCCAGGTACGCCTCCCGGTAGCGCGCGGGCTGGGTGCCCAGGACCCGCAGGAAGTTGGCGCGCATCGCCGGGCCCGAGGCGAAGCCGGAGCGCCGGGCCACCTCGTCCACCGGCAGGTCGGTGGACTCCAGGATGCGCTGGGCGGCGATCACCCGCTGGGAGTTCACCCAGCGCAGCGGGGTGGTGCCGGTGACCTCCAGGAAGCGGCGGTCGAAGGTGCGGCGGGACATCGAGGAGTGCTTGGCGAACTCGTCGACGTCGAACGGCTCGGCCAGGTGGTCCAGGGCCCAGGCCATGGCGTCGCCGATCGGGGTGCCGGCGCCGAGCTCGGAGGGCAGGTGCCGGTCGAAGTAGGCGGCCTGCCCGCTGCGCCGTCCGGGCCCGACCACCAGCCGCCGGGCCAGCGCGCTGGCCGCCTCCGCGCCGTGGTCCACCCGCACCAGGTACAGGCACAGGTCCAGGCCGGCGGCCGCGCCGGCGCCGGTGACCACGTCGCCGTGGTCGATCTGCATCGAGCGGGCGTCCACCTTCACCTTGCGGTGGTGCCGGGCCAGCGCCGGGGCGTACATCCAGTGCGTGGTGGCGCCGCGGCCGTCCAGCACGCCGGCGGCGGCGAGCACGAAGACCCCGGAGTCGAAGGCGGCCAGCCGCGCGCCCTCCTTGTGGGCCTTGCGCACGGCGGCCAGCGCCGGTTCCGGTGGTCGCTCGCCCGGCGCCCGCCAGGCCGGCACGATCACGGTCCCGGCCTGGTCGGCCCCGGACAGGCCGAACGGCGTGGACAGCCGCAGCGACCCGGTGGTGGCCAGCGGCCCGGCCTCGCCGGCGCAGACCAGCAGCCGGTAGTAGGGCAGGCCCATGACCCGCCGGTCGACGCCGAAGACCGTGATCGGTATCGAGGACTCGAAAAGGGGGGCGTCGCGGAACAGCAGGACGGCGACCGTGCCCCGGTCGCGCGTCGGTGCCAGGCGCGGGCGGGGGGCTGTCAGAGTCATTCGGGCGGCTGACCTCTCTGGTCCGATGGATCGTCGAAACGGTCCATTTTCCTTTGTGCGCAAAGAGAAAATGCGACGTGGAGCGGAAGCCGTGCCGGGCCGGTGATTATCAGAACACATACATGATCGGGGGCCCGGGTGTCCACCCGCGCGACACCGCTCGGCCGCCGTCCGGTGGCGCCGTGCGGCGATCTCCTGCCAGGATCGGAGGCACCGGACGAGGCGGGAAGGGGGTACCGGACGTGGATCGGGAAGCGGCGCTGCGGGCCGTCCTGGCGGACGTGAGCGCCGAGTGCGGGCCCGGTCTGCGCGCGCTCACCGGCGCGGCCGAACGCCGGGCCTACGAGACCGACGCCCTGACCGCGCACCGGATTCTCCCCGGACTGGTGCTGCTGCCCGCCGACCGCTCGCAGGTGGCGCCGATCGTGCGGGCCTGTCTGCGGCACGGCGTCCCGTACGTCGCGCGCGGGGCCGGGACCGGCCTGTCCGGCGGCGCGCTGCCGAGTGAATCAGGGCTCGTAATCTCTTTGGCGCGGCTCAACCGGATTCTTGAGGTGGATCCCGATCGGCGGACGGCGATCGTCGAACCCGGGACCACCAACCTGTCCATCAGCGCCGCCGCCGGCGAGTACGACCTCTATTACGCCCCGGACCCGTCCTCGCAAGTCGTGTGCACCATCGGCGGCAACGTCGCGGAGAACTCCGGCGGCGCGCACTGCCTGAAGTACGGGTTCACCTCGCACCACGTGCTCGCGGTCGAGGTGGTGCTGCCGGACGGCTCGGTGGCGGTGCTCGGCTCCGACGACATCGAAGCGCCCTGTTACGACGCGCCGGGCTACGACCTGCGGGGCGTGTTCGTCGGGGCCGAGGGGACGTGCGGGGTGGCCACCCGGATCGCCGTGCGGCTGCTGCGCCGGCCGGAGGTCGTGCGCACGCTGGTGGCGGACTTCCCGGACGTGCCGTCGGCGTGCGACACCGTCAGCGCGGTCATCGCCGCCGGGATCGTGCCCTCGGCGATCGAGATGATGGACAACCTGGCGATCCGGGCGTGTGAGGACGCCGTCCACGCGGGGTACGACCGGAACGCCGCCGCCTCGCTCATCATCGAGCTCGACGGCCCGGCCGAGGAGTGCACGGAGCTGTTCGAGAAAGTCAGCGCCATGTGTACGGCGCACGGCTGTGACCGGCTGCGCATCGCCGCCGACGCCGCGGAGCGCGCCGCGATCTGGGCCGGCCGCAAGGCGGCGTTCGCGGCGATGGGCCGGCTCTCGCCGGAGTTCCTGCTGCAGGACGGCGTCGTGCCCCGGACCCGGCTGGCCGAGGCGCTGACCGGGATCGCGGGCCTCGCCGCGGGCGCCGGGCTGCGCGTGGCCAACGTCTTCCACGCCGGCGACGGCAACCTGCACCCGCTGGTGCTCTACCGGGCCGACGCGGGCCAGGAGCCGGCCGCCGCGGCGCTGGCCGCCGCCATCGCCGAACTGTGCGTCGCGCTCGGCGGATCGCTGTCCGGCGAGCACGGCATCGGCGTGGACAAGGCATGCTCGATGCCGGAGATGTTCTCGCCCGCGGACCTGACGGCCATGGACCGTCTGCGCGCCGCGTTCGACCCGTCAGGGCTTTGCAACCCCGGCAAGGTGTTCCCGACCCCCGCCCTGTGCGGCGAGTCGCGCGCCGGGGCGTACCAGCCGCACCCGCTTGAAGAGACCGGAAAGATCCAGAGATGGTAGGCCCCTCATCCTCCGCCCCGCCGCCCGGCGGGGCCACGCCCGGCAGCGGCTCCGCGGCCGACGGCGGCGGCACGACCGCGGAAGCCCCGATCGTGTCGCACGCCGCGCCGCGCTCCATCACCCCGACGACGCTGAAGGACCTGCGCGACGCCGTCACGGCCGGCACGGTCCTGATACGCGGTACGGGGACCGCCACCACCTGGGGCGCGCCGGTCCGCGATCCGCGCACGACCGTGTCCTTGGCCGGTATGGACCGGGTGCTGGACCACCGGCCGGCGGACATGACCGTGCACGTGCAGGGCGGCATCCGGCTCGACGCGCTGCAAGCGCAGCTGGCCCTGCGCGGCCAGTGGCTGCCGTACGACCCGGCGCGCTCGGAGGCCACCATCGGCGGCCTGCTGGCCACCGGCGACGCCGGCCCGCGCCGGCTGGCCTACGGCTCGCTGCGGGAGCTGGTGATAGGCGCCACGATGGTGTTCCCGGACGGCGCGATCGCCAAGAGCGGCGGCCACGTCATCAAGAACGTCGCCGGCTACGACCTGGCCAAGCTGTGCCACGGCTCGCTGGGCACCCTCGGCGTGGTGGCCGAGCTGGTGCTGCGGGTGCATCCGCTGCCGCAGACGTCGCGCACGGTGATGGTCAGCGGCGTCGACACCGCGGCGGCGCAGCGCCTCACCTGGGCCCTGACCCGCTCGGCCACCGAGCCCACGGCGATCGAGTGGTGCGAGCCGGAGCAGGTCCTGGCGGTGCGCTTCGACGGCACCTCCGACGGCGCCGCGGCCCGGGCGGCGGCGGCGCGCGCGCTGCTTCGCGGAAGCCTGGCCGAATTGGACGCCGACGAGTCCGCGAGCTTCTGGCACTCGCACGCCGTTCGCATCGTCGCCGAACCCGGAGACACGGTCCTGCGCGCCGCGACCCGCCCCGGCATCGACCCGAGCCTGGTGCGCTCGCTGGCGGCATGGGCCGAGCACGCGGGGGTGAAGGCGCTGCTGACGTGCAGCCCGGCGGTCGGCGGCTACACGGTCCGGGTCACCGGCGGCGACGCCAAGGCGCACGCCGAGCTGGTGAAGAACTGGCGCGCCTCGGTCGAGGCGGTCGGCGGCTTCGTGATGCTGCGCCGGCGGCGGCCCGGGGTGGACGCGATGGTGGAGTCGTGGGGCCGGGCGCCGGGCGGGGTGGACGTGATGCGGCGGGTGAAGGGGAACTTCGATCCGGAGAACCGGTTCGCGCCGGGGCGGTTCGCGCCTTGGTTCTGAGGCGCGCCGGGCGGGGTGCGGGGCCGGGGCCGCGGGCGCGGGCCGTCGGTCAGGCGGTTGGCGCCCGCCCCGACACCTTCTCCCGCTCCTGTTCCCCAGAACCCCGACGTGGGCGCGTCGCTCCATCCGTACGCCAGCGAGGCGCCGGTCATGGCCAGCAGCATGCCGGCCAGGAAGCCGCCGAGGTCACCTGACGCCGGCGACCCTCAGCGCCGGGGCTTCGGCACTCGCGGCCAGGGGAGTAATCTGAACCGCTCAACTCGGAGGGGCCCGGTCGGGCTCCGGGCTCCTCCGCATTGTGTGCGGATGACCCCGGGGGTCTGGTGACCGCCGCTATCTGGTCCGGTCCAGAAACCGCCGCCCGCCCTCGACCAGCGCCGGCACCGCGGCGCCGGCCCGCTCGAAGCCCTCGCCGAGAGTCAGGCCCTGCTCGTGGCGGTAGTGGATACCCTCAAGAATCACCGCGAGCTTGTAGTGGTTGAAGGCGATGTACCAGTCGAGGTCGTCCAGGATCAGGCCGGTCGCCGCCTGGTAGCGCTCGATGATGGCGCGGCTGTTGAGGAAACCCTCGTGGTTGGTCAGGCCGCCGCCCGCGGACCCGATCCCCTTGGCCGGATGGCCCTGGTCCTCCCAGTAGGTCAGCAGCAGCCCGAGATCGGCCAGCGGATCGCCGAGCGTCGACATCTCCCAGTCGAAGACCGCCGCCACGGCCGCCCCGTCGCCGTGGATCCGCATCATCGCGTTGTCCAGGCGGTAGTCGCCGTGCAGGATCGTCGAACGCTGCGTCACCGGCACCGCGGCCCGCAGGCCGTCACCGAGCTCGAACAGCCCTCTGATCTCCCGGCTCTGTGACGACGCGTACTGCCGCTCCCACCGGTCCAGCTGCCGGTAGAGGTAGCCGTCGGGATGTCCGAAGTCCGACAGCCCCACGGCATCTGGATCGACGGTGTGCAGTGCGGCGAGCACGTCCACCAGGCTCTCGCTGGCCGATCGCGCCTGCCGCGGCGTCAGCGCGGCACACTGCGCACGCGTGCGCAGCACGACGCCGTCGACCTTCTCCATCAGGTAGAAGGGCGCGCCGATCACGTCGGGCTCTTCGCAGAGCACGTAGGTGCGCGCAACTGGGACGGTACCGTACAGCGCCGAGACCACTCGGAACTCGCGCCGCATATCGTGCGCGGTCGGCAGCACATGGCCGAGCGGCGGGCGGCGCAGGATCCAGACGCGTCCGTCCGCGTCGGAGACCTCGTAGGTGAGGTTCGACAACCCGCCGGCGATCAGCGTCGCGGACAGCGGCGGGGCCATCCCCGGCCCGGGCGTCCGATCGGCGAGGTATGCGGCGACGGCAACCAGGTCGAGGCCCACCAGGGCGGTGGCGGCGGGGTCTGTCACCCTTCGAAAGGTATGGCCTATCGTCCGGTCGCGGAAGACCGGCTTCGCCCTACGCCGAGGCGCGCGCCGCAGCTAGCAACGCCTGCGCGATCCGTACGACGTCCTCCTCCGGGGTCACATACGGCGGCATCGTGTAGAGCAGCCTGCCGAACGGCCGGATCCAGACGCCGAGGTCCATGGCCGCCTTGGTGGCGGTCCGCATGTCGGTCGGCTGCTCCATCTCCACGACACCGATCGCGCCGAGCACCCGCACGTCGGCGACGCCGGGCAGCTCCTGGGCCGGTTCCAAGTGCTCGATGAGCAGCTTCTCGATGCCGGCGACCTGGGCCCGCCAGGCGCCGGCCAGCAGCAGGCCGGTGGAGGCGTAGGCGGCGGCGCAGGCCAGCGGGTTGGCCATGAAGGTGGGGCCGTGCATCAGGACCGGGGCCTCGCCGCTGGAGATGCCGTGGGCGACGCGGGTCGTGCACAGCGCCGCCGCCAGGGTGAGGTAGCCACCGGTCAGGGCTTTGCCGACGGTCATGATGTCGGGGCTGACGCCGGCGTGGGCGGCGGCGAACAGCTCGCCGGTGCGGCCGAAGCCGGTGGCGATCTCGTCGAAGATCAGGAGCAGGCCGTGCTCGTCGCAGATCGCGCGCAGGACGCGGAGCACCTCCGGGTCGTAGAAGCGCATGCCGCCGGCGCCCTGGACGACCGGTTCGACGATGATCCCGGCCAGGGTGTCGGCGTGTTCGGCGGCCAGGTGTCGCAGGTGGGCGGCGTACTCCTCGGTGCAGGTCGTGGGCGGGCGGTCGGCGAAGACGTGCCGGGGCAGGACGTCGGCCCACAGCTGGTGCATGCTGCCGGCCGGGTCGGTGACGGCCATGGCCCCGAAGGTGTCGCCGTGGTAGCCGCCGCGGACGGTCAGCAGGCGGGTCCGGGTGGCGTGGCCCTGAGAGCGCTGATACTGCAGGCACATCTTGATCGCGACCTCGACCGAGACCGAGCCGGAGTCGGCGAAGAACACGTGCGCCAGGCCCTCGGGGGCCATCTCGACCAGGCGCTGGGCGAGCAGGACGCCGGGGGCGTGGGTGAGGCCGCCGAACATGACGTGCGCCATGGTGTCGAGCTGGTCGCGTACCGCTTGGTCCAGGGCCGGATGGCGGTAGCCGTGGATCGCCGACCACCAGGAGGCCATGCCGTCGACGAGTTCGCGGCCGTCGGCGAGGCGGAGGCGGACGCCCTCGGCGGCGACGACCGGGAACGGCTCGACGACCGACGGCATCGGGGCGTAGGGGTGCCAGACGGTTTCGCGGTCGGCGGCGGTCAGGTCCGAGCTCCAGGGCAGTTCATCGCTCACCGTGGCATGAAACCACTTTCCACCCTTCGGGCTACAACTCTCGCGCGCCTTCCATCGATCGGAGCAGTGTTCCGCATATATACGGAGGAAGCGGCGCACATACACCACTATGCACCGCTCATCCGTCACGAACCTGAGGAAGTCCAGAGTGCGCACCGGGACCCCGCGCCATGCCCGCCGGACTCTCGGCGTCGCCGCCGTCGCCACGCTGGTCGGCGGCACCCTGGCCGCCGCCGGTCCGGTCGGCGCCTCGTCCATCGCGGCTGCCTCGACCGGCGCTGCTTCGTTCGGCGCTGCTTCGTTCGGCTCTGGGCACGCCGCCGTGGAGCCGGTGGCCACGCCGATTCCGCTGACCAGCATGCCGAGCGACGGAGCCACGAACATCCGGACCGAGATGCCGGTGAGCGTGACGGCGCAGTCCGGGGAGAAGCTGGCGGGCGTGGTGCTCGCCGGCCCGGACGGCGTCGCGGTGCCCGGGTCGCTGAACCCGGACGGGACCGTGTGGACCGCGGACTCGCACCTGCGGACCCACACCCTCTACACGCTCACCGCCGCCGGCGTCGCGGCCGACGGCGCGCAGGTATCGCGGACGTCGTCGTTCACGACCTTCGCGCCGAGCACCGACAAGCAGCTGAAGTTCGCCTCGACCGCGCCGGCCAACGGGGACTTGGTCGGGGTCGGGATGCCGATCCTGGTGCAGTTCACGCATCCGGTGACGGACCGCGCCGCGGTGGAGAAGGCGCTGAAGGTGGTGACCGATCCACCGCAGGCCGGGCACTGGAGCTGGCTGTCGGACGCGCGCTTGGACTGGCGTCCGGCGAGCTACTGGCAGCCGGGCACGAAGGTGCGGGTGTCGCTGGAGCTGGACGGCGTGCCGGCCGGGGACGGGAAGTACGGCGGCGGGGACACCTCGTTCGGGTTCACCGTCGGGCGCAAGCAGCTGTCGCTGGTGGACCTGTCCCGGCACCGGATGACGGTGTATCAGAACGACCGGCAGGTGAACTCGCTCCCGGTGACCGGCGGCAAGCCCGGTGCGGACACCTGGGGCGGGATCATGGCGGTGATCGACAAGTCGTCGTCGGTGCACATGCAGTCCCGGACGGTCGGGTTCGGGAACGAGTACGACATCCCGGACGTGCGGTGGGCGATCCACCTGACGTACTCGGGCACGTACATCCACGCCGCGCCGTGGTCGGTGGGGTCGCAGGGTTACGCGAACGTCAGCCATGGGTGCGTCGGGCTGTCGACGGACCGCGCCGCGTGGCTGTTCCAGAACACGCTGCCCGGGGATCTGGTGCAGGTGGCGAACTCGCCGAAGACCGTGGCGCCGGGGAACGGGTACGGGGACTGGCAGGAGAACTGGAAGCAGTGGTTGAGCGGGAGCGCGGTGAAGTCCTGAGAGCTCCTCAACCGGGCCGGCTGGGCAAAACGGCGGCTTGCTGCCGGTAACGGTGTGTCGCGTCGCCGGACGGCGAGCGTCGCCCTCGGCGGCGGCTGACCGGACATGAACCAGCGCCCTGCCATATCCAGCGCGCGTCACTGTGGGCCAGGCGATCAAGAGACCTGCTCACGCCAGGCCGTGTGAGCCGGGCAACGAATCACCATGACCACGAAGAGATCACCACCATCACCTGCGACCACCCATTCGGCCGGATTACGGGTGATAAGACAACAAGGAGGCACAATGCCGGAAATGGTCGAAATCGCGTTCGTACTCCCCGCGGGTGGAGAACCGCCGTTCGATGACCGCGTGGCCGTGCGGCAAAGCTACGGCCGGGTCAGCATCGTCACCGTCCCGGCGGATCTCGTCGATGACGTGATCGGCGCCGCATCGAGCGAGCTGGTCACGGCGCGGCGACGCGAAGACGTGAACGAGGAGACGTGGAGGGCTCTCGACTTTTCCGAGCGCCTCGCCCTCGAGGCTTACTGGCTCCGCCAGTCCGAGGACTACCGCCGGGCAAAGGAAGAGCGGCCCGGACGGGGGGCTTCGTGGGACCATCCGGACTTCACGGCCCCCGACCCGCCCGAAGGCGTGGATCTCGAGGCGGGCCCGGCCGCCGGGCTGAACGACCGGCTTCGCGGTTCGGCGGCACTCGGAGTGGTCATCGTGAGCGGCCCCGGCCATCTCGCCTTCTCCCCGAGCGAGATCTCGACGGTCATCGCGGAAGTGCAGGGCGGCCTGAGCTGGCTGGGCGGCCAGTTCCAGCTGACACCGGTCACCTTCAACGTCGACGTGAACGTCGTCACGATCACGACGCCGGCCGATCCGGACGCCCCCGATCTCGAGGCCCACTGGCGCGATCCGGCGATGGCGGACCTCGGCTACCGCAGCGGGGAGCAGGGCGTCACCGACTACGCGATGGCGCTGAAGAACAGGAAGGCCACGGACGGCGCGTACGTGTCCTTCTTCACTCACTATCCCCTCAATCATTTCGCGTACGCCAGACCATGGGTTCCGGAAACGGTCATGGACTACGCCAACGACAACTGGGGACCGTCGAACATCGACGTCGTGTTCGCGCACGAGTCCGGCCACATTTTCGGCGCGCCCGACGAATACGCGGCTTCGAAATGTCACTGCGGCGGGGCTTACGGCTATTACGGAGTCCCCAATCTCAACTGCGCCAACTGTTCAGCCGGCCACGAATGCATCATGAACCACAACTCGTGGACGATGTGCCCGTGGACGCCGCGACACATCGGCGCGCCCAAATGGTGGGTCAACGGTGATAACTACACCGCGTCCACGCCGTTCGTCGTCGACGGCGCCATCTACTATCAGGGCAGGAATTCCAAGCTGTACCGAGTCGGCAACGACGGCGCCGGCGGGAAGTGGCTCGGTGAGAGCTACACCGCCTCGTCACCGTTCGTCGCCGACCGCGTCGTCTACTTCCGAGGGACCAACGACAAGCTTTACCGTCAGAACATTGACGGCACGGGCGGAAAATGGGTCGGGGACAGCTACACCGCTTCGACACCGTTCGTCGTTGACGGGGTCATCTACTTCCGAGGGACCAACGACAAGCTTTACCGCCAGAACATCGACGGTACCGGCGGAAAATGGGTCGGGGACAGCTACACCGCTTCGACACCGTTCGTCGTTGACGGGGTCATCTACTTCCAAGGCACCAACAACAAGCTCTACCGCCAGAACATCGACGGCACCGGCGGGAAGCAGCTCGGCGAGAGCTACACCGCCGCGTCACCGTTCGTCGCCGACGGCGTCGTCTACTTCCGCGGGACCAACGACAAGCTTTACCGCCAGAACATCGACGGCACCGGTGGGGAGTGGCTCGGCGGAAGCTACACGAAATCCGCCCCGTTCGTCACTGGAAACGTCGTCTACTTCCAGGGGCACGACGACAGACTGCAGATGATCAACCTGACTTGATCTCCGCCGCGCCCGGGCGTTCGGGACGGCGACCGCGAGCCGGATCGCCTACCGAACGCCCGGCGCGTCCGGCGCGGCGCTCGGGGGCTTGACCTGGAGTCGACTCCAGGTCATAGCGTTCAGGGTATGACGATGCATTACCGAGTCCTCGGAGCCACCGGCATCGAGGTCAGCAGCTACGCCCTGGGCACCATGATGTTCGGCAAGATCGGGAACCCCGACCACGCTGACAGCGAGCGGATCATCCACGCCGCGCTGGACGCCGGGATCAACTTCGTGGACACCGCCGACATGTACAACGCCGGCGAGTCCGAGGAGATCGTCGGCAAGGCGCTGGCCGGGCGCCGCGACGACGTCGTACTGGCCACCAAGGTGCACTTCTCGCTGGACGACCAACGCAACCACGGCGGCAACTCGCGGCGCTACATAGTGCGCGCCGTGGAGGACAGCCTGCGGCGGTTGCGGACGGACTGGATCGACCTGTACCAGATCCACCGCCCGGACCCGAAGACGGACATCGAGGAGACCCTCAGCGTCCTGACGGATCTGGTGCGCGCGGGCAAGATCCGCGCCTTCGGCTGCTCGACGTTCCCGGCCGAGGAGATCGTCGAGGCCTGGCACGTGGCCGAGCGCCGCGGCCTGATGAAGTTCCGCACCGAGCAGCCGCCGTACTCGATCCTGGCCCGCGGCATCGAGCGCTCGGTCCTGCCGACCGCCCGCCGGCTGAACATGGGCGTGCTCACCTGGAGCCCGCTGGCCTGGGGCTTCCTGAGCGGCAAGTACCGCCGCGACCAGGCCGTCGACTTGGCCAGCGGCCGCGCCGCCCTGCGCCCGGAGCGCTTCGACCCCGCGCTGCCGGCGAACGCGGCGAAGTTCGACGCGGTGGAGGAGCTGGCGAAGCTGGCCGACGAACTGGGCTGCACGCTGCCGGAGCTGGCCACGGCCTTCCCGCTGACGCACCCGGCGGTGACGTCGGTGATCCTCGGGCCGCGGACCATGGAGCAGTTGAAGGCCTCGCTGGCCGGGCAGGATCTGGTGTTGGACGACGCGGTCCTGGACCGCATCGACGAGATCGTGCCGCCGGGCCGGGAGCTGGTGTGGGAGGACGGCGGGTGGACGCCGCCGGCTTTGAGCGAGGTGGGGCTGCGGCGGCGGGTGGTCGGGGACCGGGCTGCGGCTTCTGCTTCGGATTCGGGGGAGTAGTCGCCCTGTCCGTGATAATGGCCGCATGATCGAATCTGTCGCGAACGTCAGCACCGAACGCCCCGAGCGCTACCTGAAGCAACTGGTGTCGCACCTCGGCCGCAGAGTGGATTCCGAGCAGACCGAGGACGGCAGCGCCGGCTCGCTGACGTTCGGCTCCGGCGGCTGCACACTGCGTGTGGAGCCCGGGGCGCTGGTCATGACGGCGCGGGCCGCGGACGATGAGCGGCTGGCCGCGGTGCAGGACGTGGTCACGCGGCACTTGGTGCGGTTCGCGACGCAGGAGGAGTTGGTTGTGGAGTGGTCGGCGGCGGCTGAGGTCTCGTAGCGGGGCTGGCCGCCGCCGGGCGTTCGACGCCTGCGTTACTGAGATCGGCGCTTCGATGTCATGGCGATAGCAGGTCGAAGGCCAGTGTCGTTTCGGCGACGAAGCCGTCGAGGACGCCGGGGTGGTGTCGGAGGCCCTTGAGCCGGTTGCGGACCAGGCATCCGATGCGGGAAAACCACATACGCCGCGAGCCCACTGGGAGACCGCGGCATCCCGGGCTCTGCCGGGCCCAATTTTCCGTTGTGGACGGTTCAGCCGCGGTGGAATAGTGCCAGCGTGCTGAGCGAGCAGGAGATCGAGGGCTTCATCATCGACGGCTTCGTGGCGGTCCGGCAGGCCGTGCCCGCTGATGTTGCCGGGGCGTGTGCGGATCGGGTCTGGTCGGAGTTGGCCTCTCGTGGGGTTCGCCGTGAGGATCCTTCGACGTGGACCGAGCCGGTGGTGCGTCTTGCCTGCCCGGAGGATGGGCCGTTCGTTGAGGCGGGACAGGGGGTTTCCCGGCCGTTGTGGGAGGCGTGCGATCAGCTTCTCGGTCCGGGTCGCTGGTGGCGCCGGCGCGGGGTGGGCGGCTCGATCCCGGTTCGTTTTCCGAGTGACCGGGATCCTGGGGACACCGGGTGGCACCTTGATGGTGGCTATGAGGATCCGGCTGACGGCGGCCGGCGGGTGACCGTTCGCGGGCTCGGCGGCGGGCTGTTGGCGTTGTTCCTGTTCAGTGACGTCGATCAGGACAGTGCGCCGACCCGGTTGCGGGCCGGCTCGCATCTGGATACGGCCCGTGTCCTGGCGGCGGCCGGGGAGCGGGGACTGGAGTGGGGGGAGGCGGCACGGGCGGCCGATCGCGCCAGTGCGCACCGCGAGATCGTGCTGGCGACCGGGCGGGCCGGGGACGTCTTCTTGTGCCACCAACTCATGGTGCACGCGGCCTCGTGGCCGCACCGCGGTCGCGTTCCGAGGATCGTCGCGCAGCCGTTGGTCGCGCTGCTCGGCGAGTATCGGTTGCCGGGCGTTCAGGAGGTGGCGCGAACGCCGGTGGAGGAGGCTGTCCTGCGCGCCGTCGAGCCGCTTCCGGGAGGCTGATTCGCATGGCTACGCGCGCCCGGTCAAGCTCACCGGTCCGGAAACCGCGTGGGCGATGGAGCTTGAGTACGCGGGTTCGCTGGATCGGATGAATCCCGGTGGTGCGCGACTCCATCCGGACGGGTAACGCGGATGAGCTGCTGAAGTGGCTCGACGCCGGCCGACCGGAAGAAGATGGGCGGGTGGATGCTGCTGTGGGTGGTCGCGTGGGTGCCATGACCGAGGGTGCCATGACCATGGTCGTCATCGGCGGCCTGAACATGGACCTGGCGGTCCGCGTGCCGCGTCTCCCGGCGCCGGGCCAGACGGTGACCGGCTCGGAGGCGCTGCGGAGCCCCGGAGGCAAGGGCGGGAACCAAGCGGTCGCGGCGGCGCGCCTCGGTGCTCGCGCCCGCATGATCGGCATGGTGGGCGACGATCCGTTCGGTGCGGAGCTTCGCCGGAACCTGATCGCCGAGGGCGTTGACGTCGCTGGAGTCGGCACCGCCTCGGGGACCGCGACCGGGATGGCGCTGATCGTCGTACAGGCCGACGGGGAGAACACGATCACGCTTTCCCCGGGCGCGAACGCGGTTCCGCCGCCGATCGAAGTCGGCGTCGCCGATGTGTTGTTGATGAACCTTGAGATCCCGCTCGGCGCGGTACTCGTCGCGGCTCAGAGCGCTGATGCTTTGCGAATCCTCAACGCCGCGCCGTTCCCGGACGCCGATCTCAGCGATCTGCTACGCCACGTCGACGTGCTCGTCGTGAACGAGACCGAGGCATCCGCTCTGCTCGGAGCCTCCATCCACGACGCCGCCGACGCCGCGCGATCGCTGCTGGCGCTCGGCCCGCGCACGGCGGTGCTCACGCTCGGCGCGTCCGGCGCCGTCGCCGCGTCGGATGAGATCACCTGTGTGGAGAAAGGCTTTCCGACCGAGGCGATCGACACGGTAGGCGCCGGCGATGCCTTCTGCGCGGCCCTGGCCGTCGCCCTCGGCTCCGGCGTACCGCTCGCCACGGCCCTACGCCGAGCCTGCGCCGCCGGAGCCCTCGCCACGACCCGCCCCGGCGCCCAATCCGCACTTCCGACGAACGCTGAGATCAACCAACTGCTGAGCCGCTGACCGACTGCGTCGCGTTACCGCTCGCTCCAACGATCCGTCTCCGTACTTGAACAAATTCGGGTCCGAGTTCCTGGGAGCCGTTACCACGACCCGGAGCTAGTGCAGCGCCGCGTTAATCCTTCAGGACTGGGGTAGCCAGGCGGTGGGGTCGTTGAGGTAGAGGCCGCAGGCGCAGTCCAGAGCTTCCTCGGGGCTGCCGAACGGTAGCCCTGAGGGCAGGATGTTGTCTTCATAGGTGTCGCTGCTGGCCAGGTAGATGGCGAATCCCCAGGTATGCATGACGCCGTTGAAGCGCAGGCGGCACAGCTTGAGCACCTCGCCGCCGGGCAGCCGTCCGTCGATGTAGGCGAACCCGGCGCGGTAGCGCACCTCGATGCCGGCCAGCGCGGGCCAGCGCGCCTTGGCGTGCCGGTTGAGGCGCTGACGCAGGTTGACCTGCATGGATTCCGGCGGGTTCTTTGGCATGGGTCCCATCGTGCCGCATGCCGCATCGAGCGGGGATGATGACCCGGTTGATCAGGGATCTGATGATGCCGGGGGTGGGATGGCCGCGCCGCAGGCGGTGCCGATCGAGCTGGATGAGGCGATGCGCCGCAGGTTGAACAAGCTGGCCGCATCGCGGACCGCGTCGGTGCGCACGGTGCAGCGGGCCCGGATCGTTTTGGCCGCCGCCGATGGCGCCACGAACGCCGCGATCGCCGCCGCGGTGGGCGCTGATGTCGGCACGGTGCGCACCTGGCGCGGCCGGTTCGCCGAGCAGGGTCTGGCCGGGCTGGCCGATGCCGAACGCCCCGGACGTCCCAGGCGGCTGGGCCAGCGGGAGCGCGTCGCGGTGATCGCGGTCGCGACCTCGGCCCCGCCCAGGCCGCAGGCCACCTGGTCACACCGGCTCATCGCCGAGCGGCTTGCCGCCGCTGAGAACATCCCGGTCTCGGCATCCCAGGTCGGACGGATCCTGGCCGAAGCCGACGTGAAACCGCACAAGGTCCGCGGGTGGCTGACCCGCCGCGACGACCCGGCATTCTGGGATCGGGCCGGCGACATCTGTGAGCTGTACCTGAACCCGCCGACCGGGGCGGTGCGGCTGTCGATCGATGAGAAGACCGCGATCGCCGCACGCTCCCGCAAGCACCCCACCATCCCGGCCGCCTGCGGTCGACCGGCACGCCGGGAGTTCGAGTACGTCCGCCACGGCACCGCCTCGCTGGTCGCGGCCTTCGACATCGACACCGGACAAGCCCTCACCGAGATCATCGCCCGCAACGACGCCGACACCTTCATCGCCTTCCTGCACCGCCTGGACCACCTGATCGACCCGGGCCGCGACATTCACGTCGTACTCGACAACGGCTCGGCGCATGTGGCCAAGAAGACCAAGGCCTGGCTGGCGGCGCACCCGCGCTGGCACGTGCACTGGACCCCGCCGCACGCCTCCTGGCTGAACCAGGTCGAGCTGTACTTCTCCGCGCTGACCCGAGCCGTGATCCGTCACGGCGACTTCACCAGCCGAGACGACCTCATCGACAAGATCGAAACCTACGTGATCGCGAAGAACGACACCGCCAAGCCCTACCGCTGGACCTACGACGGCACCCCACTCAAGGCCGCATGAGAAGCCCTGAAAGATTAACGCGGCGCTGCACTAGCACCGGTCTCAAGCCCGTTTCCCGGTTCCCGATGAGGCACCCCGGGTTCGGGTAGCGTCAGTGTGTGCTGAGAAAGACTCTGGTGGCGGCGGGCTGCGCGGTGGCGCTGGTCGGCAGTGTGTCGGGACCGGCTGC
>JAEKKI010000049.1 GCA_019510485.1 Catenulisporales bacterium
CGCAGCACCTGGCCGCCGTCCAGCGGCAGGCCGGGCAGCATGTTGAACAGGGCGACCAGCAGGTTGGAGGCCCAGAAGCCGAAGACCAGCGTGGCGGCGACCTTCTGGCCCAGGCTCTCGGTGTCGTCGTGCGGGATGAACTGGTAGACGCCGAAGCCGACGGCGGCCAGCGCCGCGGAGGTCAGCGGGCCGACGAAGGCGATCCAGAACGCCTTGCCGGGAGTGTCGGACTCCTTCTCGATCTCCGAGACGCCGCCCAGGAAGTGGATGACGATGCGGCGCACCGGCAGGCCGAGGCGTTGGGCGAGGGCGGAGTGCGCGAGTTCGTGGACCACGACGGAGGCGTAGAGGAACACCGCGTAGGCCAGCGACAGGACGTAGCGCCAGCCGCCGAGCTCGTTGCCGAAGTCGTTGGCCGGGTCGGACACGTCGCCGTGCTGCGGGGCCAGCAGGACCGTGATGAAGGCGGCGATGACGAACCAGGACGGGGAGACGTAGATGGGGATGCCGAAGGGGCGGCCCAGGCGGATACCGGGGCCGGGGGCTACCGGAGGGCGGCCCTTATCGTTGTTTTCGGGCGGTTGCTCGCCGGTGATCCGCCTGCCCTCATCTTCCGCCACGTCTTCGACTCTATGCGCAGGCGAACTACCCAGACCACTCGTCCCTGTCCGCGGTCCCCCGATCGCACCCTTTGGGGCGTTGCCGGGACGCCTTCGGGGCTTCGCCGCAGCGGTCGCGCCGGGTGTCGGCACCGGGGCGTAGGGTCGTGGCCCATGGACGCGACGGAGACCTCCCCGAGCCCGGTGAACCCCACGAGCCCTGTGACCCTCCCCATGGCGCTGTCGCCGTCGCGCGCCTCGGACTTCATGACGTGTCCGCTACTGTTCCGCTTCCGCGTCATCGACAAGCTCCCCGAGCGCAAGAGCGCGGCGGCCACCCGCGGCACGCTGGTGCACGCCGTCCTGGAGCGCCTGTTCGACCTCCCGACCGGCGAGCGCACCCCCACCTCGGCGGCGGATCTGCTGTCCCCGCAGTGGGAGCGCATGGTCGCCGACGACCCGGAGCTGAAGGAGCTCGCCGAGGAGGCCGGCGGAGACGAGGCGTGGCTGGCCGGCGCGGTGAACCTGCTGGAGCGCTATTTCCGCCTGGAGGACCCCAACCGCCTGGAACCGGCCGAGCGCGAACTGTTCGTCCACACCCGCATCGGCGACGGCCTGTTGCTGCGCGGCTTCGTGGACCGCCTCGACGTGGCCCCCGACGGCGCCTTGCGCGTGGTGGACTACAAGACCGGCCGCGCGCCGGGTCCGGCATATGAGGGCAAGGCGCTGTTCCAGATGAAGTTCTATGCCCTGGTCCTGTGGAAGACGCGCGGCGTGATCCCCCGCCGGCTCCAGCTCATCTATCTCGGCGGCGAGAGCCAGATCGTCACCTACGACCCCGACGAACGCGACCTGCGGGCCACCGAACGCAAGGTCGCCGCTTTGTGGACCGCGATCCGGGCCGCCGCCGAGCGCGGAGAGTGGCGCGCGAATCCGTCAAGGCTCTGCGACTGGTGCGATCACAAGGCCCTGTGTCCGGCGTACGGCGGCACACCGCCGGCGTTGCCTCGGGTGGAGGTCGTCGAGGCTGCCGAGACGGTGCCGGGGCACGGGAGGCCGACGGTGGCCGCCGAGGTCGTGGTGGCCGATCCCGATTAGGCGCTCGGTGTCAGGACAGGACGGGTCGCCGATCCCGGCGATCGCACCGGCGGCGTCGTCAGTGGGGCGGGTCTGGATGGCGGCCTCAAGGGCGGCCGGATTCAGCGCCGGGAATGGGGCTACCCCATCTCCGCCCCAAGGGCCGGTTATCTGACGTCCAACAACTCGTCCTCGAACAACCGCCGCAAGAACGCCAGATCCACGCGCCGCAGCGAGTCCACGATCGTCACGCGCTCCCCCGGCGCCACCGGCGCGGCATGCGGGACGGCGACGACGCGGCAGCCGGCGGCCTGGCCGGCTGCCGTGCCGGTGGGCGAGTCCTCCAGGACCGCGCACTCCCGCGGGTCGACGCCCAACAGGGCCGCCGCCTTCAGGTACGGGTCCGGGTTCGGCTTGCCGTGCTCCACGTCGTCGCCGGAGACGGTGAAGCGGAAGTGGTCGGGGCCGATGACCGGCAGGCAGGCGTCGACGATCCGGCGGGAGGAGGCCGAGACCAGGGCCAGCGGGATGCCGGCGGTCTCCAGGGCGACCAGGAGCTCCTTGGCGCCGGGCATCATCGGGACGCCGTCGGCCAGGCGCGCGATCATGGCGCGCTCGATGCCGTCGGAGAACTCGGCGGCGGAGACCGGGTGGCCGGTCACGTTCAGCAGGTATTCCGTCGACACTTCGAGCGGTTTGCCGAGGACCTGCGGGTAGTGCTCGGCACTGAGGGCGAAGCCGTAGCCGGCGAGCATGTCCACCTCGGCCTGGAACCACGTGGGTTCGGAATCGACGAGCAGACCGTCCATATCGCACAGGACGGCGGCGGGAGGCGCGGGGCGGGTCATGGCGATCAAGATATCAATCTGGGCGGGCCGGGCATCGAGAGCACTGCGACGCGTAGCACGTCCTGGTAGACACGGCGGCGTAGCGACGGGCGGGCTTGATTGTGCGGCGGACGAATGGTGAACGCACAGCGGACGTGCGGCGAACCCGAGAATGTGCCGCGTCGCGCGACTAGGCTGAATCCCGTGACCACCACCGACGCCTTTCTTCGCGCCGGCCGCACCAGCGGCGAGGACCGCGAGTGGCTGAGCACCGCCGTCGACCTCGCCTGGCGCTGCCCGCCGTCCCCGACCGCGTACAACGTCGGCGCCGTGATCGTCGACGCCGACGACCGCGAGCTGGCCCGCGGCTGGTCCCGCGACACCGACGAGGCGGTGCACGCCGAGGAGTCGGCGCTGCTCCGGCTCGGGACCGACCATCCGCGCCTGCCCGGGGCGACGATCTACTCCTCGCTGGAGCCGTGCTCCGTCCGGCGCTCGCGCCCGGCCAGCTGCACCCAGCTGATCATCGCCTCCGGCATCCGGCGCGTGGTGTTCGCCTGGCGCGAGCCGGCGTTGCTGGTCGAGGACTGCCAGGGATTCGAGCAGCTGCGGAGCGCCGGGATCGAGGTGATCGAGCTTCCGGAGTTCGCCGCCCAGGTCCAGGCCGCCAATGCCGAGCTGCTCGGCGAGCGGTAGCGAGCACAGAGAGCCAGAGAGCACATCCGTCCAGGGCGGCTACGCCCCCGCGCCGCCGCCCTTCTTGCGCACCGACCGCCGGACCGTGAGTCGCACATCCCGCCGCGTCGCCGGTCCCAGATCGTCCAGGCACTCCAGCACGGCACCCAGCTGATCCAGCGCCCGGAACGCCGCCTCGTCGCCGTCCGGATCGACCACCGCGGTCAGCTCCATTCCCACGAACGACGCGGCCACCGCCCGCGCCAGCCCCGGCACGTCGGCCACCTCGCCCAGCGCCGAACCGGCCAGCACCCGGGTCAGCACCTGCTCGATCTCGGTGACCCACAGCCCGAGCGCCTCCCGGGTGGCGGCGCACAACGCCGGGTTGGTCTGCGCACCGGCGAGCACCTGGCCCAGCACCGCGACCTCGCCGGCGGCCGGATCCTTCGCGCGCAACTCCCGCCCGACCGCCGACAGCCCGCGCAGCGACCGCACCTGCTGGAACCGGCCCCGGCACTCGGCGACCCGCTGCTCGGTCGACCACAGCGCGGCGGCCGCCACCAGTTCGTCCACGCTGCCGAAGTGGTAGAACACCAGCGCCTGGTTCACCCCGGCGGCCGCGGCGATGGTGCGGGCCGACACTCCGGCGATGCCCTGCGACCGCAGCGCGTCGACCGCGCCCTGGAGCAGGCGGGTCCGGGTCTCGGTGGTCATGAAGGGACCGTAGCTGATCATCATGAGATCGCAGTTGTCGGTGCCGGTGGGCAGGATGGGCGCATGACTCCGGACGAGGAACAAGCCGCCCTGGAGCGGCTGCGCGCCATCTGCCTGACCTTCCCCGAGGTCGAGGAGCGCCTCAGCCACGGCGAGCCGACCTGGTTCGTGCGCGGCAAGCGGAGCTTCGTCATGTTCTGCGACCACCACCACGGCCTGCGCCTCGGCTTCTGGTGCCCGGCCGCCGAGGGTGTCCAGGAACTGCGGGTCCAGGAGGATCCGGACACCTTCTACCGGCCGCCCTACGTCGGCCCCCGCGGCTGGCTCGGCGTCAACCTGGACGCCGGCCCGGACTGGGACGACGTCGAGGACCTGGTGCGCGCGGCCTACCTGAAGGTCGCGCCGAAGACGCTGGCGGCCAAGGTTGCCTGAGCTGCGGGTGGCGGTCGACGTCGGGGTACCGGCCGAGCGGGCCTGGGCCGCGATCGCGGATTGGGAGTCGCAGGGGGCGTGGATGGTCGCCACGCGGGTCAGCGGGACGGCCGGCAAAGCCGGCGACACGATCGCGGGCTGGACCGGCCTCGGGCCGATCGGCTTCCTGGACACGATGACGATCACCGAGTGGGAACCGCCGCACCGGTGCGCGGTCCTGCACACCGGCCGCGTGGTGCGCGGCACCGGCGGCTTCGAGGTCACGCCGCACGGCGGAGGCCGTTGCCGCGTCACCTGGTGGGAGCGGGTGGAGATGCCGTTCGGAGCTGTCGGACGTGCGGGATGGCTGGTGGCCGAACCGCTCACCCGCGCCTTCTTCGCCTACTCGCTGCGCCGCCTCAAGCGGATCCTCGAAGCCGCGGAGCGCTCCGGCTAATCCAGCATCGCTCGCAACTCGTCCACGGTCCGCGCGGCGGCATCCCGCAAGCCGCCCACCGAAGGACCGCCCCGCAGGATCTCCCGGCTGCTCGACGGCACCACGTTCCGCGCCCCGGCCCCGAAGATCCGCCGCACATCCGCCGCCGTCGCCCCCTGCGCGCCGATGCCGGGCACCAGATAGGGACCGTTCAGCGCGGCCAGGTCGAAGTCCGGCGTCGCGACCGTCCCGCCGACCACCACCCCGATCGGGCCCATCGGCGTGGCACCGGCGTTGCGCGCCGCCGCCGCCGTGACGATCTCCTCCGCGACGCTGCGCCCCGAAGCACCGGTCGCCGCCTGGATCTGCGGCCCTTCGGGGTTCGAGGTCAGCCCCAGCACGAACACACCCGCGTTGCTCTTCTCGGCCACCGCGTACATCGGCTCCAGCGAACCGAAGCCCAGATAAGGGCTCGCCGTCAGAGCATCCGAGAACAGCGGCGAGGAAGGGTCCAGATACGCATCCGCGTACGCCGCGACCGTCGATCCGATATCGCCCCGCTTCGCGTCCATGATCACCAGCGCGCCGGCCGACCGGGCGTCGTCGACGGTGCGCTCCAGCACCGCGATCCCCCGGCTGCCGAAGCGCTCGAAGAACGCCGACTGCGGCTTCAGCACCGCGACCCGGTCGGCCAGCGCCTCGACGACCGTGTACGCGAACTTCTCCAGGCCCGCGACGTCGTCCCCGAGCTCCCACCGCACCAGCAGCGACGAGTGCGGGTCGATCCCCGCGCACAGCGGCCCCCGCGCGTCGAGAGCCGTCCGCAGCCGCGCGCCGAAGGTCTCCACCGGCCGTGAAGCCATGACAACTCTCCTCTAACGTAAGAAAAACCAGCCTAGGAAACGCGAGCGGCCTCGACAGCCTCGCGCAAGCTCGTGTAGCCGCCGGCGCGCACCTTCTCGGCGATCCCCCGGTTGATCCGCGCCGCCCAGGCCGGCCCCTCGTAAAGGAACCCGGTGTAACCCTGGACCAGATCCGCGCCGGCCACCAGCCGCTGCCAGGCGTCCGCGGCGGTCTCGACGCCGCCGACCGAGACCAGCGCGAGCCGGCCGCCGGTCCGCTCGCGGAGCCGCTTGAGCACCTGGAGCGAGCGGGCCTTGAGCGGCGCCCCGGACAGGCCGCCGCCACCGGCCGCCTCGACCTTCGCCGCCACTGATTTCAGGCCGCCGCGGCCGATGGTGGTGTTGGTCGCGATGATGCCGTCCAGGCGCAGTTCCAGGGCCAGGTCGGCGACCGCGTCGATATCGTCGTCGGCCAGGTCCGGAGCGATCTTCACCAGCAGCGGAACATGCTTGCCGGGCACCGCCTCATCGGCCGCCGCCCGCACCGCCTTGAGCAGCGGCCGCAGCACCTCCACCGCCTGGAGGTTCCGCAGCCCCGGCGTGTTCGGCGACGAGACGTTCACGACCAGGTAGTCCGCATACGGCGCCAGCAGCTTCGTCGAGGCGACATAGTCGATCGCCGCCTCCGGCTCCGGCACGATCTTCGTCTTGCCGATGTTGACGCCGACCACCGGCGGGATCTTGTCCCACCGCTCGGGCTTGGCGACGCGCCGCTTGAGCCGCCGCGCGACCTCCTCAGCCCCGACGTTGTTGAATCCCATGCGGTTCACCACGGCCCGGTCGGCGACCAGCCGGGCCAGTCGCGGCCGCTCGTTGCCGGGCTGGCCGGCGCCGGTGACGGTGCCGATCTCCACCGAGCCGAAGCCGAGGGCGGCGAGCGCGTCGATGCCCTCGGCGCTCTTGTCGAAGCCGGCCGCCAGGCCGAACGGCGCCGGGAACTCGACCCCGAACACCGTCTGCCTCAGCACCGCGTCGCGCGCCGGGAACAGCCGCTCCAGGAGCGCCAGACCGGTGCCGGCGGGCAGCGCGCCGACGGCCCGGATCGCACCGAACGCCACCCGGTGCGCCTGCTCCGGATCCATCCGGCGGAACACCAGGTTGAACAGCTTCGGATAGATCCGCATCCCAGGCACCTCTCTATGACAAATGTCGGCTCCGCCGACGGCTCAGATCGGCTGAGCCCCTCAGTCCACGACCACCACCGGCTGCCGAAGCGCGGCTCGGTCCGGCGAGCGCCGGACCGAGCCGAGCGAGGCGCCTCAGCCCGCGGCGCGCGAGGCGTTGATCTTCTCGGCGTACTCCTGCAGCGACCCGATCCCGATGTCGCCGCGCTGCAACGCCTCGATCCCGTGCACCGCGGCGGCGAAGCCCTGGACCGTGGTGATGCACGGCTTGCCGGCCTGCACCGCCGCGGTCCGGATCTCGTAGCCGTCCAGCCGCGAGCCCACGCCGAACGGCGTGTTCACGATCAGGTCGATGTCGCCGTCGGCGATCATCTGCACGATCGTCGGCTCGCCGTCGGAGCTCGGCCCCTGCGACAGCTTGCGCACCGTCGTGGCCGGGATGCCGTTGCGGCGCAGCACGTCGGCGGTGCCGTCGGTGGCCAGGATCTCGAACCCGAGGTCGTGCAGCGCCTTGACCGGGAACACCATCGAGCGCTTGTCCCGGTTGGCCACCGAGACGAACGCCCGGCCCTTCAGCGGCAGCGAGCCGTAGGCGCCGGCCTGCGACTTGGCGAACGCCTTGCCGAAGTCCGCGTCGATCCCCATGACCTCGCCGGTGGAGCGCATCTCCGGGCCGAGGATGACGTCCACGCCCTGGCCGTCCGGTGTCCGGAAGCGCGACCACGGCATGACCGCCTCCTTCACCGAGATCGGCGAGTCGCTCGGCAGCGTGCCGCCGTCGCCCTCGCGCGGCAGCAGGCCCTCGGCGCGCAGCTCTGCGACGGTGGCGCCCATCCCGATCCGGGCGGCGGCCTTGGCCAGCGGCACCGCCGTGGCCTTGGCGACGAACGGCACCGTGCGCGATGCGCGCGGGTTGGCCTCCAGCACGTACAGGATGTCGCCGGCGAGCGCGTACTGGATGTTGATCAGGCCCCGGACGCCCACGCCGCGGGCGATCGCCTCGGTGGAGGCCCGCAGCCGCTTGATGTCGTGGCCGCCGAGGGTGATCGGCGGCAGCGCGCACGCCGAGTCGCCGGAGTGGATCCCGGCCTCCTCGATGTGCTCCATCACGCCGCCGAGGTACAGCTCCTCGCCGTCGAACAGCGCGTCGACGTCGATCTCGATCGCGTCGTCGAGGAACCGGTCGACCAGCACCGGGTGCTCCGGCGAGATCGCGGTGGCGCGCCCGATGTAGCCGTGCAGCATGGCCTCGTCGTAGACGATCTCCATGCCGCGGCCGCCGAGCACATAGGAGGGCCGCACCAGCACCGGGTAGCCGATCTCGTCGGCGATGGCCTTGGCCTCGGCGAAGGAGAACGCGGTGCCGTGCTTGGGCGCGGGCAGCCCGGCCTCGGCCAGCACCCGGCCGAAGGCGCCGCGGTCCTCGGCCAGGTGGATGGCCTCCGGCGAGGTGCCGGCGATCGGCACTCCGGCGTCCTTGAGCGACTGCGCCAGCCCCAGCGGCGTCTGCCCGCCGAGCTGCACCACGACGCCGGCCAGCGGACCCGCGGCGCGTTCGGCGTCGACGATCTCCAGCACGTCCTCCAGCGTCAGCGGCTCGAAGTACAGCCGGTCGGAGGTGTCGTAGTCGGTGGAGACGGTCTCCGGGTTGCAGTTGACCATCACGGTCTCGTAGCCGGCGTCGCGCAGCGCGAAGGAAGCGTGCACACAGGAGTAGTCGAACTCGATCCCCTGCCCGATCCGGTTCGGGCCGGAGCCCAGGATGATCACCGCCGGCTTGTCCCGCGGCTCGACCTCGGTCTCCTCGTCGTAGGAGGAGTAGTGGTACGGCGTGCGCGCGGCGAACTCCGCGGCGCAGGTGTCGACCGTCTTGTAGACCGGCCGGACGCCGAGCGAGTGCCGCAGCTCCCGCACCACCGACTCGGACAGGCCGCGGATTCCGGCGATCTGCTTGTCGGAGAAGCCGGTGCGCTTGACGCGGTGCAGCAGCTCCGGCGAGAGCCGCTCGGCGTCGCGCAGCTCGCAGGCGGTCTCGTGGATCAGCAGGACCTGGTCCAGGAACCAGGGGTCGATCTTGGTGGCCTCGTGCAGCTCGGTGATCGACGCCCCGGCCCGGTAGGCCTCGACGAGCAGGTTGACCCGGCCGTCGGTGGGGCGCGCCGCCTCGGCCAGCACCGTGGCCTTGTCCCGGACCGGGCCGACCCAGGTGAACTCCGAGCCCTTGCGCTCCAGCGAGCGCAGCGCCTTCTGCAGCGCCTCCGGGAAGGAACGGCCGATGGCCATGGCCTCGCCGACCGACTTCATGGTGGTGGTCAGGGTGCTGTCGGCGGCCGGGAACTTCTCGAAGGCGAACCGCGGCACCTTGACGACCACGTAGTCCAGCGCCGGCTCGAAGCTCGCCGGGGTCTGCTTGGTGATGTCGTTCGGGATCTCGTCCAGGGTGTAGCCGACGGCGAGCCGCGCGGCGATCTTGGCGATCGGGAAGCCGGTGGCCTTCGACGCCAGTGCCGAGGAGCGCGACACCCGCGGGTTCATCTCGATCACGATGATCCGGCCGTCGGCGGGGTTCACCGCGAACTGGATGTTGCAGCCGCCGGTGTCGACGCCGACCGCGCGGATCACCGCGATGCCGATGTCGCGCAGCTTCTGGTACTCGCGGTCGGTCAGGGTCATGGCCGGCGCGACGGTGATCGAGTCGCCGGTGTGCACGCCCATCGGGTCGAAGTTCTCGATGGAGCAGACCACGACGACGTTGTCGTGCTTGTCGCGCATCAGCTCCAGTTCGTACTCCTTCCAGCCGAGGATGGACTCCTCCAGGAGCACCTCGGTGGTCGGCGACAAAGCCAGGCCGGTGCCGGCGATGCGGCGCAGCTCCTGCTCGTCGTGCGCGAAGCCGGAGCCGGCGCCGCCCATCGTGAAGGACGGCCGGACCACGACCGGGTAGCCGCCGAGCTCGTCGACTCCGGCCAGGCAGTCGTCCATGGAGTGGCAGATCACCGAGCGCGCGGACTCGGCGCCGATCTTGCCGACGATCTGCTTGAACTTCTCACGGTCCTCGCCGGACTGGATCGCGGCGATGTCCGCGCCGATCAGCTCGACGTTGTACTTGTCCAGCACGCCGTTCTCGGCCAGCGCGACCGCGGTGTTCAGCGCGGTCTGCCCGCCCAGGGTCGGCAGCAGCGCGTCGGGGCGCTCCTTGGCGATGATCTTCTCGACGAACTCCGGGGTGATCGGCTCGACGTAGGTGGCGTCGGCGACCTCCGGGTCGGTCATGATCGTCGCCGGGTTGGAGTTCACCAGGATCACCCGCAGGCCCTCGGCCCGCAGCACGCGGCAGGCCTGGGTGCCGGAGTAGTCGAACTCGGCGGCCTGGCCGATGACGATCGGGCCGGAGCCGATGACGAGGACGGATGTGAGGTCTTGGCGCTTCGGCATCTCAGCTCTGGCCCTTCTTGCTCGACTGGTGCTCGGCCATCAGCTCGCTGAACCGATCGAACAGGTACTTGGCGTCGTGCGGGCCGGCCGCCGCTTCCGGGTGGTACTGGACGCTGAACGCCGGGACGTCCAGTGCCTTCAGCCCTTCTACGACGTTGTCGTTGAGACAAACGTGGCTGACCTCGACCCGGCCGAACGGGGTGTCGGAGACCTCGTCCAGGGGCGCGTCCACGGCGAACCCGTGGTTGTGCGCGGTGACCTCGACCTTTCCGGTGGCGCGGTCCTGCACCGGCTGGTTGATGCCGCGGTGGCCGTACTTGAGCTTGTAGGTGCCGAAACCGAAAGCCTTGCCGAGGATCTGGTTGCCGAAGCAGATCCCGAAGACCGGGACCCGCCGCTCCAGGATCCCCCGCACGATCGGGACCATCGTCTCCTCGGTGGTCTCCGGGTCGCCGGGGCCGTTGCTCATGAAGAAGCCGTCCGGGTTCAGCGCGAGGACGTCCTCCAGCGTCGCGGTGGCCGGCAGCACGTGCACCCGCGCGCCCCGCTCGGCCATCCGGTACGGCGTCATGGACTTGATGCCGAGATCGTAGGCGGCCACGGTGAACTTGTGCTCGCCGATCGGGTCGACCACGTAGCCCTGCGCCGTGGTGACGTCGCCGACCAGGTCCGCGCCGGCCATCTCCGGGCTGGCCTTCACCTTCTCGACCAGGGCCGTCGGGCTCTGCTGCGCGGCCTCGCCGGAGAACACGCCGCAGCGCATCGCGCCGCGCTCGCGCAGGTGCCGGGTGATGGCGCGGGTGTCGACCCCGGAGATCCCGACGATGCCCTGCGCGACCAGCTCCTCGTCCAGCGAACGCTGCGCGCGCCAGCTGGAGGTGACCCGGCTGGGGTCGCGCACCACATAGCCGGCCACCCAGATGCGGCGGGACTCGGGGTCCTCGTCGTTCACACCGGTGTTGCCGATGTGCGGGGCCGTCATCACGACGACCTGGCGGTGGTAGGAGGGGTCGGTGAGGGTCTCCTGGTAGCCGGTCATGCCGGTGGTGAAGACGGCCTCGCCGAAGGTCTCGCCGAAGGCGCCGTAGGCGTCGCCGCGGAAGGTCCGTCCGTCCTCCAGGACGAGGATCGCCGGGGGTCGATTACTCACGAGGACGGCCTTTCTGTGGTGCTGACTGCGAAGTGTGCCTCAAGGGCGGCCACCAGTTCATCAGTCCCGAAGCGGGGCTTGAGGCCGGTGTCCAGCGTGCGGTCGCCATGCTGCCAGGTGAGGACGACCAGGCCCTCCTCGCGGAGGTACTTGCCGGCCATGCCGGTGGCGAGGCGGACGCCGCGGACGGCCGCGGCCGGGACGAAGACGTCGGAGGCGCCTTCGCGCTCGATCAGGACGCCTTCGGCGGCCACCTGGACGCGCGCGTTGCCGCGCTGGCCGAGGCTGTGGACGGCGATGCGGTCCAGCCAGTCGCCCTCGGAGGTGGTCGACACGTAGATCGACTCGACACCGTCCCCGGAGAAGACGCCTTCGGGCACCTCGTTCAGCGGGGCCACGTCCGCCTGCCGGGCCTGGCGCCTCTTCCAGCCGCGCCACATCAGCAGGTAGATACCGGCGATCACGGCGAGGGTGACGATCGTCCACAGGATCCGCTGCCCGACGTGGGTGACCGGCGCGGAGTGCTTGTCGTCGGCCAGGAAGAGCGAATAGGGCGCGGCGGCCGTGCTCAGGGCGCTCATGCGAGCTTCCCATCGAGCACCGTGGCGGTGCCGCGCAGGAACGTCGCGACGACCGCGCCCGGCAGCTCCATCCCCTGATACGGCGTGTTCTGCGACAGCGAGGCCAGCGCCGTGCGGTCCACGGTGCGCTTCGCCTCCGGGTCCACCAGCACCAGGTTGGCGGGCTCCCCGGCGGCGAGCGGGCGGCCGTGCCGGTCGTCGACCTGGCCGATCAGGGCCGGCCGCACCGACATCCGGTCGGCGACCTCGGCCCAGTCCATCAGGCCGCTGTCGACCATGGTGTGCTGGACGACGCTCAGCGCCGTCTCCAGGCCGAGCATGCCCATGGCCGCCGCAGCCCACTCGCAGTCCTTGTCCTCCTGCGGGTGCGGGGCGTGGTCGGTGGCGACGGCGTCGATCGTGCCGTCCGCCAGGCCGGCGCGCAGCGCCTCCACGTCGGCGGCCGAGCGCAGCGGCGGGTTGACCTTGTAGATCGGGTCATAGTTCTTGACCAGGTCCTCGGTGAGGATCAGGTGGTGCGGGGTGACCTCGGCGGTGACCGGGTAGCCCTTGGACTTGGCCCAGCGGACCAGGTCGACCGAGCCGGCCGTGGACACGTGGCAGATGTGCAGCCGCGACTCGGTGTGCGCGGCCAGCAGGATGTCGCGGGCGATGATCGCCTCCTCGGCGACCGCCGGCCAGCCGGCCAGGCCCAGCACCCCGGACAGCTCGCCCTCGTTCATCTGCGCGCCCTCGGTCAGCCGCGGCTCCTGCGCGTGCTGGGCGACGACGCCGTCGAACGCCTTGACGTACTCCAGCGCGCGCCGCATCAGCGCCGCGTCGGACACGCACTTGCCGTCGTCGGAGAACACCCGGACCCGCGCTGCGGAGTCGGCCATCGCGCCGAGTTCGGCCAGCCGCTCCCCCCGCAGGCCGACGGTCACCGCGCCGACCGGGAACACGTCGCAGTGGCCGGCCTCGCGGCCCAGGCGCCAGACCTGCTCCACGACGCCGGCGGTGTCGGCCACCGGATCGGTGTTGGCCATGGCGTGCACGGCGGTGAAGCCGCCGAGCGCGGCGGCCCTGGTGCCGGTGTCGACGGTCTCGGCGTCCTCGCGGCCGGGCTCGCGCAGGTGGGTGTGCAGGTCGACCAGGCCGGGCAGGGCGATCAGGCCGGCGGCGTCGATCTCGACGGCGCCCTCGGCCCGGACCGAGCCGACAGATCCGACCTCTGCGATGACCCCGTCGCGCAGGAGCAGGTCCGCCGCCTCGCCGCCCAGGACGCTCGCGTTCTTGATCAGGTAGGTCGTGCTCACGCGCCGGCGCCCTTCTTCTCGGTGTTGTCGTTCTCGGCGATGTCGGGGCCGATCGCGGACTGGTTGCCGCTCAGCAGCAGGTACAGCACGGCCATCCGAACGCTGACACCGTTGGCCACCTGCTCGACGATCACCGAGCGGACCGAGTCGGCGACGTCGGCGGAGATCTCCATCCCGCGGACCATCGGCCCGGGGTGCATGACGATCGCCTTCTCCGGCAGCTTGGCCATCCGCTGAGCGTCCAGGCCGTAGCGGCGACTGTACTCGCGCTCGGTGGGGAAGAAGCCGCCGCTCATCCGCTCGCGCTGCACCCGCAGCATCATGATCGCGTCGCTGGCCGGCACGACCGAGTCCAGATCGTAGGAGACCTCGCAGGGCCAGCCGCCGATGCCGACCGGCAGCAGCGTCGGCGGCGCCACCAGCGTCACCTGCGCGCCCAGGGTGGCCAGCAGACGCACGTTGGAGCGCGCGACGCGGGAGTGCAGGACGTCGCCGACGATGGTGACCCGGCGGCCCTCGAGCCCGCCGAGGTGCCGGCGCATCGTGAAGGCGTCGAGCAGGGCCTGCGTGGGGTGCTCGTGGGTGCCGTCGCCGGCGTTGACCACGTGGCTGGTGGTCCAGCCGGCGTTCGCCAGCCGGTAGGCGGCGCCGGAGGCGCTGTGCCGGACCACGACCGCGTCGGCGCCCATGGCCTCCAGGGTCAGCGCGGTGTCCTTCAGCGACTCGCCCTTGGAGACGCTGGAGCCCTTGGCCGAGAAGTTGATCACATCGGCGCTCAGCCGCTTGGCGGCGACCTCGAAGGAGGTCCGGGTGCGGGTGGAGTCCTCGAAGAACAGGTTGACCACGGTGCGGCCGCGCAGCGTCGGCAGCTTCTTGATCGGCCGGGCCGACAGCCGGGCGATCTCCTCGGCGGTGTCCAGGATCAGGACCGCGTCGTCCCGGGAGAGGTCGGCGGTGGACAACAGGTGGCGCTTCATAAAGCCGTCTCACTCTCGGTACCCAGGTAGACGGCGTCCTTCTCCACGCCGTCGTGCTCGCGCAGCCGGACCTTGACACTCTCGCGCTGCGAGGTGGGCAGGTTCTTGCCGACGTAGTCGGCGCGGATCGGCAGTTCGCGGTGGCCGCGGTCGACCAGGACCGCCAGCTGCACGGCGCGCGGCCGGCCCAGGTCGTTCAGGGCGTCCAGGGCGGCGCGGATGGTGCGGCCGGAGTACAGGACGTCGTCCACCAGGACGATCAGCCGGCCGTCGACGCCCTCGTCCGGGATCTCGGTGCGCTCCAGCGTGCGGGCCGGCTTCAGGCGCAGGTCGTCGCGGTACATGGTGACGTCCAGGGAGCCGACCGGGACCGTGGTGCCCTCGACGTCGGCGATGCGGGCGGCGAGCCGCTTGGCGAGCACGGCGCCGCGGGTGGGGATGCCCAGCAGCATCACGTCCTCGGCGCCCTTGGCGCGTTCGAGGATCTCGTGGGCTATCCGGGTCAACGCGCGGGAGATGTCCGCCTCGTCGAGGACGGGTCTGGCGCGCTCCGGCAATCCGGCCGATGTCGCGGGCATGACGAATGGACCCCCTTCTCTGCCTCACGGGACAGATCGTTAAAGGACTCGGTCGCCGCCGACTCTACCAGGGCGATCACCCTCTGCTTACACGACCACTGCGCCATCCGAGTGCGGAGCACTGCTGAGAGTGACATAAGCTGATTGGACCAGACCACCGGCAGTCATCAGGTGACTTGACCGTGAGGGGACTTGCGCAGAAGAACATCCGCGCGTACCGTCACGCTAAGTCACCAACGGGTCATACCGGGGAACTGCCGATCCGCTGAACTGTGCCAGCCGTGTGGCGAGGGGAACACGCAAGGCCGCAGTTGTGTCAATGGGGAGCTACATGTCCACCGAATACGCGAAAGCGCTGGGCGTCCGACTGCGCGCCATCCGGTCCCAGCAGGGCCTGTCCCTGCACGGTGTGGAGCAGAAGTCGCAAGGACGCTGGAAGGCCGTCGTCGTCGGCTCGTATGAGCGCGGCGACCGGGCCGTCACCGTGCAGCGCCTGTCCGAGCTGGCCGAATTCTACGGAGTTCCGGTCCACGAGTTGCTGCCGGGCACCGGCGCGCCGGCGTCGGCGGGCCCCGAGCCCGGCGGCAAGCTGGTCCTGGACCTGGAGCGGCTCAAGACGCTGCCGGTCGAGCAGGCCGGCCCGCTGCTGCGCTACGTCGGCAGCATCCAGAGCCAGCGCGGCGACTGGAACGGCCGGGTCATGACCATCCGCGGCGAGGACCTGCGCACGCTCGGCGTCATCTACGAGATGGCCCCGAACGAGCTGGTCAAGATGCTCACGGACTGGGACGTCCTGAACCCGGCCGCGGCCCGGCCGTTCACCGAGGAGGGCGACGGCGAGTCCGGCGGCTTCTCGGGCGGCTTCAGCGACGAGGACGAGGCGTAGAACACTCCTCGGCTTCGGCGGCGGCTCCGGCCTGCCCGTCATCACGGCTTCAAAGCCCGCCACGTACCCGAATCGGGCGCGCGGCGGGCTTTGAGTTGTTCGCAGGGCTGTTCGGCCGGGCGTATCTCACACGGCGCCTTCTCATGCGGTCTGGAAGAAGTCCAGCAAGATCAGGTCCACCAACTCCGGCTTGGCCGCCGCCAGACCCCGCGAAGGGCCCGGGAGGACCGCCAGCCGCCCCCCTGGCGCCATCCTGGCGAGGGCGGCGGCATGGGCCACATCGAGGGCGTCCGCGTCCCCCTGGAGCACCAGCAGCGGCACCGGCAGCACGGCCAGTTCCGCGAGGCGGGTCCGGCACGGCATGTCTTCGCAGGCCGGCAGCGGGCCGATGATCGCGACCTGCTCGATGACCTCCGGGCGCCGCATCGCCAGGTTCAGGGCGGCTCGCGCGCCGCCGCCCCAGCCCAGGAGGCGTACCGGGCCGAGTCCGAGCGAGGTGATGAAGTCGGCGGCGGCCTCGTCGCCGAGTTGGCGCCAGTCGGGCGTCACGAGGCGGAACCAGTCTCGGAGCAGGTCGAACCGCGTCGGCCGGCCATCGTCGCCGATCACCACCACCGGATCGCCCACACCGGTCGTCGCGTAATGCATGGTCACTTCGCCGTCGACCTCCATGCCCACTCCCCTCGCTCGCCGCAGGACGGATCCCCGCTGCGAACCACCATCGCGGTCCCGGCTGTCATGAAGCTGACAGCCGGCTGACAGCGCAGGTCAGCGTCGCATGGCCGGCTTGCGCGGCTCTTGCGCGCGGGTCAGCGTGCCGTGGCCTGCTTGCGCGCGCGGTGTGCGCGGACCCGGCCGCGACTCGCGCAGGCCGGGGAAGGACACCAGCGGCGGCGGCCGTCGGGGTCGGTGAAGACGCCGCGGCAGTCGGATTCGGGACACGCCTTGAGGGTGTGGCGCTCCGGGCCGGTCAGGTGGTCGGCGGCTTGGCGGGCGATCCGGGCGAGGGCGGCTGTCGCGGTCGGCGGGGCGGGGCGGTGCGGGGCGGGCGAGGCGGTCCACCACCTCGACACCCACGCGTCAGTGGTCTTCGAAGCCGCGGCCGCCGCCCACCACGCCACCGGATCGCCGATCGCCGTCCACCTGGAGGGCGGCACCCATCCGCTGGGCGTGCTGGCCGAGCTGCACGGTCGGCGCGGCGTCCCGGCGTCGTCGGTCATCCTGGCTCGCGGCGCTGATCGCGGCCGGGCACGCCGATCGTGTGCTACTCGGCGGCGACACCACCACCGCCGCGGCGCGCGGCTCCAGCGGCGGCGGTCCCGGAATTCCGTATCTGCTCACGGATATCAGGGCTCGGGTCATCCGGCGCTTCGGCGCGGATACCGCCGACGCGTTCTTCCGCCGCAATCCGGCCCGCGCGTTCGACGCGGACTGGAGCGGCTGAGCACGAACAGCCGGATACGGATGAGGGCCCGTCTCGCGAACGAGACGGGCCCTGGTCGCCGATGCGGTCGGGAACTACCGCTGCGTCCGTTCCTTGACTTCGGCGATCCGCGCCAGCAGCCCGTTGACGAACTGCGGTGAGTCGTCGGTCGACATCAGCCGG
>JAEKKI010000050.1 GCA_019510485.1 Catenulisporales bacterium
GGTATCCGCACCTGACGTTCACCACCATGGATCACGTCGTGGCGGACTTGTCCGGCGCGGACGCCGACGTTCGCGGCTGGCTTTGAGCTAGCCCGCGACCGGTTCGCCGAACTGGGGCAGGCTGGCCTGCTGCCGATGGAACGTGTCTTCATGGCCGTTGCTTCAAACACCGGAGGGCACGGCGGATTCCACGACCGGCTGTTGCCGTACCGCGCGGATGACGACACACAGGCACCCGGATACCGCTATGTCCAAGCGGCGGCCGTGATCAGCCTCTACGGAGACCGCACGGGTACGACCCCGCCGGCTCCTGGCATGGTCGGCATGGACCTCGTACACGCCTATGTCCATGACTGCTTCCACTACCTGACCTTCCGCTCGTACCGGCTCGGCACGACCGGGGTTCACCGGAACCAGCACGGCATCAACTTCCGGCGCGAGTCGGGAAGCACCTACTCAGCGCGCGACCCGCAAAGCTCTGCTTCGACGAGGAACCTACCGTCTCCTTGAGCAGGACGTAGACAACTCCGAGGTCCAAGAGATCCTCGGCCACTCGACCGCTACCGCGACGCGCAAGTACACCCACGTCACCAAAAAACTCCATGACACCGCCGCCGACTCCATCGGCCGCGTTCCGTGGGCGAACTGAGACTAGCCACTCGCCCCGCCTCGCCGATCTCGCGAACGCCGGAAGTCGCTCCAAAGCAGGTCAAGCCAGTGCCCAGAGCGGGAGTCGAACCCGCAACGCCCGAAGGCCACGAGGTTTAAGCTCGCTGTGTCTGCCTGTTCCACCATCTGGGCTCAAGGCCCATCCCGGCCTGTCTGCCGACCGGGATGATCCTTCGGGCTTCAGCGTAGCGAGATCTCGGCGCGAGCGTGATCGAGTTCCGGCGCGGGTCCGCTGAAGGTCCTGTTGGCGCGCAGGTGGGATGTGTGGCGTGGGGGTGGCGCGAAGGCGCTTCAGCTGACTCGGGAGTGTTGTTCGGCTGGTGTTCGCCGTTCGGTGGAGCCGGCAGGGAGCGCCGGGGCCGGGCACGGCTACAGAGCCCGCGGCGGCGCCCGCCGGGGGCTCTGTGGGTTCCGGTTGGCGGCGGTTAGCCGAATGCGCGGGCGGCGCGCTTGAGGTCCATCTCGTGGACGATCGCGTTGGCGTAGCCGCGCGGCAGGTCGTGCTCGGCGCGGAGCCAGTTGACGCGCTCCTCGAAGCGGGGGAGCGAGGGGCCGGCGTCGACGAGCTGGAACCAGGTGTCCAGGCTGCGGCCGGTCGCTGAGGGGATGCGGGCGAGTAGGTTGCGGTGGGTCTCTTCGGAGTGGTGGATCGTCATACGGGCGCCTCCGCTATTGGACGTAGGACTACGGTCCGTGAGCGCCAGCGTGCCTCATGACCAGGCACCTGGCAAGGGGGACGGATCCTGGCGATTCCGTCGCCAGGTCGGTTCCGGGCGGTCGGTGACGTGCCGCATCGTTAGCGCGACATTCGCCACCCGTATCCTTCCCGGATGACTTCCAGAACCAAACCGGCTGATGCGAACGATGCTGACTCCGGCGCGGATCCGTCGCTGAGGCAGGGGCCGGCGCAAGCGCTGGCGCAAGCCCTCGCGGCGGAACTGACCCGGGTAGTCGAGGCATATCGCCGCATGCCGCACTCCAAATTCGGCCTGCGGCTGGAGCCGCACGGCGACCGCGCGCAGGCCGGCTACTGGCTCGCCACCCAGTTCACCCTTCTCGCGCAGGGCATGGAGAACTGGGACAGCCCGAAGGCGCCGCGATGGCGAGAACTGCCGGTGCTGGGCGCGTTCGCCTTGGGCGACCAGATCGCCGTGGTGGGGAACGACCTGCTGGCCGCGTTCCAAGCCCTCAAGGACCCCCGCGAGGCGCTGGTCTGGACCCCCGGCGGCGGACGCGTCCCGGCCGAGAAAGCGATGGCGGCCATGCTGGACAGCACGACCGCCCTGCGCAAAGCCCTATAAGAACTAGCTCAGCCGCTCCAGGATCATCGCCATCCCCTGGCCGCCGCCCACGCACATCGTCTCCAGCCCGAACTGCTTGTCGTGCCACTGCAGCGAGTTGATCAGAGTGCTGGTGATCCGCGCACCGGTCATCCCGAACGGGTGGCCGACGGCGATCGCGCCGCCGTTCACGTTCAGCTTGTCCAGGTCGATCCCCAGCTCCTGGTACGACGGAATCACCTGCGCGGCGAACGCCTCGTTGATCTCCACCAGGTCGATGTCGCCGATCGTCATCCCGGCGTTGCGCAACGCGTTCTGCGTCGCGCCGACCGGGCCGATGCCCATGATCTCCGGCGAGATGGCGGTGACGCCGGTGGACACGATCCGGGCCAGCGGCCGCAGCCCCAGCTCGCGGGCCTTGGTGTCGGACATGATCACCACGGCCGCCGCGCCGTCGTTCAGCGGGCAGCAGTTGCCGGCGGTGACCGTGCCGTCCGGCCGGAACACCGGTGCCAGCGTCGAGGTCTTCTCATACGTCACGCCGGGGCGCGGGCCGTCGTCCTTGCTGATGACGGTGCCGTCCGGCAGCGTGATCGGGGTGATGTCCTTCTCCCAGAACCCGTCGGCGATGGCCTTCTCGGCCAGGTTCTGGGAGCGCACGCCGAACTCGTCCTGCTCCCGCCGCGAGATGCCCCGCAGCTGCGCCAGGTTCTCGGCGGTCTGGCCCATCGCGATGTAGATGTCCGGAAGCGAGCCGTCCTCGCGCGGGTCGTGCCACACCTTGCCGCCGGCGGCGAACTCGCCGGTGCGGTTGACGGCGTCGGTGAACAGCGGGTTCTGGGTGTCCGGCAGGCCGTCGGAGGAGCCCTTGGCGTAGCGCGAGACGGTCTCCACGCCGGCCGAGACGAACACGTCGCCCTCGCCGGCCTTGATGGCGTGGAAGGCCATGCGCGTGGTCTGCAGCGAGGAGGCGCAGTACCGGGTGATGGTCGCGGCCGGCAGGTGGTCGTAGCCGAGCAGCGTGGCGACCACCCGGCCCATGTTGTAGCCGGCCTCCCCGCCCGGCAGGCCGCAGCCCAGGTACAGGTCGTCGATCTCGCGGGGGTCGAGGTTGGGGACCTTGTCCAGGGCCGCGCGCACCATCTGCACGGTCAGGTCGTCGGGGCGGATGCCGGTCATCGAGCCCTTGAAGGCGCGGCCGATCGGGGAGCGCGCGGTGGAGACGATCACAGCCTCGGGCATAAGGGTCACTCCTTGCGAAGGTTTCCGGGTCGTCGCCTGCCGGCTTCGGGGCCCGCGCGGTCGGCGCCGCATCGTTGTCTGGGGGTCAGCCTAGTTCCCAAGCTACCGCTTGGTAATGCCCGGTGTGGGGCAATTCACGGCGCGATTCACAGCGCGGGTCCGCGCGGCCGCCGGACGCCGTCGTCCCACTCCCCACCCTACGACCGCACACCGGAAAGGGCTGAGAGGATCGGGGCATGGGTGCACTGACGGCGACGTTGCGCGACCGCCGCTACATCTGGGTGATCCAGGGGATGCGGATGGCCGGCCTGGTGGCGCTCGGCGCGAGCATCATCGGGATCCACCCGCAGCCCGGACTGCACGGCCGCGGCCTGACGCTGACCGTCACGCTGGCCATCGCCACGCTGGGCTGGATCGGGCTGATCGTCTTCGATATCAGGAAGTTGTCGCTGACGGGGCCGCTGGCCGTGATGGCGGCCAGCGGCGGACTGCTGGGTGCGCTCCAGTCCGGCGGGCCGGCGGTCGCGGTGGCGGCGGTGGCCGCGTTCGCCGCCGGCTCGAACCTGCCGCCGCCGACCTCGGCCACGATCACCGTGCTCGGCGTGTTCACGCTCACGGTCGGCGGCCTGATCCTCGGCGGATCACCGGTGGCCGTGATCGGGTTCGTGGTGATCCTCGGGACGGCCCTGGGCATGGGCGTGATCCGCTACGGCATCACGCAGCGCGCCGACCAGGCGGAGCTGCTGCTGGAGCAGACCCGGCGCGCGTCGGCGGCCGAGACCGAGGCGGCCGTGCTCGGCGAGCGGACGCGCATCGCCCGGGAGATCCACGACATCCTGGCGCACTCCCTCGGCGCACTGGCGATGCAGGTCGAGGCCGCGCAGGCGCTGCTGACGCAGGAAGAACCGGACATCGCCAAAGCAGTGCGCTGCGTCGAGCGCGCCGGACAGCTGACGCGCGAAGGACTCGCAGAGAGCCGCCGCGCCGTGCACGCCCTGCGCGACGACATCGGCCCGCTGACCGAGTCCATCGGCGCGCTGGTGGAGGCCGACGGCGGCACGATGACCACCGTCGGCGACCCACGCCGGCTGCCCGCCGAAGCAGCGCTGGCGCTGTACCGGACGGCACAGGAGGCGGTGACGAACGCGCGCAAGCACGCGCCGGGCAAGGCCGTCGCGCTGGAGCTGCGGTACGACGCCGACGCGGTACGGCTGTCGGCCGCGAACGACCTGCCCGACGCCGAAGCCGACCGTCCGCTGACGGCCACCGGCGGCGGATTCGGGCTCGGCGGGCTGCGCGAGCGGATAGAGCTGGCCGGCGGGACGTTGAGCGCGGGGCGGGAAGGCGACGCGTGGCTGGTGCGGGCAGCCGTCCCGGGGTGAGGCGACAGCGATGATGACGGCGGCGGTGATGGGACAATCGGCCGGGTGACCGATATCCGAGTGCTCATCGCCGACGACCAGGCCGCGGTCCGCGAGGGCCTGGCGCTGCTGCTGGAGACCATGTCCGGAGTGGCCGTGGTCGGACAGGCCGCCGACGGCCTGGACGCGGCCGCGCAGGCCGCCGAGCTGAAGCCGGACATCGTGCTGATGGACCTCAACATGCCGCGCGCCGACGGTATCGAGGCGACGTCCCGGATACTGGCGCAGAACCCTGATATCCGGGTCGTCGTGCTCACCACTTACGAGGACGACACCTCGATCGTCGGCGCTCTGCGCGCCGGGGCGCTCGGCTACCTCACCAAGTCCGCGACCCGCGCCGACATCGAGCGCGCGGTGAAGGCGGCGGCGGCCGGACAGGCGATCCTGGACCCGGCGGTGCAACGGCAGTTGTTGGCGGCGGCGACCGGCGCGAGCCCGGCACCCGGCAAATCAGAGGCCGAACCCGCCGCCACCCCCGACGACCTCAGCCCGCGCGAAGCCGACGTCCTGCGCCTCATCGCGGCCGGCCACTCCAACCGCGAGATCGCCAAGAAGCTGTTCGTCGGCGAGGCGACGGTGAAGTCGCACATCAACCGCATCTTCACCAAGACCGGCTGCCGCGATCGGGCGCAGGCGGTGCAGTACGCGTTCACCCACGGCTACGCCGAGCCGGGCCGGGGCGCCGCGAGCTGATCACGCCTTCAGAAAAGCCAGCACCGCCAACACCCGCCGGTTGTCATCGCCCGACTCCGGCAGCCCCAGCTTCATGAAGATGTTGGACGTGTGCTTCGCGATCGCCCGCTCGGTCACCACCAGCCGCTCGGCGATCGCCGCGTTCGACCGGCCCTCGGCCATCAGGGCGAGGACCTCACGCTCGCGGTCGGTCAGCTCCCCCAGCGGCTCCTTGCGAGCGCCGCGCGCCAGCAGCTTGGCGATCACCTCGGGATCCATCACGGTGCCGCCGGCCGCGACCCGGCGGACCGCGTCCACGAAGCTGTCCGAGTCGAAGACCCGGTCCTTGAGCAGGTAACCGATGGCGCCGGCGCCGTCGGCCAGCAGTTCGCGGGCGTAGAGCTGCTCAACGTACTGCGACAGCACCAACACCGGCAGGCCCGGCACCACCTGCCGGGCCTCCAGCACCGCCTTCAGCCCCTCGTCGGTGAACGTCGGCGGCATGCGCACGTCCACCACCGCCACGTCGGGCCGCTCGGTGACCAGCGCCTCGACCAGCGCGGGGCCGTCGCCGACGGCCGCCGCGATCTGGAAGCCGTACGCCTCCAGCAGCCGGATCATCCCGTCGCGGAGGAGGAAGAGGTCTTCGGCGAGGACGACGCGCACGGCAGCTCCATGGTCACGATGGTCGGCCCGCCCCGCGGGCTGCTCAGGGCGAGGATCCCGTCGAAGGTAGCAAGGCGCCGCTCGATGCCGTGCAGTCCAGTGCCGCGGGCCTGGTCGGCGCCGCCGATGCCGTTGTCCGTCACCGTGATCTTCAGCAGCCCCCCGGCCATGCGCATGTCGATCCACACCTGCGTCGCCCGCGCGTGCTTCGCGACGTTGGTCAACGCCTCGCTCACCGCGAAGTACGCCGCCGACTCCAGCGGCGCGTCGAGCCGCCCGACCACTTCGGCGTGCACTGCTATGTCCAGCGGCGAGTCCAAAGCCAGCGCCCGCACCGCGTCGACCAGGCCCCGGTCGGCCAGCACCGGCGGATGGATGCCGCGGACCAGGTCGCGCAACTCGGTCAGAGCCCTGGCCGAGGAGTCGCGGGCCTCCATCAGCAGCTTCTGCGCGGCCTCGGGGTCCTTCTCCAGCAGCTGCGAGGCGGCGTTCAGGTGCATGCCCATGGCGACCAGCCGGGCCTGCGCGCCGTCGTGCAGGTCGCGCTCGATCCGGCGCAGCTCGGCGGCCTGGGTGTCCAGGGCGTCGGCGCGGGTCTCGGTCAGGTGCTTGAGCCGGGCCCGGATCTGCGCCGGGGTCGGGGCCAGCAGCACCCGGGACCAGCGGGCGTGGGCGTTCAGCATGGCCGGGGCGATCGCCACGCCGAACGCGGCCTCCAGCACGCCGAGGGCGGTCGGCGCCCAGCGCAGGCCCTCGTTGCCGCGGTGCACGTGGACGAACAAGTACCAGTCGTTGAAGCCGTGCTGGGTGAACACGCTCCACATGACGCTGATCACGAGTCCGTACAAGCCGTTCAGCACCAGGCCGATCGGCACGGCCGCGAGCAGCGTGCCGACCACCGGATCGAGCAGCACCCACGCGCCGTCGCGCCAGAACGCCGGATCGGTGCCGTGGAACCGGATCCGGCGCCAGTAGCCGGCGAAGCCCGCGCCGAACTCCGGTGCCGCGCGATAGGGCCGCGGGATGTCGATGCCGCGCCACTGCCGCACCCTGCTGCGGCGAAGGTCGGCCAGCCAGCGCAGGTAGGCGGCGGTCGGCGGGATCAGCAGCAGGCCCAGGCCGATGGAGGCCACCAGGCTCACGGACAAAGTCAGCGCGACATAGCCCACCAGCATCGGGAGCAGCATCACGAAGAACCAGAACCCGCCCTCGGCGACGGCGCTCAGCCGCTTCTTGGTGTTCGTCATGTCCTCAAGTCTTCTGCTCGGCGCCGACGGCGGACGAGGGGCTCACCCACCCTCTTGGGGGTGTACTTAAGTACACCCCGATCGTGGGACTCAAGGCCAATGACCGCGATCCGGCGCCCGGCCACGCTGGAGGCATGTGGACGAACATCATCACGGGGGTCGCCCTCACCGCCTCGACGCTGTCGGGTTCGGCCCTGCCTTCGAGCACTGCGATGCCCGCGGCTCCCGCCACGGCCGCGGCGCCGAGCGCTCCGGACCTGCCGGGCATCGCCGGGCTCATCGACCAGACCGTCGGTGCCCAGCTGGCCAAGGACAAGATCCCCGGCGCGGCCGTGGTGGTCGTCGCCGGCGGGCAGACGGTCGTCGCCAAGGGCTACGGCGTCGCGGACGTCGACGCGCGGACGCCGGTGGACCCGGTCCGCACCGAGTTCTTCACCGGCTCGGTCGCGAAGCTCTTCACCGCCACCGCGGTCGCACAGCTCGTCCGGGAAGGGAAGATCGACCCGAAGGCGCCGGTGAACGCCTACCTGAAGGACTTCAAGATCCGGGACGCCTACCCGGGGCACCCGGTGACCGTCGAGAACCTGCTCACCCATACCTCAGGGTTCGACGACGAGCCGCTCGGCGCCGCGGTCCGCGATCCCCGGGACGTGCCGGAACTCGGCCGGCATCTGGCCGACCACCAGCCGTCGCGGGTGCGCGCGCCGGGAGTCTGGGCCTCCTACGACAACTACGGCGTCGCAGTGGCCGGCTATCTGGTCCAGACGGTCTCCGGCGAGCCGTTCGCCGACTACATGCGGCACCACGTGTTCGATCCCCTTCAGATGGACGACTCCACGTTCACCCAGCCGCATCCGGCCGCGATCGAGGCGAACCTGGCACGCGGCTACCGCCCGGACGGCGACGGCCAGACCGCCGAGGCCGGCCAGTACGGCGCGTGGGCGCCGACCGGTGCCGGGACCGTGGCGACCGCGACCGACGTCGCGAAGTTCATGATGGCGCAGCTGTCCGCCGATCCCCGCCTCGGAGTCGGGGTCGCGGATCTGATGCAGAAGCAGCACTTCACGATGGATCCGCGGCTGCCCGGCATGACGTACCTGTTCGAGGAGCGACCACGCAACGGCCGGCAGATCCTGTTCAAGGACGGCGACGTCCCCGGCTTCCATGCCGATCTGGCGCTGCTGCCGCAACAGAACGTCGGTATATACGTGGTCTACAACGGTGACGGCACCGACGGCACGGCGTCGTGGGATGGCAAAGCTCTGATCAACCAGATCGTCGACCGGTATTTCCCGGCTCCCGGCGCCACCGCTCCCACACCGGTCGAAGACCCGAAGACGGGATCCTACGCCGGCACCTACCGCAGCGACCGCGTCAGCCGCGGCGACGTGACGCGGGTCGCCGGACTCGTCAGCTCGGTCACCGTTTCGAGCAACGGCGACGGCACGCTGACCACCAGCGGCCTGTCGCAGAACCCGAACGCCGGGGACCAGCACTGGATCCCGCTGGGCAAGGGTGCGTTCGCCGAGCGGGACGGCCAGGACCGGCTGGTCTTCGACGGCCACGGCCATCTGGCGACCAGCATCGATCCGACCGTCGCCTACTACCGGCTCCCCTGGTACGAATCTCCCGCCCTGCACCAGCCGATGCTGTTCACCGGCTCCGGAATCCTGGCCGCCGCCTTGCTCGGCTTCCCGATCCTGGCCCTGGTGCGCCGGCTGCGCGGCCGGGCCGCCCATCCGCGCTGGGCCCGCCGGGCTCGTGTGCTGGCCACCATCTCGGGCGCACTGGCCACGGTGTTCACCATCGGTTTCCTCACGATGACCGGTGACGGCAACGCCTTCAACGAGACGGTGCTGCTCGGCTCGTCGTGGCTGACCACGCTGCTGGTGCTGAACGCCGTGCTGGCCCTCAGCGCCTTCGGCCTGCTCGCCGGGACCGTCGCGGCCTGGAGGTTCCGCTGGTGGGGCCCGGCGGGGCGGCTCGCGTACACGCTCACCACCGCCGGCGCCGTGTCGTTCCTGACCGTGGCCTTCACCTACAACCTGGTCTGGTCCTGATCAGCCCTCGAACAACGTCAGATCCACCTCGGCCAGCCGCTCCGGATCGGCCAGGATGTTGATCTCCTTGATCCGGCCGTCCACCACCGTGAAGCCCATGACCGACATCGGCTTGCCGTCCACGATCGTGACCCGGCCCGGTGCTCCGTTGACGAGCGCCGGGTAGGAGTCCATGGCGAACCGCGAGAACATCAGCGCCTGCTTCGCGACCGCCTCGGCGCCGCGAACCAGCTTCAGACCGGCGGGCAGGTTGCCGTAGTCGGCGCGCAGCACCACGTCCGGGTCCAGGACGGCGACCAGACCGGCGAAGTCGCCGCCGCGCGAGGCCGCGCTGAAGGCGCGCACGACCTCGCGCTGCCGGTTCAGGTCCGGGTCCGGGACGGCCTCGGCGCCCTGCACGCGGCGCCGGGCCCGGCTGGCGAGCTGGCGCGCGGCGGCCGGGGTCTTGTCGACGATGGCCGCGATCTCCTCGAAGGGGACGGCGAACATGTCGTGCAGCACGAAGGCCAGGCGCTCGGCCGGCTGCAACGTCTCCAGGACCACCAGCAGGGCCAGGCCCACCGAGTCGGCGAGCAGCGCCTCGTGCTCGGGGTCCAGGCCGTCCTCGGGGGAGATGATCGGCTCGGGGACGTGGACGGCGTCCAGCGACTCCTCGCGGCCGCGGGTCTTCAGCATGGTCAGGGACACGCGGGCGACGACGGTGGTCAGCCAGGCGGTGAGGTTGTCGATGCCGTCGACGCGCTCGGCGTCCTGGCGGCTCAGGCGCAGCCACGCCTCCTGGACGGCGTCGTCGGCCTCGCTCACCGAGCCGAGCATGCGGTAGGCGACCCCGCGCAGGTGCCGCCGGTTCTCCTCGAAGCGGTCGGCTAGCCACTGGTGGTCGTTCATCGCGGTCCCCAATTCCTGTGTCCTACGCTGCGCGTTCCGCAGTTATGACTCGGCGATCGCGGGATTTGTGACAGCGCCGGCCAGCGCCGTCGCCAGCCGCGCGGTGTCCGGGCCGAGACCGGCCTGCTCGAACGGGATCCAGCGATGGTCGTCGACTTCGTCGAGTTGCAGGTCGACGACGGCCGCGCCGGTTTCACTGCGTCCGCTGAGGCGGAAGGCGTAGCGGAAGTCGAAGTGCCAGTGCTCGGGTTCGCCCTTGGCGGGGTTGGCCGGGATGCGGTGGACGTCGATCCCCAGCGGGAGCACGGGATCGCCGAGGAGGGTGACGTGCTCGGGGCCGATTCCGGTCTCCTCCCGCAGTTCGCGGCGGGCCGCGTCGGCGAAGGTGGCGTCGCCGGGCTCGGTGTGGCCGCCGGGGTTGAGCCAGCGCCGCAGGGCCTTGTGCGCGATCTGGAGCAGGCGGCCGGCGTCGTCCACCACGAAGGCACCGACCGTGACGTGGCCCGGCAGGGTCTTGCGATCGGTCATGCGCTCGCCGCCCGCCAGGGCGTCGGTGAAGACGGTCAAACGCGCGGCCTGATCGGGGTGCAGGTCCAGATAACGCGCGACGAGGTCTCGGATGTAGTGATCCGACAGCTGTGCGGGTACGTTCATCAGGGCATGGCACCTTCCTGGGAAGTCTCGACGCCCGACCATGATCGCACCTGCGTGGCGTCCGCCTCGGCGGGAGGGCCGAACTCCAGGCCTCTAACGGATACAGGCCTCGGCTACCATTAGAGCCATGCCCAGCCGCTCCGCGCCCCCCGCTCCCGCGCCGATCCCCCTGGCCGTCGACTACGCCAACACCCTGAGCGCCGCGCGCGGCCGGACCAGCGACCATCTCGACTGCTGGCTGGCCAAGCACGGTATGGCCACTGATCCGCGCTCCAGGCCGTTGCGCGACGCGATCCGGACCCTGATCGCCGCGGCCGCCGAGGAGGCGCCGTATCCGCCGGAGGCGCTGGCGACCGTCAACGCGGCCTGCGCGGCGGCGCCGCAGTGGCTTGAGCTGACGGAGAGCAGTGAGGCCGTGGTGCACGCCGCGGCCGGCGACAGCGAGCGGCAACTGGCCGCCGTCGCGCGGTCCGCGATCGAACTGCTGGCCGCTGACGGGCATTCGAGCGTGCGCGCGTGCCAAGCGCCGGGCTGCGTACAGTTCTTTGTGCGGACGCACCATCGACAGGAGTTCTGCAGCGTGGCCTGCGGTAACCGGGCTCGTGCGGCGCGGCACTACCAGCGCAGCAAGGAACAGTAGCCGGACGCATCGCCGCAAAGTGATCATCTCACCCATCCGGCACAAGTCACCCCCATCGAAATGCGCCGGACCGCTTTGCACAGCAAGCTGGAGCCAAGGTCTGGCCGGCTATCGCCCCGGGAGATGAGATCACCGCTATGAGCCGCCCCAAGATACTCGTCGTCGGCAGCGGCTTCGCGGGCACCGAGTGCGCGCACAAGCTGGAGAAGAAGCTCTCGATCGACGACGCCGACATCCGCCTGGTGACGCCGGTCAACCACCAGTTGTATCTGCCGCTGCTGCCACATGTGGCCTCCGGCGTGCTGACGCCGCAGGCGGTGGCGGTGTCCCTGCGGCGGATGCTGAAGCGGACGGTGCTGATCCCCGGCGGCGCGATCGGCATCGACACCGAGACCAAGTCGGTGGTGGTGAGCAAGATCGACGGCGAGGAGATCATCGAGCGCTACGACTACCTGGTGCTCACGCCGGGCAGCGTCACGCGGCAGTTCGACATCCCGGGCGTGAGCAAGCACGCGGTGGGCGTGAAGACGCTGGCCGAGGCGGCGTGGATCCGCGACCACGTGATCGCGCAGCTGGACCTGGCGGCGGTGGCCGCCACGGAGGAGGAGCGCGAGTCGCGCCTGCAGTTCGTGGTGGTCGGCGGCGGCTACGCGGGCACCGAGACCGCGGCCTACCTGCAACGCCTCACCACCGGGGCGGTGAAGCGCTACCCGAACCTGAACGGCAAGCTGGTGAAGTGGCACCTGGTCGACATCGCCCCGCGGCTGATGCCCGAACTCGGCGACAAGCTCGGCCAGAAGGCGCTGAAGATCCTCAGCAAGCGCGGCCTGAACGTCTCCCTGGGCGTCTCGGTCGCCGAGTGCACCGCCGACACCGTGACCCTCACCGACGGCCGCAAGCTCCCCTGCCACACCCTGATCTGGACCGCCGGCGTGGCCCCGAGCCCGCTGATCGCCACCATGGGCGCCCCCACCAACCGCGGCCGGCTGGTGGTGAACCCGGACCTGACCGTTCCGAGCCTCCCGGGTGTGTTCGCGTTCGGCGACGCCGCGGCGGTCCCCGACCTCGCCAAGGGCGGCGACGCGATCTGCCCGCCGACCGCGCAGCACGCGATGCGCCAGGGCTGGACCGCGGCGGCGAACGTGATGGCGGCGGTCCGCGGCTTCCCGCTGAAGGATTACCACCACAAGGACATGGGGCTGGTGGTGGACCTCGGCGGCGTGAAGGCGGTGTCGAAGCCCCTGGGGATTCCGATGTCGGGGCTGCCGGCGCAGATCGTGGCGCGCGGGTACCACTTGGGGGCGCTGCGGACGTTCAGCGCGCGGTTCCGGACCGCGGCCGGGTGGCTGCTGAATTCGCTGGTGGGCGACGACTTCGTGCGGACCGGGTTCCAGGCCGAGCGCGCTGCTTCGCTGAAGGATTTCGAGTACACGGATGTGTATTTGACGCGGGAGGAGATTCTGGAGCGGACGCGTGGGGGTGCGGGAAGCAAGGCGGACGTGCGGGCGCCGGCGGCTTGAGGGTCGGCTTCACCGAGATTCGTAGTTGCCAGCCTCCTCAGTTCCCCAGGGGTCGATGATGGTCAGGCCGGTATCTTCGAAGTCTTTGATGTTGCGGGTCACAAGTTCCGCGGAATGCGCCATGCAGATGGCTGCGATCTGAGCATCGAACACCGAGATCGGGCGACCGTTCGCTTCGCGCTTGGCGACCACTGCTCCGTAGTACGAAGCCGCCATGATGTCGAACGGGACCACCCGCTGGGCGAATCTGGTCAGTACGGCATCTGCGGCCACCGTGATCTCCCGCCTGCGACGGCTCTCCGGTAAGCGAGCGATGCCGTAACGGATCTCAGCCACCGTGATCGCGGTTACGAAAAGTTCAGGATCGGCACTCACGGCCCAGGCCGCCACCCCCACGTTCGGGGTAGCGCGCATCAGTTCGGAGATGACATTGGTGTCCATGATGATCATTCGTCGAACTCCACAGCTCGCATCTCCATTGTTCTGGGCGGGATGTCGAGTTCGACGCCACCGAGCGCGCCGAAGGCCTCCATGATGGCCTCGCCGAAGTTCTCCTGCTTGCGTACCGATTCCTCCAGGATTGCCCGGACTTCGGCTTCCATCGATCGCCCGTGCCGAGCCGCGCGCATGCGCAGTTGGTGCTTGACTTCCTCATCCAGGTTCCGAACCACTATGGTGGCCATCGCGATCACCTCCGCTAGCAATGCTATCAATGATAGCTAGCGGGGTCAAGGAGGATGAGCCTCCCCGCGAGGCAGTGGCGGCGGCCATCGCCACTAGTCCTTCTCCGTCACCCGCCACCCGTCCTCGCCCTGATACCGCCGCAATATCCGCGCCGGCACCCCGCCGATCAGGCAGTGGTCCGGAAACGACCCGCGCACCACCGCCCCGGCCGCGACCGCGACGTTGCGGCCGAGGGTGGTGCCCGGCAGGATCACCGAGCCGACGCCTAGCCAGCAGCCGTCGCCGATCGTCACCGCCTTGTCCTCCCCGTCCTGGCGGCCGATCGGGGCGTCCAGGGCGGTGTAGCCGTGGTTCTGGTCGGTGACGTAGACGTAGGGGCCGAAGAAGACGTCGTCGCCTATGTCGATGCGCAGGTGCGCGACGATGTGGCTGCCGCGGCCGATCGAGCAGCCGCGGCCGATGCGGATCACGATGTCCGCGCCGAAGTCCTCGCCGGGCCAGCCGACGGCCAGGGTCACGCCCTCGCCGACCAGGGTGCCCTCGCCGATCGCCATGTACCGCTCGTTGTAGAGCGCGCCCAGCGGGAACGACAGGGCGGCGCCGGGGCCCAGGTGGGCGAAGCGGTAGCGGCCGGGGTCGGCGGCGGTGATCCGGCCGCGGACGCGGGCCCAGTCCCACACGCGGCGGATGGCGGCGGCGGTGAGGCGGTCGAGCCGGCTGGGGTGGCGGGGCACGGAGTCACCTTCACAAGATCACGGTGGGTCGGCGTCAGCATACGGCCGGGCGCCCCGGCGCGCGGGTCGGGGGCGGTCGGCGGCGCACGGTAGGGGGTGCGTCAGGCGAATGATCGCCGGAAAGCGGGTTATCCACCCGGCTCTGGAGGTCTTGCCAATGAATGCTCCCCATATCCGCAAGCCCAGCCTGCTGATCGTCACCGCGGCTTTCGCGGCCATGCTGATGGCCGCGAACCTGGCCACGCCGTTGTACGCGGTCTACGCCCGCCAGTTCGGCTTCTCCACCGTCGTGCTGGCGCTCGTCTTCGCTGTCTACGCCCTGGTGCTGATACCGGGCCTGCTGCTGTTCGGCCAGATCTCGGACCGGCTGGGCCGGCGGCCGGCGATCGCCCTCGGCATGGGCCTGGACGTGGTGGCGCTGCTGCTGTTCGCGCTGGCCGACGGGACGGCCTGGCTGTTCGCCGCACGCGGCCTCCTGGGCCTGGCCCAGGGCATGCTCAGCGGCGCCGCGACCGCGGCGCTGGCGGAACTGACCGCGGGCCGTAAGCGGCATGCCGCGCTGATGGCGACGCTCGCGCAGGCCGGCGGCGCTGCCGCCGGGGTGCTGCTGTGCGGAGTGCTGGCCCAATGGGCTCCGTGGCCGATGGTTCTGCCCTATGTCGTCGGGATGGCGGCGTGCTCGCTGCTCGGGATCGTGTTGTGGCTGGTTCCCGAGACCGTCGGGCATCGCGAAGGCGCCATGCGTCTTCGCATGCCCCGTGTTCCGGCGCGGATCCGGAGCCCGTTCCTGCGGGTGGGCCTGACCGGCGCCTCGGTGTGGTCCGTCGGCGCGCTGTTCCTGTCGGTCGTGCCGTCGTACGCCGGTGAGCAGGTCGCGCATTCCCGGAACCTGGCCCTGCTGGCGTTGCTGAGCTCGATCGTGCTCCTGGCCTCGTTCGCCGCCCAGCTTCTGCTCCGGCGCGGGACGACACCGCCGGCTGCCACCCAGGCGGTGGGGCTCATCCTGCTGGCCGTGGGGCTGGCGACGCTCGTCGCCGCCTCCCCGGCCCGGAGCGTCGCGCTGCTGACCGCCGGCGCGGTGCTCGCCGGTATCGGCCACGGCGCCGCGTTGCTGGCGGCTCAGGACGCGCTGACCCGCATCGCACCCGCCGACCAGCGGGCCGAGGTGAGCGCGGCGTTCTACGTGTGTATCTACCTCGGCGTGTCGCTGCCGGTCATCGGCATCGGGATCCTCGCCGACGTCACCACGCTGTTCACCGCCGTGGCCGCCTTCGCCGCGGTGACCGGCGGCGGCAGCCTCGGACTAGCCGTCTGGCATCTGCTCCGTGGCGCCGACGACGCGCGAACTCCGCAGCAGCAGCGGATCAGCTCTGATCTGGTGCGAGGACAAGCACGCTGACTTTCAGGCCGAACTGGACCGCTGCCGGGGAACCCCCGCCAACCGCTGCCGCACCAGCTCCGCTTCCGGCCGCCGCAGCTCCTCGAACGCAGACAGCGCCTCGTGCCAGCTCACGCGCGCCGCGCTGTGGTCGCCGGCGTCGCAGAGGACGTCGCCCAACCGCATCGCGGCCAGCGCGACCTGGTTGTCGTCGCCCTCGGACAGGCAGGCGTCGATGGCCCGGCGGTAGCAGGACACGGATTCGGCGTACTCGCCGAGCCGGTGGTGGATGTAGCCGAGGCTGTCCCAGAACAGGCCGATGGCCTCGTGGCGGCCGGTGGCGAGCTTCAGGTGCAGCGCCTTGCGGCAGCACGCCAAAGCCTCGGGGAGGCGGTCCAGGTGGGCGTAGCTCCAGGCCAGGGAGTTCAGGCCCATCGCCTGCGCGTGCTGCGCGCCGGTGGCCTCGACGTGGTCCAGGAAGTCGCGCAGCAGCGGCAGGGTGGCCTCCACGTCGCCCTGCAGGAAGCGGACGTTGGCCATGGTGCGCTTGGTCTCGGCCGTGCCCGCGGCGTGGCCGGCGGCCTGGTACAGCTCCAGCGCGAGGTCGAGGTGGTGCATACCGCCCTCGGGGTCGCCGATGCGGGGCAGAGCGCGGCCGAAGACGCGGTGCACGTGCGCCTCGGCCACCGGGTCGCCCAGCCGGCGGGCGGCTTCCAGGGCCACGCGGGCGGCGGCGATGTCCTCCTCCCAGCGGGCGTTGCGGGCCATGCCGATCGACCGCGCACACGTCAGCTGCCAGACCTCCGCGTCCCGCCCGGCGGCCGCGAGGTCCGCCAAGAGCGCGCCCAGCACTTCGCGCTCGGCGTCGAACCACACGATGCCGGAGTGGGAGTCGTCGATCGCCTCGGACAGCGCGCCCGGCGGAGCCGGGAGCAGGTCGTCCGGGGTCGGCAGGCCGGTCGTGGCGTGGAGCATGTTCACGGTGACAACAGTGCGCAGGTAGTAGTCGACGAGACGCGTGTACGCCGCCTCCCGTTCCGGTTCGCTCTCCTGCGCGGCCAGCCGCTCGGCCGCGAACGCCTCCAGCAGGCTGTGCCGCCGGTACCGGCCGCGGCTGTCGACCGAGGCCATGTTCATCGACACCAGCTCCACCAGCGTCTCGTGCGCCTCCACCGGCGACAGCGCGGCCAGCGAGGCCGCCGCCGGCACCGAGACGTCAGGGCCCGGATGCAGCGCCAACAGCCGGTACAGCCGCGCGGCCCCCGTGCTGAGCTGAGCGTACGACCACGAGAGCACGGTCCGGACACTGACCGCCGCGTCGCCGCCGTCCAGCGCGCCCAGACTGCCGCCCACCGCCCCGAGCTGCGCCGCCAGGTCCTCCAGGGGCACGTCCGGACGCACCCACGCACGCCCGGCCGCCACCACCAATGCCAGCGGCAGATGGGCACAGTGCTCTGCGATGGCGGCGACCGCGTCCTCCCGGCCCTGGGTGCGCTCCGAGCCCAGCCGCAC
>JAEKKI010000051.1 GCA_019510485.1 Catenulisporales bacterium
CCAGCAGCGCCGCCACCGTAAACCCGCGATCGCCGGCCCCGGTCGCCCAGGCACACACGCCCCACGCTCGACGTCCACCGCATACCTGGTCACACAGCTCCACACATCGGAGCCGAGCTCGACTCCCACGGGTTCGAATCGTCCCACTCCACCGCCGCCGTCACAGGCGATGCTCAAGAAGTCCGAACGCTCGTCACTTGGGAGGATGACACGCGGCGTGAACGTTCAATCGAGCGGCATGCGCCGGCACAGTACCGAGCAGGTTGTCACCACACGGACTTCGTACGGCCGTCATCACACCGTCATCACACGCCACCAACTCAACGACTTTAGGCCTCGACTCGAGTCGAGTTATCGAGCCCGGGAAACACAAAACCCCAGGTCATCGACCTGGGGTTAGCGTTTTCACGAGTGCGCACGAAGGGATTCGAACCCCTAACCTTCTGATCCGTAGTCAGATGCTCTATCCGTTGAGCTACGCGCGCTAGCGACATCGTCGATAGTACACGCCTGGAGGGCCTCGTTGAAAATCGGTATCCACCCGAGGCGAGGCGCAGGTCAGGGTCGTGGTGGGCGGGAAGTGACCCTCGGTCGTCGGAGGGTCATCGTCTGTCAGTTGATGTGCTGTTAACACAGGAGAAACGGGAGGGACTTCGGGGGTGGGGATTCTGGCGCAGGTGCGCGGGCCTGTGGGGTCGGCGTGGGTTGTGGCGCTGGTTCCTAGTGGTAAGGGATGTTCATGGTTTACCGGGCTGAGTACATCTGGGTCGACGGGGTGCGGCCTACGGGTGGGTTGCGGTCGAAGACGCGGGTTTTGGCGGATGGGGTCGTGCCGCCGGTGTGGGGGTTTGACGGGTCTTCGACGGAGCAGGCTGAGGGGCGGTCTTCGGATCGGGTGCTGCGGCCGGTTTTCACGTGTCCGGATCCGGTGCGGGGTGGGGACTCCGTTTTGGTGCTGTGTGAGGTGGAGAACATCGACTTCACGCCGCATGAGTCGAACAGTCGGGCTGCTGCGCGGGAGGTTGCGGAGCGGTTCGCTGCGCAGGAGGCGTGGTTCGGGATCGAGCAGGAGTACACGCTGTTCCGGGATGGGCGGCCGTTGGGGTTCCCGGAGGGTGGGTTTCCTGGGCCGCAGGGTCCTTATTACTGCGGTGCTGGGGCGGGGGTGGTGTTCGGGCGCGAGGTGGTGGAGAGGCATCTGGATTACTGCCTGGCCGCGGGGTTGGCGATCTCGGGGATCAATGCCGAGGTGATGCCGGGGCAGTGGGAGTTCCAGGTGGGGCCGGCCGGGCCGCTGGAGGTGGCCGACCACATGTGGGTGGCGCGGTATCTGCTGCTGCGGGCCGGGGAGGAGTTCGGGGTGGGGGTGTCGTTCGATCCCAAGCCGCAGAAGGGGGACTGGAACGGCGCCGGGGCGCACACCAACTTCTCCACCAAGGCGATGCGTGAGGGGTATGACCCGATCATCACCGCGTGTGAGGCGCTCGGGGCCGAGGGCAAGCCCGCGGAGCATGTGCGGGCGTACGGTGCGGGGATCGAGGACCGGCTGACCGGGCAGCATGAGACGGCGCCGTGGAGTGAGTACAGCTACGGGGTGTCCAACCGGGGGGCGTCTGTGCGCATCCCGTGGCAGGTCGAGGTGGACAAGAAGGGCTACATCGAGGACCGGCGGCCGAATGCGAACGTCGACCCGTATGTGGTGACGCGGATCATCGTCGACACCTGCTGCTCCGCGTTGGAGCAGGCCGGACACATCTGACGAAGAACGACCCGGCGCCCCCGATCCGAGCTCATCGGATCGGGGGCGTCGTCGTGCTGGGCGACGGCTGGACGCAACCGGGCGGCTGACCTGAGCGTCTCGAAGGTGGCGCACATGGTTTGCGGGGATCCAGCCACACGGGAGTTCAGGTGCCTAACTTGTCGCGTCGCGAGCTCGGGCTGCTCGGGATGGGCGCACTGGCCCTCGGCACCTTCGGTGCCGACAGCACGGTGTCCAGATCCGACGACGAGCAGCTCGCCCGGCCCGCGCGACTCGCGGGCCGGGTCGCGTTTCTGCAGGTGGTGGCGCATCCTGACGACGACCTCTACTTCATGAACCCTGATATCGCCGACTCGGTCCGCACCGGCGGCGAGGTGACCACCGTCGTGCTGACCGCGGCCGAGGCCGCCGGCGGTGCGCAGTTCTCGGCGGCGCGCCAGCACGGGCTGCGCTCGGCCTACGCCCGCATGGCCGGCGTCGAGGACGACGCGCCGTGGCGGAGCAGCGCGCTGGTCACGCGCGGCGGGGAGGCGAATCTGTGCGAGTTGCGGGCGAATCCGCGCGTCCGTCTGGTGTTCCTCGACATCTCGATGGGTGGTTATGGCGGGGACGTCGCGGGTGATGAGAACTACACGCCGCTGGCCGCCTTGTACCACGGCGCGGTGTCCACGCGGCCGGTGTTGCGGCCTCGGGCAAGTGGGCCCACGAAGTGGTCGTCGCGAGTGAGCGGGCTGACGGGACGTTCTCGCCGTGGTTCGGCCTCGGCGCGCCGATCGGCGTCAAGACGAAGGACACCTGCGCCGTCGGGTGTCCGGCGACGGTGGTGGACGGACGCGGAGTGCTGCACGTGTTCGTCCGCAACGCGGACAAGTCCGTCTCGTGGCGGCACCGGGATCTGGCCGCGCCGGGCAGCGTGTGGAGTGACTGGCGCGACATCGGCGGGCATCGGGTCCGCGATGGTCTGGCCGCGACCGTCACTCCGGCGGGTGACGTCGAGCTGCACGCCAACGGTCACGCGTTCTGGAGTTGGTCCATCGGCGAGGACGGGGAGCCGCACGCGGTCCGCACAACCCTGCCCCCGCTGGGTGATCCGCCGACTGTACGAACCCTGATCGACGGCGGGACGTTGCTCGCGGCGCGCCAAGCTGACACCGGGGAGATGACCATACGTTCCCGGCCGCACGGCGGGCCATGGCGTCAGCGTGCGATCGGGCTCGGAGGCGAGGGCGGGTACGGCGTGGTAGCGATCCAGCCGCACGGGAACGGCGCGTTCCTGGCCCAGCGCGGACGTCGCGGGCTGGTCGAGACGGTGTGGCAGCCGCACGCGGACCGTACGGACGGGGTGCGGCGGTGGCTCGGCGGCCCCGGGCCGATCCAGCGGCCGGCGCTGGCGACCGACGCGCGTGGGCTGATGATGGTGGCGGCGGTGGGGCCGGACGGCCATCTGTACACGGCGCGGATCGATGCCGAGAACCTGCCGCGGACGCTGGAATGGCGCGCTTGGTCGTTGTCCTGGCCGAAGGAAACAGGACTCTGATTCCACCGTTGTCCCCCGGTACCACACAGGCGCCCGGCTTTGTAGACTCGGTGCCCTGCCAACACCTTCTACGTGCGGGGGAACTGTGGGGATGCCGACCACCGACGAGACTTCGGACAGCAACCCGATCACCTACCGGCTGCCGCTGGGCGAGGCGTGGCAACGGATCCGGCTGAACGAGCACGCCGGGACCGATGTGCGCGCGTACCTGGACGCGGTGTTCGCCTCGGTACCGCCGGAGCAGGCCGAGGCTGCGCGCGGGCTGATCGAGGGCCGGCTGACGACGCAGATCATGGCCGGGCGCGCCAAGGGCGGCATCGACTTCTACATCCCGGCGCCGAATGTGGGGCACGGGCCGCTGCCGGCGTTGACGATCATGGCCGCCGAGGTGAAGATCCCGACCACGGCGGTGCCGGAGCCCGCCGATGTCGTGGCACGCGTCGCCGCGTCGAATCCGACCGCGCGGACCGGCGTGATCGCGGGGATGCCGGCGGTGCGGATCGACCGGAGCGCGGGTGTTGAGGCCGGGGACAGCCCTGCCGGTCCGGCGAGCGAGTCAGAAGACGACGACGGACAGACCGCCGGCGGACCGCGGCACATCGAGTACGTCGTACCGGTGGCCGGCGACCCCGAACACCGCTGGCTGTCGATCGCGCTGACCGGTCAGGCCGGGCCCGGCGGCGACGAGGAGAAGGTGGACGCCGCGGTGGCCGCGTTCGATCAGGCCGTCGCGGAGCTGGCCTGGGAGTAGGGGCCTGATTCCGGCCGGGCGCGTCACCCCGCACCCGGCGCGTCATACTGTGCCGAATTCTACTAAGTGCACTCGAAAGCGGCTGGACAGCCTGGTCAGTGGCTAGGGAGAAGTCCAGCAGCGCATTAGTAAAGCCGCACCCCGTCCGTCAACATCCCGGCCCGCTTCACCGTCCGCAGCGCCGGCACCAACTCCAGCTGCGTGACCTCCTTGATCGCGCCGATCCGTTCCGTGACGTATTCATACAGCCCTTCGATGTCCCGGCAGACCACGACCGCCAACAGGTTCGTGGTCCCGGTGGTGGCAGCGGCGAACGGCACCTCGCGGTGGGTGCCCACGGCGCGGCCGACAGTGTCCAGATCCGAGGGCGCGACCGCGGCCGACATGTGGGCCTCGACACGAAACCCCATGTAGATGGGCAGCACCTCGACGTCGAAGTAGACGACGCCGTCGGAGGTGAGATGGTCCAGGCGGCGACGCACCGTGGACTCCGACTTGCCGGTCGCCGCGGCCAGTTCGGCATAGCCGGAGCGGCCGTCGCGTTCCAGGACGGCCAGCATCGCTCGATCGGCGTCGTCGAGCTCGAACTCGCCACCGGCGCCGCGCCCGTCGTGAATCGAGGGGAGGTCCCCGCGCATGGCCGCGGCCTGATCCGGGCTCAGATCGTTCAGGCCGCGCCAGCCGCCCGGACCGCCGACGAAGGTGTGCAGGATCGTCTTGGCCGTCACCGCGGTCACCTGACGCGTGCGGGGCAGCTTGTCCAGCAGCAGCGAGTCGCGCTCACGGCGGCTGCGGGACCGGGTCATACAACTGACCTCCGCGCCACCGGAGTTGATCGAGACCCAGCCGATGTCCGGGCGGCGAGCCAGGGCGTCGGCGATGGCGGTGGCCGCGCCGGGCACGCACTGCACCCGGACGTGTGACTGGTACAGGCCGACTCGCGGGCCCAGCGGCAGGCCGATGACCCGCAGCAACCCCTCGCCGCGCAGCCGCCGGTACCGGCGGGTCACGGTCTGGTCGCTGACGCCGAGCACCTCGGCCAGACGGCTGAACGAAGCCCGGCCGTCCAGCGTCAGCGCCTGGACCAGCTGGCGGTCCAGCAGGTCGAAGGGGTGCAGCGCGGGATCGGCCACGAGGTCACCGGTCATGGGAGTCCATCATGGGAAACCATCATGACACCGCCATCAGGTATCGGAAACCGCCATGATCGGCGTTCTGGTTCCGTCGTTCCGGTCATCGGATGCGACCTTCGAGACGTCCTGAAGTACCCGTCCCGGAGGGGGACCCCATGCGTAAGTGGCTACCGCTGGTCGCGGTCTGCCTCGGCACCTTCATGCTGCTGGTGGACGTCACCATCGTCACCGTCGCGCTGCCCGATATGGCCCGCAGCCTGCACACTTCGTTCGCCGACCTGCAATGGGTGATGGACGTCTACGCCCTGGTGCTGGCAGCTCTACTACTCGCCGCCGGCTCACTAGGCGACCGGTCCGGCCACCGCCGCGTCTACACCGCCGGACTGGTGGTCTTCGCCGGCGCCTCGCTGGCCTGCGGCCTGGCCGGGAACCCGGCGGTGCTGATCGCCTTCCGCGCCGTGCAGGGCGTCGGCGGCGCGGCGATGCTGGCCACCACCGTGGCCCTGATCAGCCATCTGTATTCCGGGCGCGACCTGGGCACGGCGTTCGGCGTGTGGGGCGCGGTCAACGGCGCCGCCGCGGCGGCCGGGCCGATCCTCGGCGGGCTGCTGACCCAGCACCTGGACTGGCGCTGGATCTTCTTCGTCAACCTGCCGATCAGCGTCGCGGCCGTGGCCATGACGCTGCGGTACGTCGGCGAGTCGCGCGGCACGCGCCGTTCGGGGCTGGACCTGACGGGCCTGGTGACGTTCACCGCGGCCGCGGGTCTGGCGACCTACGCGCTGATCAAGGGCAACGACTACGGCTGGGGATCGGCCCGGACGGTCGGGGCGTTCGCGGTGGCAGGAGTGGCGCTGATCGCGTTCGTCGTGGCCGAACTGCGCGGCAAGGCGCCGCTGCTGGACCTGTCCTTGTTCCGGCGCGGCACGTTCACCGGCGTGATGATCGGTGCGCTGATGTTGTCCGGCGCGGCGTTCTCGTACCTGGCGTATGAGTCGCTGTGGCTCCAGTCGGTGTTGGGCATGGGCCCGGTGACGGCGGGGCTGTGCTTCCTGCCGATGAGCGTCGCGGCGTTCATCACGGCTGCGATGTCCGGGCGAGTGTTGGCGGGGCGGGTCACGGCGCGTACCCAGATCGGGGTCGGGCTACTGCTGATCGCGGCAGGAGCTGCCGCCCAGATGGCGGTCGGCGGCGGTTCGAGCTGGACGGTGCTGGTTCCGGGCTTGGTCGTGACGGGCATCGGGGTGGGTCTGGCGACGCCGATGCTGGTGTCGACGGCTGTCGCGGCGGTCGGGTATCAGCGGGCCGGGATGGCCAGTGGCGCGGTGAATACGGCGCGGCAGCTGGGGAACGCGCTCGGGATCGCAGTGCTCGGAGTGGTGTTTCACAGTGGCCTGACTTCTTCGGCGCGGGGAGCCGGCGCGGGCGAGGACGCGGATCGGCTCGCCTCCGGGCAGGCCGGAGCGGTGTTGGCGCAGACCCCGCCGGAACACCGGGCGGCACTGGATCACGTGATGCACGCGGCGTTCGCGTCGGGGCTGCGGGAGTCGCTGCTGGCAGCCACGGCGATGGGGGTGGCCGGTGGCCTGGCGGTACTGCTGTTGGTACGGCGGCCGGAGCAGGCCGCCGGTCAGGGAAGCGGCGGCACCGCGCCGCAGCCGACAAGCCAGCCCGTGCCGGTGGAGGCATAGCAGAGAGCTGTATCAAGACTCAGATAAAAGGATCGGCCCTCCGGATTGCTCGGAGGGCCGATCCTTTACGCGCTTACTTTTCGACGACTACGGCATCGCCGTCTTCCACACGCCGCGGCCGTGCGTCGCCACATACAGTGACTTCCCGTCCGGGCTCGGCGCGAGGTAGAACGCGACGGCGGTCGGCAGGTTCGTGCCGAGCCGCTTCCAGTGGCCGAGCCCGTCGCTCTTCACGTTATCCGTGAAGACGCCAAGGTCGGTGGCCACGACCAGGCTGCCGTCGGCCGCGACGTAGACGCGGTTGCCGGGAGCGTCGACCAACTGGTCGGCCGCCCCGTCGGTCCCGCTGACGTCGCTCCACGTCACGCCGCCGTCAGTGGTACGCCACACATGGCCGAATCCGGCGCCGGGCCCCTCGGCCCAGTGCCGGGAGAACCCGGACAGCACCACGTACGCCGTCGCCCCGGAGGCGTCGGCCGGGTCGATGGCCACGCCCTGGATGTAGCGGTTGGGGAACGCCGCCGGCAGCGCCAGCTGGTGCCAGGTGCCGCCGTAGTTGGTCAGGATGCCGCGGCCGAAGGCGGAGCCGGGATTGCAGCTGCCACACCACGGCGCGTAGATCACATGGTTCTGCGAAGCGACGGCCGTGATGGAGTGGCCGGCGCCGGAGTCGGCGATGTTCTGCCAGTCAGCGCCGGACGTGCTGGCCCAGGTCTTCGAGTTCGCCCAGACGTACTCGCCGCCGGCGACCCAGTATCCGGAGTCCTTGGCGTCGGCCGTGAAGGGCGCGATGAACCGCGGGCCCGGGTCCTCCGGGGCGACGTTGGTGATGGCCTGCGGGGTGCCGTCGTCGTTGGCGGTGTAGCCGCAGTTGTTCGTCAGCTGCATCGTCAGGTCGGTGTACTCGGCCAGGGTCTGGCAGCCGTTGGCCGGGTTGACCAGCTCGTCGCCGCCGTCGCCGCCGAACGGCTCGACCATCTGACCGGCCGGGTTCAACTGCCGGCCCTGATACGTGGCGCCGGTCGGCGTGGACAGCACGACGCCGTTGTCCTGCAGGCCGCCCCAGACCGCGTCGCCGCCGCTGGGCAGCGTGCCGGCGCCGACCGAGTAGTACTGATAGGTGCGCAGCGTTCCGGAAGCGTTGAGGTTGCGCCAGCCCGGCGCGCTCTGTGCCGTGGGCCGGGCGTAGGCGCCGCCGTCGTTGCCGACGAAGACCTCTGGTGCCTTGCCCGGCCACGTCGAGACGGCGAGAGCGTGCTGGTCGGAGTGCATCACGTTGCCGTCGCAGGTGTCGGCCGACTGCGTGTAGCTGAAGCAGGACAGGCCGAAGTTCCAGTAGCGGCCTACCGCGTGCCAGCTCGCGCCGCCGTCCCGGGACTCGTAGAGCTCTTCCAGGCCCATGTAGACGTGCATCGGGTCGGCGGGGTCGACGATCAGCGACTGGTCGTACCAGGCCTGCACACCGGGCTGGTAGCCGGAGCCGATGACCGGCAGCGCCATCGCCGAACCGCTCGACGCGAGCTGGGCCGAGGTGGCGATCTGGTTGTAGGGGCCGTTGACGTCGCCGTTGGGGCTGACGAAGACGCCGGCCAGCACGGTGGCCGGGGCGTGGGCGCCGGTGGCCTTGTTCAGCAGGATCGGCGACTCCATAACGACATACAGGCGGCTGCCGTCGGCGGAGTAGGCGAAGGTCGCGTTGCCGATGTCGCGCGGGTTGACGGCGCCCAGCGGGTTGGCCTCGGCCCAGGTCGTGCCGCCGTCGTTGGAGTAGTAGAAGCCGTTGTATCCGGCACCGCTGCGCCAGGCCACGTTGGCCACCAGCCGCTTGCCGCCGGTGCCGGGCTGGACCACCACGTCGTTGGCGATGTCGGCGTAGTACTGCGTGGTGCCGCAGGCCACGCCGCTGCCGCCGACGCCAGCGCACGGCGCGAGCACCTTCTGCCAGCCGGTGTCCTGCGGGCCGGCGATGGCGCGCCGGAACACGCCGTGCGAGCTGGCGGCGAACACGTATCCGGCGGCGGTGTCGAAGCGCAGCACGTGGATCGAGGCGTTGTCGAGCTCGCCGCCGCCGACCTTGTCCGCCGGGGCGAACGTTGACGTGGCCGGGTTCGCCAGCCGGTACACGCCGCTGCCCAGGAAGTTGTCGAAGGCGGTGGTGGCCTCGCCGGTGGCCAGCCACAGCGCCCCGTCCGGTGCCACGGCCAGCGCGCCGACGCTCAGCGCCGGGAGGCGGTCGGCGATCGGCGTCCAGCTGGCGCCGTCGTCGGCGGAGCGGAACACGCCGCCGTCCGCGCCGCCGGCGTAGACGACGCCGGAGTGTGTGGGGTCGACCGCCAGGGCGGCGATCCGCCCGGCGGAGAAGCCCGCGCCGCCGCCGGAGTTCGAGGCGGCCCGGTCGCGGAAGTGCAGCGAGTCAGAGTTCAGCGGTTGGGTGGTGACCTCGGAGTACGAGGCGGGGTTCACGGGCATGCTCTGCACGTGCTGCCAAGCGGCGCCGTACGCGCCGGCGGTGACCGCGCCGGAGGGGGAGAGCCGGGGATCCTGGAACGCCGCGAACGACGCCATCAGGTCGTCGTCGCCGCTTTCGCCGGTGGCGTGGGTGCCGCCGTTGCCGTTACCGCCGCCGGGTGCGGCGGACGCGGCCATCGCACCCGCTGTGGCGAGTGCTCCGGCGGCTAGCAGGGATATGACCGTCCGCGTGCGCAGAGTTCGTCCGCGCCGTGGAACAGACCTCTTCATCGAGGCTCCTTGACTGGCCTGGACGGTCTTCGCGCAGCGTGGGCCTTCCGCGCTCGGGTGGCAGCCGGGCCGTCCACCGCGCATCATGGCGCGGCTCCGCCGGGCCTGACAAGGGAGGGGTTGCCGAAGGCGCCGACACGCGGGATATCAAAATCCGCCTATTCGCTCCTTGACGCGACTAATGTCCGATCTTGCACAACTCGATATGACACGCGGGCGCGCGACGCACGGCCCTCCTAACGATTCCCCCGATGAGATCAAGGTGCGTGACCGGTGAGAACCCCCGGCGGTTGGGTCCTTGATGGATCCCAACCGAAAGGAGTCGGCGGTGCGCAAGCTTGCATCACTGGCCGCTTTGTCCTTGTCCACCGGCGGCGCCATCGCCGCGGCCGCCGGTTCCGCCCACGCCGTGAGCGTCGGCAACAACTGGTGCGCCGCGCCGTGGAGCTGGCCCGGGCCGCTGTCGACGAACGCCGCGACGTTCAGCTACGACGCCTGCAACGACCAGCAGAACGCCATCCACGTCGGCCCGTCGGGCACCAATGTGGGCGACAACTGGTGCGCAGCGCCCTGGGACTGGGAGGGTCCGCTGTCGCAGAACGTCGCGCCCTACATCTACAAGACCTGCGACAGCCAGCGCAACGACGCCCCGCCGCTGCCGACGTTGGGTCCGCCGCCGGTGGCTCCCCCGGCGCCCACCCCGGTCCCGGTTCCCTCGCCGGCTCCGACCCCGACACCGGAGCCGGGACCGACGCCGCCGGTCGAGCCGGGTCCGATCCCGCCGCCGGTGCCGGCTCCGGTCCCGCCGCCGGCTCCCGCGCCCACCCCGCTGCCGTGCCCGCCCGTCACCGCTCCGGCCGTGGCGCACCCGAATGCGGCGCACACCGCGGCCGTGGCGCCGGACGCCTCGCCGATGGACTCGGTCATGGGCATGGTCGGCGGCCTGCCGAACCTGGGCGGCACGCCCTTCGTCGGCGGGCTGCTGTAGCCGACCCGGGCACGGTGATCGGCCCTTCGACGCCGGCGTACGCGGCGCGGAACGAAGCAGACACCGGCCCGGATGGCAGACCAGCAAGTCAGCAAGAAGCAGTCAGCAATCCCCCACCACCGAAAGGAACCCCCATGCGCAAGCTCGCGACCTTCGCGGCCATGACGCTGGGCGCCGCCACCGCCGCCGTCGGCGGCGCCTCGGCGGCCAGCGCCGGTGTCAACGTCGGCAACAACTGGTGCGCCGCGCCGTGGAGCTGGCCCGGCGCGGCGTCCACCAACGCCGCCGCGTTCTCCTACGACACGTGCAACGACCAGAGCAACGGTTACAGCATCGTGGGCGTCGGCGGCACGGACGTCGGCAACAACTGGTGCGCAGCGCCCTGGGACTGGGAGGGTCCGCTGTCGCAGAACGTCGCGCCCTACATCTACAAGGCCTGCGACAACCAGCACAACGACACCCCCGTTCCGTAAGGCCGGCGGGTTAGAAGCTGTGCCACCCGTGGCCCCCGCCGACTTCGATCGGCGGGGGCCACGGCCCTTTATGAGCGCTCTGTCACGAACGCGTCCGGCGTCGCTTCTCCCCGGCGGCCACCGCCACCGGGAGCCGGTTGCCGACCGGCGGCACCGGGCAGATGAAGTGGTCGCTGAACGCGCACGGCGGCAGCTTCGAGCGGTTGAAGTCCACGACGACCGCGTCGGAGCCGAGCCGCGGCGCTGGGACGGCGAGCTGCCGGAAGCCGAAGGTGTCCGGGCCGTTGGTGGCGTCACCGAAGGTGATCGACAGTATGCCGTCCTCCAGGGTGGCGGCCAGGCGGAACTCGACGTCGTCGAGCTCGAAGACGACGTCGCCGTCCAAGGCCAGTCCGCGCTCGGCGCCGTCGGCGTTCAGGACCTTCTCCACGTGGCTGTGGATGTAAGGCTCGTAGCGCGCCGCGAGAACCAGGCCGGGATCGTGGGGAAAGCGGTCGAGACCGGCGAAGACCGCCCGGGCGGCGGAGTCGGGATCGTAGACGCGGAGCGCGAGGACGCCTTCGCGGAGGATCGGGACCAGCTTGCGCGCCCCGTACATGAGAACCGTGGGGTCGGGGGCGAGATCGGGATTGACGAGCCGTTCGCCGTCGAGCGCGGTTCCATCGATGAGGAGGGCCTCGTCGGCGCGGGCCGCGACACGCACCTGCCCGCCTTGGGCGGCCCAGCGGCCGGGCAGGCCCTCGAACTGCTGCCCGGGCCCCTCGCCTTCGGTGAGCCAATGCGTGGCGACGAGCGCGAGTGGGCCGTGCGGACGGGAGACGGACGCGTCGCGGGCCTGGGTCCACCGCTGCCAGTCCGGCGGGGCGGTGGCTGCGGGCGGCTCGGTCTCGGGCATGGTGCGCTCCCTGCGTCCTTTATGTGCGTTGCTGCGAGCGGCAACGCACAGGATGCCGCTCGCATTCCGCAGGCCCGCGACGAGTACGTCGGTAAAGCGGGACGTCAGCCGTGCGTCACGCAGGCGTTGGCCTTGTTCGACCACAGCCCCTGGACGTCGAACTTGCCGGTGGACAGTGTGAGATAGGCGTCCTGGTTCTCGCACTCGTCGCCGATCTCACCGCCGCTTTTGTTGTACCAGCCGGCGGTCGGCCAGAAATCGGTGACGGTCTCGGCGTATTCGTGGGTCTCGGTGGACTCGATGCCGGACAGCAGCCGGCCGTCGGTGAGGGTCGTGCACGCGCCGGCGCCCAGGTCGGGGATGTAGGGCAGGTTGGTATAAGCCAGCTTCCCGTAACTGGTGCTGGTGAAGTCGTGCCACGCACAGAAGCCGCTGTTCGGGAAGCCGTCGGGATGCGTGCCGGTGGCGGACAGGACGATGTACTGCGCGTTCAGGTTCGGGCTCTGGGTCGTGTTGCCGAAGTGCCCGGCGGCCTTCTTGGCCTCGGCGGCGAGCTGCGTCTGGGTGGCGTTGGCCGGTGCGGCCGCCGCGTTGTCGAACCAGCTTCCGGCGAGGATGGACGACGTCGGGTGGGTGATGAACGTCGCGGTCGACGGGCACTTGGTGGTGCCCTTGGGCGCGTTCTCGCAGTATTGGCTGAGGATCGTGCCCCACGTGTCGGCGGAGCCGTTGAGCCCCTTGAACAGGTTCTGCATGTCCGTGGCGACCATCGCCGGGTCCTTCGACCACTGGGATCCCCAGAAGACGAGGTAGACCTTCGGCTTGGGCGAGACCACGCCCTGCGTCCCGGCGGTCTGCAGGGACAAGGTGTTGCCGGCGGCGAGCTGAGCGGCGTGGGCCCGGCCGGATATCGGCTTGGCTCCGAAGCGGCCGGCTGCCGTCCCGGACGACGCCGACGACGCCTGCACGGACATCGTGAAGGCGGCGGCGACGGCGGCGGTGAGCGCGGCCAGGCGGACTGTGCGCATGGGACTCCTTCGTGGGGTGGCGACAAGAAGCGGGCCGATCGGGCCCCACGAGGGAATGTCATGGAATATCAGCGGTCTGTAAAGGCAAGTTTGAGCAAAGTTCCGTTCACAGCAGTCGACCGCCTGGGTTCTTGCATCCTGTCAGGGGACGAAGAACGCCCGCCGCCGGAGGGATCCCGGCGGCGGGCGTCGCGGTACTGAGCGTGGTCCTCGCCGGTTAGCGCTTCACTCCCCCGACCGCGCGTGTGATCTGGTCCATCACCGTCTGCTTGATGGCCACCGGGCCGCCGAACAGCGAGATCGCCGAGATCTGGTTGTGCATCGTCGCCAGCAGCGGCACGTCGGCCGGGGACAGCGAAGCCGGGTCGGTCAGGATCAGCGGGTTGCCGGCGTTGGCCATGAACGCGCCGCCGGTCAGGGCGTCCGCGAACTGCATGCCGGTGGCCACGCCGAGCTGCGTCACCGGCATGTCGGCGGCGAAGCGGTTGGCGACGGCGGCCGCGGTGGCGTAGCGGTCGGCGCCCATCAGGGCGTGCGACTGGCCGCCGAGGTACTTCGTGGCCGCCACCGCCGCGCCGCCCACCGCGTTCAGGTGGAAGGCCGGGTCGGCGCTGCCGTCGGGCTTGTGCTGGGCGGCGGCGATGTAGGCCTTGGTGCCCGCGTCCAGGGTCTTGCCGTCGGACAGCAGGATCGCGTTGCCCTCGCCGGCCGCCAGCGGGCCGGCCGCCAGCGCGTCCGGGAAGTCCAGGCCGGTGGCGACGACCACCTGGTGCGGGGCGCCCATGCCGTCGACGGCGATGCGCCGCGCGGTGTCGTAGCGGTCGGAGCCGCCGAAGCGCTGGACCTTGTAGCCGAGCCGCACCAGGCGGTCCTGCACCGCCGGGGACACCGCGACGTTGCCGCCGAGGATGTAGACCGTCTTGCCCTTCGGCAGGATCCGCTGGATCTCCCACTCGGTGGCCTGGTTCAGCTTCCCGGGCTCGGTCAGCAGCAGCGGGCCGCGGTCGCGCTTGGCCAGCGGCACGCCGGCCAGGGCGTCCGGGAAGTTGTCGCCGCGCGCCAGCACCACGGCGTCGGCCTGGGCCCGCGGCGTGGAGTCGCCGCCGGCGTTGGCCCACTGCCGCTTGGAGACCTCCACGCCGGTGGTGTAGCGGGTGTCGCCGGAGATGCGGGAGACCGCGATCGGCTGCGCCGGCGGGACGTTCGGGGGGCGGGGCGTGCCGGAGTTGTCGAAGCACTTCGGGTGCAGGTGGTTCAGCCACAGCGCCATGTAGGCCTGCGCCGAGATCTGGCCGACGCGTTGCTCGGCGCCGACGTAGGAGTTCTCGGCCTGGTTGGCCGGGGTGGTCCCGGGGTTCCAGGGGATGTAGGTCTGGCCGGAACCATGGAACTGGCTCCGGTTCTGCAGGGAGATCTCGGCGTCGAGGTGGGCATTGGCGTTCCCGTTCGCGTTGGGCGCGAGGTTGTAGACGCCGACCAGAGCGTCGAAGGACCCGTAGTAGGCCGGGAACTGCGTGCCCCAGTCGTTGCCCTGCGGATAGTTGATGTCCGCCGAACCCGGCTGGTAGATCGGGTTCGGCATGGTGATCGGCGGCTGCTTGTACTGCGCAGGGTTGTTCGGGTCCGGCGCGTACTTGAACGTCGTCTCAGAGCTCAGCGCGTTGTAGAGCTTGTCGACGTTCATCGCCGCGGCCTGCGGCGCGCACTGCCCGGCCAGTGCGAACGTGCCCACCTCCTGCAGTGACTGGTCCAGCGCCGTCATGTACAGCGGATGCAGGATGCTGTGGTTCTGCAGCGTGCCGTCGTCCTGCAGGTTGTAGCCCTGCAGCCAGGTGTTCAGCTGCCGTCCGTTTACTACGGCGGGGTTGTTCAGATCCTGCGGCATCGCCGCCGTCGCGATCAGCAGGTCCTCGTTGCGGCGCTGCCAGTCCGCGGCGTGCGGGTGGTTGGGCATCATCGCGACCGCGAGGCCCAGCAACTGCGCGTCGTAGTTGTCTTCCTCGGCCTTGGTGTCGCCGGGGCTGACGTCCGTGGCCGGACCGTTCGGGTTCTTCCTGTACTGGAACAGCTGCTGGCCGGCCGGGTCCGAGGTGAGGAAGACGTCGTTGCCGGACGTCAGCCGGTCCGCCTCGTTGGCGAGCATCCGCGCCACGTCGTCACGCTCGGCCGGGGACAGCTTGTCCCATACCAGCCACGCCGCCTGCCCGGTGTAGAACGCCCACAGCGGGCTCTGCCAGCTGTTGCCCCACGTGGACACGCCGGCCAGCGAGTTGTTGACGTAGTAGCGGTGGGCCAGGGCCCGCACCAGAGTGGCCGCGCGGTTGGCGGCCTCGTCCGCGCTGATCCCGGACCCGGCATCCCAATCGCCAAGCTTCGCCGCCGTGGCGATCGACAGCGCCGCCATGCCCGGGAGCCGGAAGACCTGCTCGGGGATGGCGCCGGAGATGTCCAGGTTCAAATAGCCGTCGGAGGCGACGCCCTTGTACGTGTTCGGATACCAGTTGGTGGCCAGGTACCGCGACGAGTTGCGGAGGATCCCGGCGAGCTGCTGACCGGTCTGGTCCGTCGGCGCGCCGCCGGACAGGAGCGCGGGGTTGATGGCCACGACCTGCGAACCGGACGCCGCGACGTGGCTGCTGCCGGCGGCTGAGGCGCTGGGCGCCGAGACCAAGGTCCCGCCGAAGGCCGCGCCTGCCACCGCGAGACTCGATATGACCGATATTTCGCGACTGCGACCCATGTAAAGCTCCTTGCGATATTGACGCCTCGCGGGAGCTTACGCGAACCGCCCCGGACCATTGCAGGTCCGGGGCGGGGATTTGAGACGTAAATCGTCTACGACCTATGATCTAGACGCGTGCGCGCCATTTCTATGAAATGTCGGCTCCGCCGACGGGCTCAGATCGGCTGAGCCCCTGTCCGATCGGAGCGCTTTGAGGTCCTCGACCAGGCTATGTCAGCGCTCGACTTCGCCCCTGATGAACTTCTCGACCGCGTCGCGCGCCTCGTCGTCGAAGTACTGCACCGGCGGGGACTTCATGAAGTAGGACGAGGCCGACAGGATCGGGCCGCCGATGCCGCGGTCCATGGCGATCTTGGCGCAGCGCAGCGCGTCGATGATGACGCCGGCGGAGTTCGGGGAGTCCCAGACCTCGAGCTTGTACTCCAGGTTCAGCGGGACGTCGCCGAAGGCGCGGCCCTCCAGGCGCACGTACGCCCACTTGCGGTCGTCCAGCCAGGCCACGTAGTCCGACGGGCCGATGTGCACGTTGCCGGCGCCCAGGTCGTGCGACAGCTGCGAGGTGACGGCCTGGGTCTTGGAGATCTTCTTGGACTCCAGGCGCTCGCGCTCCAGCATGTTCATGAAGTCCATGTTGCCGCCGACGTTCAGCTGCATGGTGCGGTCCAGCACCACGCCGCGGTCCTCGAACAGCTTGGCCAGCACGCGGTGCGTGATGGTGGCGCCGACCTGGGACTTGATGTCGTCGCCGACGATCGGCACACCGGCGGCGGTGAACTTGTCCGCCCACTCCTTGGTGCCGGCGATGAACACCGGCAGCGCGTTCACGAAACCGACCTTGGCGTCGATGGCGACCTGCGCGTAGAACTCCACCGCCGCCTGCGAGCCCACCGGGAGGTAGCAGACCAGGACGTCGGCCTTGGCGGCCTTGAGCGCGGCGACCATGTCCACCGGCTCGGCGTCGGACTCCACGATCGTCTGGCGGTAGTACTTGCCCAGGCCGTCGTGGGTGTGGCCGCGCTGCACGGTGACGCCGGTGGGCGGCACGTCCGCGATCTTGATGGTGTTGTTCTCGCTGGCGCCGATGGCGTCGGCCAGGTCCAGGCCGACCTTCTTGCTGTCCACGTCGAAGGCGGCGACGAACTCGATGTCGCGCACGTGGTACTCGCCGAACTGAACGTGCATCAGGCCGGGTACCTTGGCGTTGGGGTCGGCGTCCTTGTAGTACTCGACGCCCTGCACCAGCGAGGCGGCGCAGTTACCGACGCCGACGATCGCTACTCGAACCGAACCCATGGGCGGAATCTCCTTCATCTGCCGCACCCGGGGGAATCGGGTGCGGGCTTCCTGCATGTTGTTTCGTTTTATAACAAATGTCGGCTCCGCCGACGGCTCAGATCGGCTGAGCCCATTACCTCAAGGGACAGTGGCCGGCCGGCTGACCGGGCCGCTCAGACTCCCCTGGCGCCGCGCGGCGCTAGGAGGGCCGGGACTCCGGGGAGCCTCCCGGCTGCGGGCGAGCGAGGCCCGCACCGCCTCCATCCGCTCCTCCAGGCGGCTGCGCCGCCCTTCCAGGATCCGGATCCGGACGCCGGCGCTGGTGCGCCCGAAGAACGCGAAGTGGACGCCGAAGTTGTCGTCCTCCCACGCCGCCGAGCCGGAGGTCGTCATGAGCTCCTGGAAACGCTCCTTGCCCTCCGCGGTCAGTTTGTAGCTGATCTTCGCGCGGCGGGAGGCGGCGACGCTGGCGGTCACGGTGTCGTCCTCGGCGATCCAGCCGCGGGCGACGAGGTCCTTCAGACAGGGGTACAAAGTGCCGTACGACAGTGCGCGGAAGGCGCCCAGCTGCACGTTGAGCTGCCTGCGCAGCTCGTAGCCGTGCATCGGGTGCTCGTGGAGCAGTCCGAGGACCGCCAGTTCCAGAATCTGGGACCGCTTCGCCATGGCCGCTCCTTCCTCGCCTCCAGTGGGGGGCGGCGGTGATACCGCCGCAACATTGCCGATACATCGTAGAGATACACCGTGTCGATACAGCTGGACGATGTATCGCTCCGATACATCGAACGGTAGCGGGTGTTCGGCCCCGAACACAAGTCCCCGCGGCGATCGGGACGAATGGGACGCCTCTCACACCACTCCCGGTCTGCTCACTGGTCGGTGGCGTAACCTGTGCCTCTAGCGCGCCCGGCGGGGGCCCCGATCGCAACCGGCTGACCGGTTTCGGGCGTCTCCGCGAGCAAGCCGGTGTGCGGCGGCTCCGTCAGCCGCATACCGGCTTGAACGGGCGTGCGGGGGGCTCAGCCGATCTGAGCCGTCGGCGGAGCCGACACCTGCAATAAAACAGCGATGCTGCACCGAGAACTTCAGTGAGGCGGACCGAGGGATGAGCGAGCACGGTGGTCGACGTGCCGGAGGCGGCGGGTCACGAGGCGGGGGCCGGCGTTCGGCCAACGCCGGTGGCATCGGCGACAAGCTCGATGGACTCGCGGGCCAGTTGTCCGGGGTGTTCGGCAGGCGCCGGGGCGGTCAGGGCAGCCGGCGCGGCGGCGCGGACCAGGCGTCCGACGACTTCTACGGCAGCGACGGCGGCTATGCCGGCGGCGACCGTTCTTACGATGACCACTTCGGCGACGAGCCGGCCGAGGTGGGCAGCGGCGGCGGACGGCGCGGCGCCGGGCGCTCGGACCGCTCCGGCGGGCGCCGGGGCGGGGCCGGCGGCGGGGACGAGCCGCCGCCGAAGGACTGGTGGATGAAGTTCATCGACTACCCGCGCTACGGCAAGCGCGGGTGGCGGCACTGGATGCCCTCCATCAAGCAGCTGCTGTCGATGTTCCTGGCGTTCCTGTTCTCCGTCATAGGGCTGGTGGCGTACGCCTACGCCAACACCAAGATCCCCAGCTCGAACCACAACATCGCCGCCGGCGACCCCACGGTGTTCACCTTCGACGACGGCACCACGCCGATCGCGAAGATCGGCGTGAACTACTACGAGGTCAAGGACATAGCCGACATCCCCAAGGTGTTCCAGGACGCCTTCGTGGCGGCGGAGAACTACTCCTTCTGGACCGACCCGGGCGTGTCCTTCTCCGGCGTGGCCCGCTCGGCGCTGCACGACCTGTTCGGCGGCGGCGGCAAGCAGGGCGGCTCGACCATCACGCAGGAGTTCGTGAAGAACGCCTTCCTGTCCCAGGATCAGACCTTCGCCCGCAAGATAAACGAAGTCATGATCTCGATAAAGCTCAGCCACAGCTGGAGCAAGCAGCAGATCCTGCTCGGCTATCTGAACCAGATCTCCTTCGGCCGCGGTGCCTATGGCATCGACGCGGCGTCCCGGGCGTACTTCAACAAGCCGATCAAGCAGATGACCAACAACGACGTCGCCCAGGCGGCGTTCCTGGCCTCGGTGATCAACGACCCCAGCAACTTCACGATCGCGCTGGCCAACGGCAAGTCCCAGGCTGCCAGCCCCAGGACGTTCGACCGCTTCAAGCGGCGGTACAACGGGGTCCTGAAGAACATGTCGGAATACAACTTCGTGCCGAAGGCGGTCACCGACCAGTACCAGGGCAAGCTGCCGCCGTTCATCGACCAGCAGCCCGACAACAAGCTGGCCGGGTACAACGGGTACCTCAAGGAGGCCGCGACCGCGTACCTCGCGGCCCAGATGAACGAGTATCCCGACCACGACACCCAGACGTTCGCGAACATCGACAACCTGTCCAAGGGCGGGTACCGGATCGTCACGACGTACAACAAGCAGATGATGGACGAATCGGTACAGGCCGCCGACGCGCTGTGGAAGGGGGTCAGCCAAGGGGGTGACGGCGGCAAGCTGAACCCGGCCAAGCACCCCTGGGACCACGACGTGCATCTGGCGTTCGCGTCGGTGGACCCGCACACCGGCTATCTGAAGTCCTTCTACACCGGTACCGACGGAACCGAGGACTACACCAAGGACGCGTTCAACTACGCGTTGCAGGGCGGCGTGCAGGTCGGTTCGACGTTCAAGCCGATCACGCTGGCGACCGCGCTGCAGTCCGGCAAGTTCTCGCTGGACAGCACCGAGCCCGGCGACAACTCCAAGCCGCTGTACATGCCCGGGAGCACCAAGCCGATCACCTTCGTCAACTCCAAGACGCACAAGACGGAAAACTGGCCGCCGAACGAGGACGAGGAGACGGGGAGTCCCGGCGGCCCGACGACCCTGAGCAAGGGTATGGCGATGTCCCTGAACTCGGTGTTCGCCGCCCTGGAGTTCGACCCCGCGGTCGGTATCCCGGCGGTCTACGACATGGCCGAGGCCCTCGGCATCAAGGAGTCCACGCCGGACTTCGGCAAGGTCGCCTCGCTCACCCTGGGTACCGCCGAGATCACGCCGATGCGCATGGCCAACGTCTACGGCTCCTTCGCCAACGGCGGCGTCGCCCACGAGCCGGTGCAGGTCAAGGAGATCGTCCGGCTCAGCGACAACAAGGTCGTGTGGACCCCGCCGTCGGACAAGCCGGGCAACACCGTCAACAACCAGGTGATGTCCAGGAACACCGCCGCCGGCGTCACCAGCGCGCTGCAGGGCGTCCTGAAGCCGGGCGGCACCGCCTACGGCAACCCCGACGCCGTGAAGGTCATGGACGCCGCGGACGGCAACCTGGCCGGCAAGACCGGTACCACGGACAACAACCGCTCGGCGTGGTTCACCGGGTATTCCACAGGTCTGGCCACAGCCGTCACGATCTTCAGACAGACCCCCGACAAAACCCTGGAGTCGATCAAGGGTCTGGGTTATGACAACCAGAACACCCGCATCAACGGTATGGACTGGCCGACCACGGTCTGGTCCAAGTTCATGACCATAGAGCTGAACAGCGCCAAGAAAGCAGGAAAGACCGACTTCGCCAGACCCTTCCCGCCGTACACTCCGGTCTGCACCGGTGTGAGACAGCTGGTCGGACCCGGCGAGTCCGTCGCGGCCGGCACCGTCGCCAACTCCGCGCTGCCCGGCACGCCGACCGGGTCGGAGCCGAACTGTCAGGGCGTCTTCGTCCCGACGCCGACCCCGACTCCGACGCCGACCCCGACGACCAGCAGCACGACGACGCAGCAGCTGCCGCCGGTCTGCCCGCAGGGCATGGTGCCGGATCCGGCCAACCCGCAGCAGTGCGTGCCGGCGCCGCAGACGTCCAGCGACAGCGGACCGTCGACGCCGACCGCCACCGGGACCCAGAACACCTCCTCGCCGAGCGGGCCGAGCGGGAACCCGAGCACGTCGTCGATCACGTACTGCAAGAAACATCCACTGGATCCGGGATGCGCGTGGTACACGCCCTCGACCTCGTCGACATCCTCTTCGTCCTCGTCATCGCCGTCCACCTCGCCGACCGGCACCGGCGTGATCCCGGCGCCGGGCGGATGAGCCCGGAATCTTTGCCGGGCAGGCAGACGGCGAAGGGCCCGTTAGGGCACGATGTCCGGGTGAGTTCGGACCTGAGCCATGTGAGCGACCAGGCGCCCGGCCCGTCGGGGGGACCGACGGGCCGGGGCGCGACGGTCCCGCCCCCCCTTCTCGTCGCGCCCTCGCTGGACGATCCGGTGGTGAACGCCGCCTCGGACGCGGTCGGCGGGCCGCTGGGCGCGCGCGCCTGGCGGCCGCGGCTGGGCTCGCGCGGCGCCGTCAAGGTGGTGGCGCGGGTGCTGGTCCTGCTCACGCTGCTCACGCTCGGGCTCGGCGTGGCGCAGCGTTCCCCGTGCTACAACACCGCGTGGAACGGCTCGGGCAAGCAGCAGTACAACCACCTGTGCTACACGGACGTGCCGTACATGTACTACGGGCGCGGGTTCGACAAGCACCTCACGCCGTACCGGCAGAGCGACCCGGCCGGCGGCAACTACGGGCTGGAGTATCCGGTCGTGGCCGGCGCGGCGATGGAGACCGCGGCGCTGCTGGCGCAGAAGCTCGGGGACACCACGCCTGACCAGGTGCGGTGGTTCTACGACGTCACCACGTGGTTCCTGATCGCGTTCTCGATCATCTGCGTGCTGGCGGTGATCGGGCTGGCGGGGCGAAGGCCGTGGGACGCGGCGATGTTCGCGCTGGCGCCGGGACTGCTGCTGACCGGGACCATAAACTGGGATCTGATCGCGGTCGCGCTGGCGTCGGTGGGCATGCTGGCCTGGGCGCGGAACAAGCCGGTGGTGGCCGACATCGCCCTGGGCCTGGGCTCGGCGACCAAGCTGTACCCGGTGTTCCTGCTGGTCCCCCTGCTGGTGCTGTGCTGGCGCGCCGGCCGCATGCGGCAGTGGAGCGCGACCGCGGGCTCGGCGGCGGCCGCCTGGCTGGTGGTGAACGCCCCGGTGATCATCTTCGCCTTCCACGGCTGGAAGTACTTCTTCACCTTCAACGACGACCGGCCGATCGACCTCGGCTCGCCGTGGTTCGCGATCCGGCACTGGTGGGCCTGGGAGCCGCCGAACAAGAACGTGGTGATCATCGCCCTGGTCCTGGCCGCCTGGCTGGGCGTGGCGCTGCTGGGCCTGATGTCGCGGCGGCGCCCGCGCTTCGCGCAGTTGGCGTTCCTGACCATCGCGGTGTTCGTGCTGCTGAACAAGGTCTACTCGCCGCAGTACGTGCTCTGGCTCATCCCGCTGGCGGCGCTGGCCCGGCCGCGCTGGCGTGACTTCCTGGTGTGGCAGTGCTGCGAGGCCCTGTACTACGTGGCGGTCTGGTACTACCTGGTGTGGCAGGCCGGCGGTTCCAACGGCAACACCCGCGGGCTTCCGGACAACTTCTACGTCTGGGCGATCCTGATCCACCTCGGCGGC
>JAEKKI010000005.1 GCA_019510485.1 Catenulisporales bacterium
GCACCGGCGGGCTGACCGAGGAGGAGTTCCAGCTGCTGTGCATGCACCCCAACCACGGAGTGGCGGTGCTGCGCGACATCAGGTTCCTGACCGAGGTCTACGAAGGGGTGCTGTACCACCACGAGCGCCTGGACGGCCGTGGCTATCCGACCGGCAAGTCCGGGGACGAGATCCCGGAGTTCGCCCGGATCATCGGTGTGGCGGATGCCTTCGACGCCATGACGTCCACCCGCTCCTACCGCGCCGCGCGCTCGGTCGAGGAGGCGGTGGCCGAACTGCGCCGCGGCGCCGGGACCCAGTTCGACCCGACCCTGGTCCGCGCCTTCGAGGCGGCTCTGGAACTGGCCGAGCGCGCCGGCCGGCCCTGGGTGCCGACGGAGCTGCCGACCGAGCCCCCGACCGACGAGACGGCGCCGGCCAGCACCGGCCCCTGGCCGCTGCCCAAGCGCGTGCCCGGCTTCTTCTTCGCCGACCACGACGACCCGTTCGTGCCCGCCGAGTGGTTCTCGGACTGGTCCCCGAGCTGGCTGGCCGAACCCGACGAGCTCGGCGGCTCCGACTCCGACTCCGACCCTGATACCGGCCGCCGGCCGACCAACCCCGCCTCCATCCCGAACCCGCGCGCCGCCGAGCCGATGGAACCCGCGGGCTTCGACGACGGATGGTCGGCGCGGATGCAGTCGGCGGTGGTGCGCGAGCCGGATCCGGACGAGGGTCAGGCGCCCCCGCCGCCGGGCGGCCCGGCGCGGTTGCGCGACGTCTCGCGCGATGCTGACACCCGGCCCGGCGAGGAGCCGGCGGAACCGGATCCGTTCCCCGGCGGCTCGATGGGGGTTCACGACGCGGTACCGCGTCACGAACCCGAAGAGCCGCAGTCTCGCGACCACACCGCCTCCAGCTGGTTCACACGCGGGCCGGTCCCCGAGCCCGAAACCCACGATCCCGCTGGTCCGACCGGTCCGGCCGATCCCGCCGACCCCCGGGATTCCGAAGGATCCGCGGCATGACCCACGCCAAGCCGCCGAGCCACCGCGCCTTCGACCCGGACGCCGACGCGCCGTCGGCGTGGGCGCAGAGCAATCCGCTGCTGCTGGTGCTGGCCTGCTTCGTGGCGTTCGCCGCGATCGGCGCCGGGTCCGCGCACGGCTTCGTCCAGCCCGGCTACGCGCTGGCGTTCGGCGCCATCATCGCCGCCGGCGAGGCGTTCCGGGTGCGGCTGCCCGGCGGACGGGAGGCGGCGCCGCTGGGGTCGGCGACCGGGCTGGCCTATGCCGTGGTCACCGAGATCGGCCGGGAGCCGGCGGCGCACACCGCCTCGCAGGCGATCACGGTGGCCGCGTTCGGATTCCTCATCGGGTCGGTGCCGCACCTGGCGGTGCGGCGGCCCACCACGCTGGACTACACCGCGCGGCGGTTCCTCATGGTGGCGCTGACGGCATGGGTGTTCCGCATGTTCTACCTGCGCTGGGTGCTCGGCATGGCACCGGCCGACCCGCGGCTGGCCGAGAACGTCGCCGCCGATCCCGGGTTCCTGACCAAGCACCTGCACAGCGTGTCGGTGGCGCTCGTCACCGCCGGCCTGCTGTGCCTGGCGATCGTGTCCGACGCCGTGGTCGGCTCGGTGCTGCAGGCCGGGCAGCACCGGCGGCCGATCCCGGCGGCGCTGCGCGACGAGCTGCGGTTCACCAACCGAGTGGGCCTGGCGGTGGTGGCGACGGCGCTGCTGGTGTGCCTGGCCACGCGGACCATGTCGCTGTGGGTGCTGCCGGCGCTGTGCCTGCCGCTGACGTTCACGCAGCTGTCGCTTCGCCGCTTCGCGCGGATCAAGGAAGTGCACCTGGAGACGATCAGAGCCCTGTCAAGGATCACCGAGGTCGCCGGCCTGACCCAGCCGGGGCATGCCCGGCGCGTGGCCCGCACCTGCCAGCGCATCGGTCGCGAGCTGGGCCTGAGCGAGGCGCAGCTGCTGGATCTGGAGTACGCGAGCCTGATGCACGACATAGGCCAGCTGTCCGTCGCCGAACCCGTATACGGCGGCCGCACCGCGCCGCTGTCCCTGCAGCGCCAACGCGAGCTGGCCAAGGCCGGCGCCGAGGTGATCCGGCGAGCCGGAGCGCTGGGCAACGCCGCCGAGATCGTGGAGCACCACCCGGACCCCTTCGGCGCCGCCGGGCCGCTGCCCAGCCGCATCCTGCGGGTCGCCAACGACTACGACGACCTGACCGGCGCCCTGCCGGAGCCGGCCGAGCGCACCGAGGCGCTGCGCCACATCCGGCTGGGACTGGCGGTGCACTACGACCCGGCGGTGGTGGAGTCGCTCAGCCGGATGGTGGGGGAGTGAGGGTCCTTACCGGCCGTTCGCGCTCGGCCGGCGGTCCCCGCGGCTCCTCGGCATGATTGGATGCGCTGGTACGCCTTTACTGCTAGTGCGAGACCGCGAGGGAGCGTCGAACGTGGCCGAGGAAGTCCGCGCCGAGATGGTGGCCAACGTGTGGAAGATCGTGGCGTCCGAGGGTGCCGAGGTCGAGGACGGCGACACCCTCGTGATTCTCGAGTCGATGAAGATGGAGATCCCGGTCCTGGCCGAGATCGCCGGCACGGTGTCGCGGTTGGCGGTGGCCGAGGGTGACGTGGTGCAGGAGGGCGATCTCATCGCGGTGATCGGCTGACGGCCGGCCCGCTCCGCGACGCGTCGACGCGCCGTCCGGATCTTTCCGGCGGCGCGTTGTTCCGGGTATCCGATGGCCTCAGCCTGTGATCGTCCCGTGCTCCACGCAGCGCGCGGACCACCCCTGGGGCAGCACTTGTACGACCATCCGTCGCCGGCACTGTGCGCAGTAGCGCGGCGGCTCCAGCTCGGCCCGCGCCGCGCACCGCTCGTGCCCCGTCGTCCCCGGTGTCTTCGGCTCGCCGCACTGACCGCAGTACTCCTCGATGCCCTCCACGCCCTCCATGCAGGCAAGGTAACACCCGCGCTCGCCGTGCCGCCTTCCACCGCGTGTGTAGTGTCTACGCGTGACCGCAGCCGAAGCCGGGAAGCACCGAGCGCAGATCACCCTCGCCGTCACCGCCGCCGACACCGCCGAGGCGGTCGGCTCCGGCGACCTGCCGGTGCTCGGCACGCCGCGCCTGATCGCCCTGGCCGAGCAGGCGACGGTGGCCGCGGCCGCCGCTCTGCTCGCCGCCGGCCAGACCACCGTCGGTACCCGCATCCGCTTCGACCACTTGTACCCGACGCCGGTCGGCGGCACCGTCACCGCAGCCGCCGAACTCGTCCACCGCGACGACCGTCTTGTGCGTTTCGCGGTGGTCGCGCACGACGCCGACGGCCGCCTGGTCGGCGAGGGCGAGATCACCCGCGTGATCGTCGACGCCAAGCGGTTCCTGGCCAAGCTGTAGGCGGACGTACTGTCCTCGTTGATCTCGCGCCCTGAAGCAGGATCCGCACGGGCACGGTGAGGTGTGTCTCAAAACACGGATTCGGAAGGGATTCGGCCCGATACCGCACCTACAAACCCGTGGTCGATCGCGGATAGGCGACGCCCTGGTCGGTGGCGATGTTCACCAGGTACGGCACCCCGGAGGCGAAAGCCCGGTCCAGCGCCGGCCCGATCCGCCGCGGGTCGGTGACGAACTCCCCGCCGCCGCCGAGCGCCTCCACCACCTTGTCGTAGCGGGCGTCCGGGTTCAGGTCGGCGGCGACGTCGTACCCGTACAGCGCCCGCATCGGGTGCTTCTCCAGGCCCCAGCACGCGTTGTTGCCGACCACCATCACCACCGGCAGCCGGTGCCGGACCAGGGTGTCCACGTCCATCAGCGAGAAGCCGGCCGCGCCGTCCCCGAACAGCAGCACCACCTGCGACGCGGGCCGGGCCAGCCGTGCGGCGATCGCGTAGCCCAGGCCGGTGCCCAGGCAGCCGTAGGGGCCGGGGTCCAGCCAGCAGCCGGGGCGGGCCGGCTCCACGAAGCGGCCGGCGAAGGACACGAAGTCGCCGCCGTCGCCGATCACCACGGCGTCCTCGGCCAGGCGCGGGATCAGTTCGCCGTAGACGCGGGCCGGGTGGATCGGGTCGGAGGCGGCGGTGAGCAGGTCGTGGTCGGTGGCGATGGCGGCGGCGGCCTTGTCCCGCAACGCGGCCAGCCAGTCGGCGTAGGCGCCGGGCTTGGCGACGCCGCGCCAGGCTGCCGCGATGCCGTCGAACGCCGTCGACAGGTCGCCGGCTGCTTTGGCGGCCAGGCCGATGTGGGTGCTGAGCTGGTCCGGGGAGTCGGCAAGGTGCACCACCGGCGCCAGCGGGTTCCCGTCCCGGCCGCCGAACAAGCCGTAGCCGAGCCGGAAGTCCAGCGGGGTGCCGGCGACGATCACCAGGTCCGCGCCGCCGAAGGCGGCCGAGCGGGCCCGGGTGACCAGCTGCCGGTGGCCGCGCGGCAGGATGCCGCGGCCCATGCCGTTGGTGATCACCGGGATTCCGGTCTCCGAGGCGAATTCCAGGGCTGCCGTCTCGGCGCCGTCCGTCCACACGTCGGAGCCGAGGACGAGCACGGGCTTGACGGCGCGGGCCAGCAACTCGCCGATCGTGGCCAGGGCGTCTGGATCCGGGGCGACGGCGCGGCGCGTGCCGGCGGGCGGTAGCGGCTTGCCATCGACGTCGAACGCGGCCTCCAGGGACAGGTCCAGGAACACCGGCCCGCGGTGCGGCGCTTCGGCCAGAGTGAAAGCCTCGTCGAGGTCTGCGGCCAGCTCCGCAGTGGTGTGGACCGTCGCAGCGCGCTTGGTCACCGGCGCCAGCAGCGGCGGATGGTCCAGCTCCTGCAGCGCGCCCTTGCCCCAGTTGGAATCCGCGGCGCGGCCGCCGAGCACGACCACCGGGGAGCCGTTGAAGTGCGCTGTGGTCACCGCCGAGACCCCGTTGGTGATGCCCGGGCCGGCGGTCAGGACGGCCAGGCCCGGCCGCCGGGTCAGCTTGGCGGTCGCCTCGGCGGCGAAGACCGCGGTCTGCTCGTGCCGGACGTCCACGATCGGCAGCGGCGG
>JAEKKI010000052.1 GCA_019510485.1 Catenulisporales bacterium
CCGGCATCGGCGCCACGGCGCGGGCCTGGCGGCTGACATCGGACCGGGCTCCCGTCAAGCGGCCGCGATTGTCGCCGGACGGATCGCGGCTGGCGTGGACGTCGGCCCGCGAGGGCGGGGTGGAGGCGTTCGCGCTGCCGGTCGACGGCGGGGCCGCGACTCGGCTGACCTACTGGGGCCATCCGCGGACCGAGGCGATCGGCTGGACGTCCGCGGACGAGGTGACCGTGCGCGGATGGGGTGGCCACGGCCACCGCTTCTACAACTTCGCGCACGCGGTGCCGTTCGAGGGCGGCCAGCCGAAGGTCCTGCCCTACGGCAACCTGCGCGACCTGGTGATCGCCGAGCCCGGCGCCGAGCGCAGCCCGGCGGTCCTGAGCCGCTTCTACGCGGGCCACTCCTACCTGTGGAAGGGCTACCGCGGCGGCGCGGCCGGGCAGCTGTGGATCGACCGGGACGGCGGCGGCGAGTTCCAGCGCTTCCTGCCCGATCTGGACGGCAACCTCGGCGACCCGCTCTGGTTCGACGGCCGCGTGGTGTTCCACTCCGACCACGAGGGCGTCGCAGACCTCTACTCCGCTCTGCCCGACGGCACCGACCTGCGCCGCCACACCACCGGCGAGGGCGGCTACTACCTGCGGCACGCCGCGAGCGACGGCGTGCGCCTGGTGTTCCAGCGCGCCGGCCGGCTGTGGCTGATGGAAGACCTCGAAGACGAGCCGCGCCCGCTGGACATCCGCCTGCCCGGCGCCCGTACCGCCGCCACCCGCCGCCCGATCGAGGCCGCGCACCACCTCGGCGTCGTCGCTCCGGACCGCACCGGCCGCGCCAGCGCCGTCGAGGTCCGCGGCACCGTGCACTGGCTCACCCACAAGGACGGCCCGGCCCGCGGCCTGCTGGTCCGGGACGGCGTGCGCGGCCGGCTGCCGGTCGTGCTCGGCGACACCGGCCAGGTCGCGTGGGTCACCGACGCCGACGGCCGGTACTCGATCGAGATCGGCAAGGTGGAGGGGCTCAGCACCCGGACGATCCTCACCGGCGAGTTCGGCTACGTGCGCGAACTCGTCGCCTCTCCGGACGGCCGCTACCTGGCGGCCACCACCCGCGACAACAAGCTGCTGCTGATCGGCGTCGAGGCCGGATCGCTGCGGGTCGTCGCCGACGGCGAGGGCAAGTTCAGCGGCTACACCCGCTGGGGCATATCGTTCGCCTCCGAGCCGGCGTTCTCCCCGGACTCCAAGTGGCTGGCCTGGAGCCAGCGCTCGGCCGTCGCCGACGCCTGGCAGATCCGGGTCGCCGACGTGGCGAGCCTCGCCACGATCGACGTCACCGAGCCCCGCTTCCGGGACTGGAACCCGGTGTTCACCGCCGACGGCAAGCACCTGGCGTTCCTGTCGGCGCGGACTTTCGACACCTACCACGAGGACATGTTCTTCGACTTCTCGTTCCTGCCGGCGGTGCGGCCCTACCTGGTGCCGCTGGCCGAGACCGAGCCGTCGCCGTTCGATCCGGAGCTCGGCGGGCGCCCGGTCCAGGACGAGGACTCCCAGGGCGCTGATGAGCCGGAAGCGAAGAAGGCCCCTGAGCCCCCGGCCACCGTCGTCGACGCCTACGGCATCACGACCCGCGCCGTCCCGTTCCCGGTCGCCTCCGGCACCTACTCCGACCTCGCGGCCGTCAAGGGCGGCGTCACCTGGCTGGCCAAACCGGTCAACGGCGATCTCGGCGACACCCTGGCCGGCTCCGGCCAGGACCGGCCGCGCCCCTCGCTGGTCCGCTTCGACTTCGCCAAGCGCGAGCAGCTCACCCTCGCCGAGGAACTCGACGGCTACGCGGTCAGCGGCGACGGCGCGCGCCTGGTGGTCTCCGACCACGGCGCGCTGTCGGTGCGCCCGGCCGACAAACACGACGACGACGCCAAGCCCGAGAACGTCGATCTGTCCCGCATCCGGATCACGATCAGCCCGCTGGCCGAGCGGGAGCAGGCGTTCGGCGAGGCCTGGCGCCTCCAGATCGAGAACTACTTCAAGCCGGGCCTGGACGGCATCGACTGGAAGGCGGCCCGGGACCGCTACGCGCCGCTGGTCGCCGCCACCGCGACCGACGACGAATTCGCCGACCTGCTGTGGGAACTGCAAGGCGAACTCCGGACCTCCCACGCCTACGTCCAAGCCGCGCAGCCGCCCCGCGAGGACGCCCGCCAGCTCGGTGCCCGGCGCCCGCTCGCCGCTGCTGGCCCCGGGCGTCGCCGTGCGGGTCGGGGACGCGATCGTCGCCGTGGACGGAGTCGCCGTGCCGCCGCTCGTCGGCCCGGCCGCGCTGCTGGCGGGCAAGGCGGGTCAGCCCGCTGAGTTGACGGTGCGGAGCGCCGCGACCGGCGAGCAGCGCGCCGTGGTGGTCGTCCCGATCGCCGACGAGGTCCCCCTGCGCTACCAGGCCTGGGTCGCCGACCGGCGCGCCCACGTGCTGGAGAAGTCCGGCGGCCGCCTGGGCTATCTGCACCTGCCGGACCAGGCCGAGCCCGGCTGGGCGGAGTTCCACCGCGACTGGCGCGCACAGGTGGCCAAGGACGGCGTGGTCGTCGACACCCGCGGCAACCGCGGCGGGGAGACCTCCGGCCTGGTGGTGGAGAAGCTGATGCGCAGGCCCATCGCTTGGGACTACGGCCGTGGCGAGATCCCCGAACCGTATCCCGCCTACGCGCTGCGCGGGCCGCTGGTGTCGGTCTGCGACGAGCAGTCCGCCAGCGACGGCGACATCATCAACCAGGCGTTCAAGGACTACGGCGTCACCGTCGTCGGCGCACGCACCTGGGGCGGCGTGGTCGGCATCGACGACTTCTTCGGGCTGGTCGACGGCACCTCGGTGACCCAGCCGCGCTTCGCGTTCGCCTTCGACTCGGTGGGGCTGTACGGGCTGGAGAACCACGGCTGCGAGCCGACGGTGCCGGTCGACTTCGCTCCGCAGGACTTCGCCGCCGGCCGCGATCCGCAGCTGGACAAAGCGATCGAGATCGCGCTCGAAGCCCTGGCGAAGGAGCCGCCGGCCGCGCCGCCGACGCTGCCCGGGATGTACGAGAGCTGATGTCGCAGACCTCCTACCTGCGGTTCCCGCACCTCACGGGGAACCTGCTGACGTTCGTCGCCGAGGACGACGTCTGGCTCGCCGAACTCGGGGCGGACCCGGGCGCCCCGGTGCGGGCCACCCGGTTCACGTCGGACTGGCAGCCGGCGCGCAACCCGCGGCTGTCGCCGGACGGCACCCGGGTGGCCTGGGCGCGGCGGCGTGACGGTGCGCCGGAGGCGTACGCCGCCTCGGTCGACGGCGGGGACGCGAAGCGGTTGACGTACTGGGCCGACGACCGGACCGACATCCTCGGCTGGTCGTCGGACCACGAGGTGATCGTCGCCGGTGGGCGGCTGCCGATGCGCGGCGACGTGCGCGCCCACGCCATCGCGGCCGAGGGCGGCATCCCGCGGGAGCTGCCCTATGGCACATTGCAGGCGCTCGCCGTGCACGGCCCCGGCGGCGCCGTCATGACCCGGCGCGGCATCGTGCACGACGCGGCGTGGTGGAAGCGGTATCGCGGCGGCCGGGCCGGGAAGCTGTGGGTGGACGCCGACGGCACCGGCGACTTCCGGCGGATCCTGCGCGATCACGAAGGCAACCTGGAGCGGCCGATGTGGGTCGGCGGCCGCGCGGTGTTCCTGTCGGACGCCTCGGGGGTGTCAGAGCTCTACTCCTGTCTGCCGGACGGCTCCGACCTGCGTCAGCACACTGATGAACCGTCCGGCTTCTACGCCCGGCACGCCGGCGCCGACGGCACCCGGATCGTCTACATGCGCGGCGGCAGGTTGTGGCTGCTGGAGTCGCTGGAGCACGAATCGCGGCCGCTGGACGTCCGGCTGGCCGGCACCCGGATAGGCCGCACGGAGTTCCCGGCCGGCGCGGCGAAGAACATCGGCGGGTTCGCGGCCGACCGCACCGGCCGGGCCGCGGCCGTGGAGGTGCGCGGCACGCTGCACTGGCTGACCGCCAAGGACGGCCCGGCGCGGGCGCTCGCGGTCACGCCGGGGGTGCGGGCGCGGGTGCCGGTGGTACTCGGCGACACCGGGCTGGCCGCGTGGGTCACCGACGCCGGCGGCGAGTGGTCGATCGAGATCGGGCCGGTGGACGGCGGCCCGGATGCCGCTGCCCCCGCCACCGTTCGCAGGATCCTGACCGGCGAGGTGACCCGCGTCTCCGATATGGCGGGCTCGCCGGACGGGGCGTACCTGGCGGTGTGCACCGAGGACAACCGGCTGTTGCTGGTCGACGTCGACAGCGGGACGGCTCGGGTCGTGGTCTCCGGACCGCACAACGCCTGGGGCACGCTGGCCGAGGACCCGGCGTTCTCCCCGGATTCGAAGTGGCTGGCGTGGGCCGAGGGCAGCGAGGCCGACGGCCCGCGCCGGATCCGGATCGCCGACGTGGCGACGGTGACGCCGCTGGACGTCACCGACGGGCGGTTCCTCGACTGGAGCCCGGCGTTCACGCTGGACGGCAAGCACCTGGCGTTCCTGTCCAACCGGACCTTCGACCCCTACTACGCGGACGAGGTGTTCGACCTCTACTTCATGCCCGGTGTGCGGCCGTATCTGGTGCCGCTGTCGGCCGATGAGCCGTCGCCGTTCGCGCCGTCGCTGAAGGGGCGGCCGATCGGCGAGGAGCCGAAGCCCGGGTCCGGCGAATCCAGCTCCGAGGCGGGGAACCCGGCCAACCCGGGTAACCCGGGCGGCTCGGGCAACTCCGGGCACGAGACCCGCGTCGACGCCGAGGGCATCACCGGCCGGATAGTGCCGTTCCCGGTGCCGGCCGGCGACTACTCGCGGCTGGCCGCCGCGAAGGGCGGCGTGCTGTGGCTGGAGAGCTTCAAGCACGGCGCGCTCGGCGACAGCGCCTCGGAGGCCTCGCCCGATCCCGACAAGCCCCGGCTGCGCCGCTACGACTTCGCCAAGCGCGAGACCCTGACGCTGGCCGACGAGGCGCACGCGTTCAGCGTCAGCGGCGACGGCTGCCGGGTGCTGGTGCGCGACGGCGGGGTGCTGCGCTTGCAGCCGGTGGACTCCCGGCCGGACAACGGCGACCGCGAGCCGCTGGACCTGGAGCGGATCCGGGTGATGGTGGACCCGGTCGCCGAGCGGCGGCAGGGCCTGAACGAGGCGTGGCTGTTGCAGCGCGACTTCTACTGGCGCGACGACTTGGGAGGTGTGGACTGGCCCGCGGTGCGCGACCGGTACGCGCCGCTGGCCGAGGCGGTCGCGACCCGGGACGACTTCGTGGACCTGCTGTGGGAGATGCAGGGCGAACTCGGGACCTCGCACGCGTACGCCTTCGACGACGGATACGCCGGCGATCCGGCCCGCCGGCTGGGATGGCTCGGCGCCGACCTGGAACGCGATCCCGACGGCCGCTGGCGCATCGCGCGGATCCTGCCCGGCGACGCCTCGGTGCCGCAGGCCCGGTCGCCGTTCCAGGCCCCGGGCGTCGGCGCGCGGGTCGGCGACGTCCTGATAGCGATCGACGGCCGGCCGGTGGACGCCGAACTCGGACCGGGGCCGTTGCTGGCAGGCAAGGCCGGGAAACCGACCGAGGTGTCGTTGTGGCGGGACGGGGAGGGTGCTTCGCCGCGCCGTGCCGTCATCGTCCCCCTCGAAGACGAGCGCCTCTTGCGTTACCAGGCCTGGGTCGCGGACCGCCGCGCCTACGTCCACGAACGCTCCGGCGGGCGGCTCGGCTATGTGCACCTGCCGGACCAGGCGGCGCGGGGCTGGGCCGCGTTCCACCGCGACCTGGCGACCCAGACCGCGCGCGAGGGGCTCATCGTCGACACCCGCGACAACCGCGGCGGCAACACCTCCGCGCTGGTCGTCGAGCACCTGATGCGCCGGGTGGTCGGATGGAAGCTGGTGCGCGGCAAGGTCCCGCGCACCTATCCGCCGCTGGCGGTGCGCGGGCCGCTGGTGTCGGTGTGCGACGAGTACTCCGCCTCCGACGGCGACATGATCAACCAGCACCTCAAGGATCGCGGGGTGCCGATCGTGGGGATGCGGACGTGGGGCGGCGTGGTCGGCATCGACGCGCGGTTCCGGCTGCTGAACGGCACGGCGGTGATGCAGCCCAAGTACATGAACTGGTTCGCCTCGGTCGGCTACGGCCTGGAGAACCACGGCTGCGAGCCCACCGTCGAGGTCGAATACACCCCGGCCGACGCCAACGCCGGACGGGACCCGCAACTCGACGCCGCCGTCGACCTCGCCCTGGCCGAGTTGGCCGAACGCCCGGCCGCCGCGGCTCCGGAGCGGGCCTGGATGCGCTGAGCACGGTTCGCTCGAAATGTGAGATGCCACCAGCACATCTGAATCGGGTGTGACGACCGTGACAGATGATGCTGTTTCGTCACCGAGCGGATACCCAACGTGTACCGTGTGGCCGTTCGATCGCGTCCATGAGGCGACCATCACCCAGCGCTTGTCAGTGCCGCGGGATACGGTGGAGGTGTAGCCACGGAGCCGCTCGAGGCTCCGGAGGCAACTTATCGGAATGGAAACCCCGTCGTCATCGTTGAGAACGGTTGAACGGGGCATAACAACAAGAAGAGCAGGAGAGTAATCCGGCAACAGCCGGGGTACGGTGGCTCCACAGGCTCATGATTCTCATACGAAAACCAGCAGGCCAGCGGAAACGATGAGGGAGGGGAAGCCGAGATGATCTTGGTTCGCCGCTTACTCGGCGACGTGCTGCGCGGCCGGCGGCAGCGCAGCGGACGCACGCTCCGTCAGCTCGCAGCTACGGCGCGGGTGTCCCCCGGCTACCTCTCCGAGGTGGAGCGGGGTCAGAAGGAACCGTCGAGCGAATTGTTGGCCGCCATCTGCGACGCGTTGGAGGTCAAGCTCTCCGACGTGTTGCTGGAACTGTCGACCGAACTCGCCGCCGCCGAACTGGCCGCGGAGATCGAGGCCGCCGAACTGGGCCGCCTGGTGCCCGCCGACGGCCGCGGCGCGCAGCGCGTCCCGATGCCCACGGCGCGCACCGGCCAGGACCGGGTCGACGCGCGCGACGGCGAGGCCCGTACCGGCCAGTCCGGACAGCCCGGCCAGCGGCCCGTCGTGGTCGGTGTGGGTGCCGGCGCCCCGCGCGGGGCCCGCACGCTGCCGACCGCGAAGATCCCGACGGCCGCCATCACCAACCGCTCGGCCGGCAGCCGGCCGGGCAACTCCCGACCGCCCTCCGGCTCGCCGCGGGTGACGCCCAAGTCGGGCGCAGTACCGCAGGCCGCGCTCGGCACCGGGATCGCCCCGGCGCTGGGCCCGCAGCCCCCGATCGGCCCGCTGCCCTACCTTCCGGGTTCGCCGCTGCCGGGTCCTGACAACCCCTACACGTTCGGCACCTCTCGGCTGCCGTCGCCGACCGGCCGGTGAAAACCCGGTGTCGGTGATCGCGCTGACGTGCCACCATCGGGGCGGGGAGAGCCTTTCTCCCCGCCCCGCGGCGTTCCGGCGCCGCGACTGTCACCACTGATGAAGAGGAAACACATGACGGAATCCCACAACGACGCTGCCCGCGACGAGGTCTACGTATCGCACGACCACGACACGCCGGAAGCCGAGTGGGACACCGAGGACGTCTTCGACGCGCCGGCCCCGCTCTATCGCAACCGGTGGGCCGGGTCCGACCACGACGGGGACCAGTTCGACCTGGAGGAGCGCGCGTCGCTGCGCCGGGTGGCGGGACTGTCCACCGAACTCGAGGACGTCACCGAAGTCGAGTACCGCCAGCTGCGCCTGGAGCGCGTGGTCCTGGTCGGCGTCTGGACCGAGGGCACCGCGTCCGACGCGGAGCTGTCGCTGCGCGAGCTCGCGGCGCTGGCCGAGACGGCCGGCTCGGAGGTCCTCGACGGCGTGATCCAGCGCCGCGAGCGCCCGGACCCGGCCACCTACATCGGCAGCGGCAAGGCCGCCGAGCTGCGCGACATCGTCCTGGCCACCGGCGCCGACACGGTGATCTGCGACGGCGAGCTGAGCCCCGGCCAGCTGATCCAGCTGGAGGACGTGGTCAAGGTCAAGGTCATCGACCGGACGGCCCTGATCCTGGACATCTTCGCCCAGCACGCCAAGTCCCGCGAGGGCAAGGCCCAGGTCGCCCTGGCGCAGATGCAGTACATGCTCCCGCGCCTGCGCGGCTGGGGTCAGTCGCTGTCCCGCCAGATGGGCGGCGGCCGAGGTGGCCTGGCCACCCGCGGCCCCGGTGAGACCAAGATCGAGACCGACCGCCGCCGCATCCGCGAACGCATGGCCAAACTGCGCCGTGAGATCGCGGACATGAGCAAGGGCCGCCAGACCAAGCGCGCCGAACGCCGCCGCGGCTCGGTACCCTCGGTCGTCCTGGCCGGCTACACCAACGCCGGCAAGTCCTCGATCTTGAACCGCCTCACCGGCGCCGGCGTCCTGGTGGAGAACGCCCTGTTCGCCACCCTGGACCCCACGGTCCGCCGCACGGAGACCGCCGCGGGCCGCACCTACACCCTGTCGGACACGGTCGGCTTCGTACGTCACCTCCCGCACCAGCTGGTCGAGGCCTTCCGCTCCACGCTGGAGGAGGTCGGCGAGAGCGACCTGGTCCTGCACGTGGTGGACGCCAGCGACGAGGACCCCGAGGGCCAGATCTCGGCGGTCCGCGCCGTCTTCGCCGACCTGGGCGCCGGCGACGTCAAGGAACTGATGGTCCTGAACAAGGCCGACCTGGCCGACCCCGCGGTCCTGGCCCGGCTGCTGCGGCGGGAGCCACACAGCGTCGTGGTCTCGGCCCGCACCGGCGAGGGCATCGAGGAACTGCTCGCCGCTATCGAGCGGGACCTGCCGCGTCCTGGCGTGGAGCTGGAGGCACTGGTGCCGTATGGCCGCGGCGACCTGGTGGCTCGGATCCACGCTGAGGGCGAGATGCTCAAGGAGGAGCACACGGATCACGGGACGTTGGTCCGGGCGCTGATTCATGGGGATCTGGCTGCGCAGTTGGAGCCGTATCGGACGGTGGGTGCGGTGTAGCCGGCGCTTCGGCCTCGGCTTCGCTGCCGGCTGGTTTGGGCGGCTGTCTTTCCTGCGGGAGGGCAGCCGCTCTTTTTTGCGCGCCCAGCGACCCTGGCCGGCTAATTCGTTCAGACGGCCAGGGCGAGCTCTGGGACATGGGCGAGGGTCGCCTCGGCTACGGCATCGTCCATTTCTGGTTGGTGCCGCTGTTGCAGTCCCAGATGACCAGCTGGGTGCCGTTGTTGGAGTTGGCCCCGGGGACGTCCAGGCACAGCCCTCCGGAGTAGGACATGCCGTTCTTCAGGCTGCCGTTGGCCTGCGGGGTCCACTGCTGATTGGCCCCGCCGGTGCAGGACCACAGACCGACCTTGGTGCCTGGGGCGGCGACGGCTCCGAGGGCGTCCATGCACAATCCGTTGATCCGCACGGTCCCGTCGCCGGGCACGCTCCACTGCTGGGCCGCGGAACCGTTGCAGTCATACAGGTCTACGATCGCGGTGTTCTTGTCCGAGGAGTTCCTGTAGTCGTCGGCACACTTGGTCGGCGACACGTTCAGCCCCGAGACGATCGGGCCGAGGTGCCCGGAGGACGATCCGAGCCCGGCGTTGGCGATGACTGTCTGCGCGCCCGCCGGCCAGACGCCATTGGTGACCACGGTATTGTTGGTGACGGTGTTGTTCGCCGTGCAGCTCGGGTTCGTGTCGCAGTAGAAGTTGGAGTCGTTGGTCCAGTTGCTGTCGATCACGTTGTCGTGGATGTTCCCCGAGTGGGTCCACAGGCTGTACCAGCGGGCCCCGCTGTCGCCGACGCCGACGACGTTGTTGCGCCAGGTGGTGTAGGAGGCGCCCTCGTCGGGATACAGGACGTTGAGGGTTGGCTCGTTGGTGATGTAGTTGCCCTGCACCAGGGTGCCCTGCTGGGCGCCGTTGACGTAGATCGCCCCGCCGTCGACCATCCCGGTGTTGAGGATGTCGTCGATGCGGTTGTTGGTGATCTGGTTGTTCGCGCTGGTGGTGGGTGTGGTGTAGCGCGGATAGTTATAAGGCGCCTGGTACAGGTAGGCGTACCGGGTATCGGCGCCTCCTTGGTCCGGGACTCCCCAGCCCCAGCCGACGGAGATCGCCGAGTAGGGCATGTGGCTCACAGCGTTGTGGTCGATGACCGTGTGGGTGGTGTAGCCGACGAAGATTCCGTTGGCCTCGGTGAAGTCCTGCCCGGCGTATTGGACGGTGTTGCCGGTGATCGTGGTGTCGTGGACGGTGTCGCGGGAGTCGCTGGGATGGTGGTCCTCGGCGGCGAAGCCGCCGACCCGTATCGCGTTGCCGGACACGTCCGTGATGGTGTTGCCGGACACGGTGTTGTTGTAGCTGCCACGGTCGAAGACCAGGGCGGCCGCCCCGAGGTGTTGCAGTGTGTTGTTGGCGATGACGATGCCGTTGGCGTAGGAGAACTCCAGGTTGCCGGGCATCGGCGTCCACTGATCGCGCAGGAAGTTGTAGCCGGGATTGCCGCTGCCGACGATGCGGGCGCCGCCTTGGACGCTGACGTAGCCCTCCGGCCCGCTGGGCATGTTCCAGGTGGCGTAGGCGAACGTCAGCCCGCTGAAGGTGATGTCGTGGACCGGGGCGCTCGCGGTGCCCTGGGCGTTCACGAGCTGGTCCAGCACCGGGAGTTCCACGTCGGCGGTGGCCAGGTTCTCACCGGACGCCGGCTGGTAGTAGACGTAGCCGGCGCTCGAGTCGAGGGACCACTGGCGAGGCTGGTTGAGGTAGGCGACGTTGTTCTGCAGGTAGGACGTTTTCACGCCGGCGATCTTGCGGTTGGCCCAGCAGGGCTGCTGCATCGTGATCTGCGTGGCGGTGGCCGAGACGACCCGGCAGGTGGACCAGCGGAACTGTTGGACTCCGACGACGTCGACATCCTTGGGATCGGCCAGTGTGTCCAGCCGGGTGCCGCCGGAGGCGACTGCGTAGCCGGCGTCGTTGACCGACCAGCCGGACGGGGCACCGGAGGTCCGGGCGACCGTGGCGCGTACGCCGTTGACGTACAGCTGCCGGCTCTGGGTGCCCGCCGGCACCTGGGCCCGCCAGATCGCCGACGTCCCGACCTGCTGCCAGCCGCTGACCGTGTGGGACCCGGTGATGACCGGGGTGCTGCCAGGGGCGGCCTGCCAGATCACCCGGTGGCCGTTGCTGCCGGAGTCGGCGCTGGTCAAGGTGAGCGGGGCGGACAGCCGGTAGGTACCGCCGGCCAGCTGCACTACGATGTCGCCGCTCATGTTCGAGTCGGCGGCCTCGACGTTCAGCCGTGCCTGGGTGATCGAGCACGGGCTGGCCGAGGAGCAGGCGCTGCCGCTGCCTGAAGGCGAGGCGTAGATCGTGGTCTGGACGGCCGCCGAGGCGGACGGGGAGACGGCCAGCACGCCGCCGCCCGCGCCGAGCGCGAGGACGACGGCGGCGGCCAGCCGGGCTCGTCTGCGAGGCCGGGTTCTCAAGGTGCTGTCAGACATGGTTCGGCACTCTTCCTTTTCTTGGTGAGCGGGATATGTCGTGGACGGCGATTCGGAACGGATTCCCCGTGTCGTGAGCCAGGCGGTGGTGCCCGTGCCCTGCGGCCCCTCAGCCGCCGCAGGGCACGGAATCGGTGGGGTCCCGGCCTCCGAGGCGGCTGGGCCGGGACCGGAGGTCAGCCCTTCGCGGCTCTGGCGAGCATTCCGGAGACCAGTGCGCGCTGGGAGAACAGGAACACCACGAGCACCGGGAGGATGGTGACGATCGCGGCCAGGGCGATCTGATAGGTAGCCGGCCTCGGTGAGCACCGTGCCCAGCCGGATCGCGTCCGGCAGGTCGAACCCGGCCGAGCCGTCGTAGGCCAGCGGGAATCCGTCGCCGACGTGCTCGCGCAGCGCCACGCACAGGTAGGCGTCGCGGCGCCAGTCGCCCCAGGTGTGCAGCTTGATCGAGGTGTAGCCCAGCTCCTGGATCTGGTCGGCGACGTCCAGGAACTCCGCGACCCTTGGCGGCCAGGTCCCACAACGCCACGTCGACCAGCCCGAGCAGGTAGATCGGGAACTCCTCCAGTCGGTCCAGCTCTCAGACCCGGTGCCACAGCCACTCGCGCTGCAACGGGTCAGCGCCGATGAGTTCGTCACGCAGGATCCGGTCCAGGACGTCCTCCAGGATCGCCGCACGGCTGGGCAGGAAAGCCACGCCCTCGTGGCCGTCGTCGGCGACGATGCGCAGCACGGCGCCGGTCTGGGCCGGACCGGACCCGGGCAGGCCGTCCCGCCAGACGAACGGCGGGTCGGCCGCCGGCGCCTTCACCCGATGGCACTCGACATGTGTGATGCGCACTCATGCCTCTCCGTTACCTCGACGTTCAGCTGTGATGAGTGGCATTCATCCACGACTAGCCCCGGTATGGCAAGAGGATGGATGCTATTAATTTTCCCGGGCCGGACTCTAGGAGGTGGACAAATCAGGCTAAAAGCAGGCACTCGTTATGCCGCCGGGAGTTCTCCGTAACCTCCACGTATCCTTCTGGTAGCCGCCGGCGGCGGCGCGAGGCAGCACGGTCAAGGCGGGGCCGGTGGACCGTCTTGTCAATGAGTCGTATTCTTCTCGACTAGGACGAGTGAACGCGTCAACTTGAGCCTGGGGATTGCGTGGAAGGCACGGATGTGGGGATGAGCACGGACCCGGAAACGGTGCGGTCGTCGACCGCTGAGGGAGACGGCTACCGGCCGGGCTACGAGGTCACAGCCGAGCGGATCCTGGAGTACATCGCCGAACGGAACCTGCACCCCGGCGACCGCCTGCCGACCGAAGCCCAACTCGCCCAGGCCCTGGATGTCAGCCGGTCGGTGGCCCGCGAAGCAGTCAAGATCCTCTCGGCGCTGGGCCGGGTCCGCGCGCAGCGGGGCCGCGGCCTGTTCGTCGCCGACGAACCCGGGCTGCTGGGCGCGGCCAAGGCCGACCGGCCGTACTTCATGCCGGCCGACATGAGCCACGTGGCCATATTGTTCGAGTTCCGCCGACTCCTGGAGGTCGGGGCAGCGCAGCTGGCTGCGCAGCGCGCCACCCCCGTCGATCTGCGAGCGATCGCGGCCGCCGTGGCCGGCACCGACGAAGGCGTGCGCCTGGGCGACATGGACTTGTTCTGCCGCGCCGACGACGATTTCCACCGGGCCGTCGCGATCGCCGCCCACAACCCCTTCCTGGCCGAAGCCCTCGGCTCAGCCCGCACCCTGCAGCACCAGTCCGCCGTCATCGGCATGAACGGGACAGTCAGCTCCCGGGTCGGGATCGCCGCCAAGGAACACCGGGTCATCTTCGATGCCATCCACGACGGTCTTTCCGAACAGGCCGCGGCCGCCGCGGCCACCCACATCGACAACAGCCACGAGGACTATCGCCAGGAGATTCAGCGGCGCTTCTTGAGCTGATCGAGGCCCGCCCCGACCTGACCGAGTCGAATGCTGACAGCGATCTGGTGATCCACACCGGACGCCGCGTCAACGCCGACCGCCCCGACCCGCTGCCCGCAGCGCGGGGATCGACATGGTCACCCCATTGCTGGCCGACACCTCCGTGCAGGCCAGAACCGGCAACGGCTACGACCGGGGCGCGTTCGCCTTCGATTTCGACACCCACACCGCCACCTATCCGTAGGGCAACACCAGCGCGACCTGGAACCCGGTGGTCTGCGACGGCAAACCCAAGGTGGTGGTGACCTTCGCCAGTACCGATTGCCTGCCGTGCCCGGCCCGGCAGCTGTGCACCATCTCCAAGGCCGGCCGCCGCCAACTCACCGTCCCCCCGCGCGAGGTCCACCAACTGCAGACCGCCGCCCGCGAGGCGGAGAAGACCCAGGACTGGCAGGCCCGCTACGTCGTACGCGCCGGCGTGGAGGCACCATCAACCAGGCCGTCGACCTCGGGATCCGCCGGGCCCGCTATCGCATTCCCCCGAAGGTCTTGATCACCGGTATGTGAGAGACCGGCAAGTCCTCATGTTGTCTTCGTCATGGCGGCGGGCGCATCGGTGCCGGTCAGCCGCTGACATGGGCGGTGTTGTCGAGCCAGTGCTGGGCGAGGGCGGTGTCGCCGTCGACGTTGATGTCGGCGGCTTCGCGGTCGGTGAGAGGGAGTCGTCGGGTCAAGGCCAGCAACAGCGATCGTGCCGGGCCGGTCACCGTCACATCGGCCTGCCGGGTTCCGGGCTGCCACGTCGCGCCGCCGGGGCGCCGTTCGACGAACCAGGCGCCGGCGTCGTCTGCGGTGTCGATGGCCAGCCACTGCAGGGTCTGCCCGGTGCCGCGGATGGCGTGGGCGGATTCGGATCGCAGCATCTCCCACGTGGGGGAGGTGAGCATCGCGAGGTGATTGCTGATGAGCGCGGCCGCGATGTCGGCGTCGATGTCGGCCGGTCGGCCCGCGACGTTGGCCGCGTCGAACCCGTGGACGACCGCCTCGTTGAGGGCGCTGGACATCCAGAATCGAGTCCCGGACCGTTCATCGGCCGCGGGGTTGAACACCGGCGCGTCGAGCGCGTCATCGGAGCACGCGCCCGCGACCCGCTGCGCGGACTCCGACAGCCACGCCTGCCACTCGCGGGGGTCGGCGGGGAGCACGGCCATCTCGGTGGGCAGCTGTGTGGGGTCGGTGATGCGCCGCTCGATGATCTCCGAGACCCAGTTCTGGGACTGGCCCACGTGCTCGACGAGGTCGGAGATGGTCCACCCCGGGGTGGTCGGCACGGCGGCGTCAGGCCCGGCGGCGGCTGCTGATTCGCCCAGGCGCCGGGTGTGCTCGACGATTGCTCGCCGGGCGTCTTCTGCTTTCAGCTTGGTCATGGGACTGCCCTTTCCGGAGGTTCGTTGTGTTGGGTCTGACGATGCGTGCCGGTCAAACTCATCGGTGATCTGTGGATCGGCGTGCCCTGCGCAGGTCGGCGTGGCGGAACACCGTGTTCTGAGCTTGGGTCTTGCGTAGATCGGCCTCGCGAAGGTCAGCCTGGGTGAGGTCCACGCCGGTCAGTATGGTCTCGACCAGTCGCGCGCCTCGGTGAGTCTCGCCAGCCTCATATCCGTATGCCGGAGGTTCTCTCCGTCGTCGCGGGAGACGACCTCCCCTCAACGCGCCGATCGTCGGGGTCTTCATCACCCGTGTCAGGCAGGCGGTCATCGAAGGCACCCCGCCCTTTCGCTATCTCAAGATGAATCTGTGCTGAGAGCCCGCCTGCCACTACGCCGAATGAGCGATCTGCGACCACATCGGCGGCGGTTTATCCACAGGTTCGAATCTCATCCTGGTATGGGAGCTTTCGCCTGATCTACCGTCGCAGACATGGAACGAACAAGCCCGGATCCCCCGCCGCACGGCAGCGCCCAACCCCGCAGCCCGCAGCTGACGGCACGGGACCGGCTGGCCTCGCTCCAACGGGATCCGGCGCGGTATTGGTCGCCTGCCGCGTCGGGTCCCATGCCGCTGTCCGAGGCTCTGGCCGCCCGTCGCTTTGCCGACCGTCCGTGGTGGCGCAAGGCTGCCGAGCGGGTCAGTACCCGGGTTCCCGACACCATGCGTGGGCGCTGGGGTCTGAGTGTCGCCGCGGTCGTGGCGCTCGCGCTGGTCGCTGTTGCGGGTGCGGCGGTGGGGGGTTGGTACTGGGCGCGGTCGCAGGGGACTGTTGTCGAGGTTGGGGCGGGGGTGGGGGAGGGGGAGGGGGGCGGGGGTACAGCGGCGAACGAGACGGTGCCTGAGCGGCGACCCGCGAGGGCTGCACCTGCGCCCGAAGGCCGCGATGACGCATGCCCGACCGCATCGATTTCCCCCGCCGCGACGCCGCGCGCGCTCATGGGCTCGGTCGGCAGTCGCGTGCCCCAGCCGCCTGCGCGGCAGGTCGGAGTCGGCAGCGATGGCGGCAGCAGCGAGGGCAGCGGAGGCGAAGGCGGCGGACCACTGACCGAGGCGGTTCGCTGGCGAATCCTTGCCGAATCCCCGGCCGCCCGAACGCTGACCATCTCACATCGACCGGCCAAGCCGACGTCGCGACCATGTCTGCCCGTCGCATCGATGAGCCCTGTGGCTGGCACAGCCACTGCCACCCCCACAGCCACCCCCACCGTCGTCGTAGACGTCGAAGGCAAGGTAGCGCATCCCGGAGTCCAGACCCTGCCGGCCGGCTCGCGCGTCTACGAAGCACTGGCCGCAGCCGGCGGCGCCTTGCCGGGAGTCGACGCCACAGCGCTCGACCTGGCGCGGCTCGTCACCGACGGCGAGCAGTTGCGCGTCGGGATCGCGGGGGAGCCGAGTCCGGCACTGGGCGTGGCGCCGTCGGGCGGGCCGCCGAAGGGGAAGCGCGCGAAAGGCGGGAAGGGCGGGACGGTCGTGAATCTGAATACCGCGACGTTGGAGCAGCTGGAGTCCGTGCCGGACGTCGGGCCGGCGATGGCACAGCGGATTCTGGACTGGCGTGCGGCGCACGGGCGGTTCACGTCGGTGGCGCAGCTACAGGAGGTACGGGGAATCGGCGAGCGCAAGTTCGCTGAGATGCGCGATTCGGTGACGGTGTGATGCCATGAGCTTCACCGCCACCTTCCGGTCGGTCAGCGCCGACGCCGACGCCGACCAGCGGTCGCGCCGAGATCTGCGACTCGTGCCGATCCTGCTGGCCGCCTACAGCGCCGCATGGCTCGGCGACGGCCTCGCCACCCGTGCCGCACTGGTCCTATGGGCCGCATGCGCAGTGGCGGGAACCGTTCTGCTCCTCGCCGCGAGAGATCGCCGAACGGCATCCAACGCCCAACTCCGCACCAGAACCCGCCGCCGCACCCTCGCAGCAGCCTGCTTCATCGCCGCCGGCGCCGGCACCGCGGCCACCACCCGCACCATCGCCAGCCACACCGGCCCGCTGCCCCGCCTCGCCGCAGCGCACGCCCGCGCGACTGTCGAAGCAGTCATCACGGACGACCCCCGCACCGTCACCTCGCCACACGCACACGGCCCCTTCGCCATCGTCCCGGTCCGCGTCGAGCGCGTGAACGGCCAGCGCACCCGCCTGCCCGCCACCGTCCTGGCGTCGAACCCGGACGCGTGGCGCCTCCTGCCGTCCACCCGCGTCCAGATCACAGCCCGCCTCCGCCCGGCGCGACCGGACACCCCCGACGCCGCCGCCCTCTCCGTCCCCGCCAGCCACCCGCCACAGATCCTCGCCGGCCCCACCGCGCTCCAGCGCCTCGCCGGGCACCTGCGCCAAGGGCTTCGCGAGGCCTGCGCCGGTCTGCCCGCCGACCCGCGCGGCCTGTTGCCCGGCCTCGTGATCGGCGACGTGTCGCAGGAGCCTGACAGTCTTTCCGCCGCGTTCCGCACCACCGGCCTGTCGCACCTCACGGCCGTCAGCGGCGAGAACCTGGTGTTCCTGCTCGCCGCGGCCATGCCGATCGCGCGCCTGGCGGGTGTACGCGGCAGGTTCCTGATTCTCTCCGGTCTGGGCATCGTGCTCGGCTTCACCGTCCTGGCACGCCCCGAACCCTCGATGGTCCGCGCCAGCGTGATGGCGCTGCTGTCGCTCCTGCTGGCCGCGAACGGACGGCGCGCGCGAGGCATCCCCCTGCTGTGCGCGGGCGGAACGCTGCTGCTCCTCTTCGACCCCTGGCTCGCCCGTTCCTTCGGCTTCGCGCTGTCACTGTCGGCGACCGCAGGACTGTTCATCCTGGCGCCGGGCTGGCTACACGCGCTGACCGACCGCCGCGTGCCGCATCGCATCGCCGAATCCATAGCCTGCACCGCCGCCGCCGAGGCCTGCTGCCTGCCGATCCTCGTCTCCCTCACCGCCGAGATCACGCCGCTGTCGATCCCGGCGAATGTGCTCGCCGAGTTCTGCGTCGGCCCGGCCACGGTCCTCGGCGCCGTCACCCTGCTCGCCGCGGCGGTCTGGCTTCCATTGGGGCACGCGGTCGCCTGGCTGGCGCAGTGGCCGACCGAAGGCATCGTGACTATCGCCCGCTACGGCGCCCGCCTCCCCGGCGCGGCGATCTCCTGGCCCGGCGGCCCGGCCGGGAGCGTGGCGCTGCTCACGGCTTACGCAGCACTCATCCTCATCACGGCTGCGATCGCCGCACGCAGGGAGGCGCGATGAACGACCAGACAGGCCGCGAAAGCCGTGGAGGGGACGGCTTTCGCGGCGCGGATCAGAGATCGGGTCAGGGCCCGAACCGGTCCCCGAGAACGAAAGTCCTCGCCACCGTCGCAGCCCTCGTGTTCGTCCTGGCCTCGGCAGCCGTGACCCTGGTCCTCATCCGCGGCCGCACCACCCCTTGGCCGCCGCCCGGCTGGCTCTTCGCCGCCTGCGACGTCGGCCAGGGCGACGCCCTCGTCCTCGCCTCCGGTCCGGCCGAAGCCGTCGTCGTGGACACCGGACCCGATCCGGCGAAGGCCGACCGATGCCTGAAAACACTCGGCATACGCAAGATCCCGCTGCTCGTCCTCACGCACTTTCACGCTGATCACGTCGACGGTGTGCCGGGCGTCATGCGGGATCGCGCCGTGACCGAGATCGAGACCACCGACGACCCCGATCCGCCCAGGGGCGCAGCCGAAGTCAGCGCCTGGGCTGACACCGCCGGAGTCCACACCTCCCAAGCCACCGCCGGAGAACGCCGCGCATACGGCCCCCTGTCCTGGGACGTCCTCTGGCCCGACCCCGCCGCGAACCTGAACGTGAAACCGAACCCGCCTGCGCAACGAACCCGCAAGAAGAGCAAACATCGTCACGGCAGCGAAGAAGGCTCCGGCCCGAACAACTCCAGCGTGGTCCTCAAGGTGCCACACCACGGCAGCCGGTTTCAGGATCAAGATTTTTTCAGGGCCGTAAGGCCACGAGTATCAATCGTCTCCGTCGGCTCAGAGAACACGTACGGTCATCCGGCACGCGACACGCTGGCACTCGCAGGCTCAAACGGTGCATCAGTCTTTCGGACTGATCGCGACGGCCAGATCGTCGTCTTCGGCTCGGCGAGGAGGCTAAGAGTCGCGCTACGAAGGTAGTGCCGC